>PLMV01000212.1 GCA_003141615.1 Syntrophaceae bacterium
GCGGCAAAAGTTCCTAAAGCGCAGATTATTTTTGGCGAAATAATCTGCAGTTGTTTTTTCAAAAACGGCTCACACTTGCTTATTTCATCGGGCAGGGGATTACGATTGCCTGGTGGACGGCATTTAAGTATATTGCAGATATAAACATCCTTGCGCTCCAGCTTCATTCCCTTGACGATAATATCAGTTAATAGCTGTCCGGCCCGACCCACAAAGGGCAAGCCCTGCTCATCTTCATCAGCGCCGGGCGCCTCCCCGACAAAAACTATCCGCGCATGGGGATTGCCATCGCCAAAAACAAGATTGTGTCTTGTTTTAGCCAATTGGCAAAGTCGGCAATTGGCCAACTCCTGACAAACTTTTGTTAACTGCTCTTCCTTATTCCTGGAATCAGCCTTTACTTTTTTAATGGCTTGAGGCATTTTCTTCCAATCCATCCCGACAGATAAACTGTTTTGATTTATCACTTGTCCTTTGATCCCTTTAACTGCATGGAGTAATTCTGTCTGTAATTTATTCCTGGCCAGATCCGAAAAATATTCTTCCATTACTTTTTACTATTACCCTTCTTTTTGATTATTTTTTGGACGCGATTAAGAATTTCCTCAGCCGCTTCGATTTTTGTCATTTTCTCAAAAGACTCCGCTTTACCCGTACGGTCAATTATTGTAATTATATTGGTATCTGTTCGAAAACCGGCGCCTTCTTCCTGTAAATTGTTGGCAACAATCAAATCCATATTTTTTGTCTTTAGTTTTTCCCGGGCATTGGCCAATAAATTTTGTGTTTCCATGGCAAAACCGACTAATATGCGGTTACCCTTATTTTTCCCGATTTCCGCAATTATGTCCGGATTTCTTTTTAATTCCACAGAAAGTGTTTTTTTATCCTTTTTGATTTTTTCTGTGGCCAATACTTTGGGGCAATAATCGGCAACAGCGGCGGCTTTGATAATGATGGTCGCTTTTTTATAATTATCCAGAACTGCTTTGCGCATTTCCTGTGCCGTGCGTACTTTGATTATTTTTTCTACCGGAGGCAGAGGCAAGGTTGTTGGACCGCTGATTAAGGTAACTTTAGCGCCTCGCCTGTGTGCGGCAATGGCCAAAGCGTAGCCCATCTTTCCCGATGATAAATTGGTAATAAAACGCACTGGATCCAGTGGTTCTTCGGTAGGACCGGCGGTAATCAAAATATTTACACCATCTAAATCCTTGGGAGTCAGAAGCGTTTCTATCTCTTCGACAATTACCTGAACATCAGGCAGACGTCCTGCCCCCTGCGTTTTACAAGCCAACTCACCCACTGCACTATCCATTACAACATAACCAAATTTTTTCAGTTTATTTATATTTTCCTGAACAATAGGGTTAGCCAACATTTTATCGTTCATAGCCGGACAAATTAGTGTCGGCTTGACTTGAGCCATAATCGTGGTGGAAAGTAAATCGTCGCCGATGCCGGAAGCGATTTTTCCGATTATGTTTCCCGTAGCCGGCGCAATGACAAAAGCATCGGCAAATTCCGCCAGGGCGATGTGCGCCATATCGTATTTATCCGTCGGGACAAACATATCCGTATATACTTGATTTTGTGAAAGGGTTTGCAAAGTTAAAGGAGTGATAAATTCTGTAGCGCTTTTGGTCATAATGACTTTTATCTGCGCCCCTGCCTTGATGAGCGCGCGGGTTAATTCCGCTGTTTTGTAGGCGGCAATCCCTCCGGTAATACCGAGAACAATTTTCTTGTTTGTAAGCATACTTCCAATCTCTCCAGTAAATTTTTATTTTACCAGTTCCAATGCATACAGCCGCATGCGAGTTGATGTTAAAATATAACAGTGCTTCTTAACAATATCAAGGCATAATTATCTGTTTTTATCTTCAATATATTTCAAGAGAAAATAAGGGATTGAACTGATCACGGGTATGAATCCCCAAGCAAGCTTTGGAAACAGATTCCGCAGCAAGCTGCGGGACATTATACCCTCCGCTTTGCGGGATAATTCGCCCTGCAAGCTTAAGTGTACTATGTTTCTTAAGTTTGGGTCTCCTTACAATAGTCCCACTTAGCTTCNNCTTCACTTCGTTCGTTTTCAGCGCGTCTCATTAAATTGGAGTTTCAACAATAATATTTTGGCAGATTTGTCTTGCAAAACCTTCTAAAAGCTATTATAAGCCGCGCAGTCCAAGCATTTCACATTTCAGGGGTTTATTATGAAAAGATTCAATTTATTATATATCAAAGTTTTTATCGCAATTTTAGTTATCGCCGCGCTTTGTTGGTTTTATCTTGGCAGTTATCTGGAAATAGAAAAACCTGTAATTAAGTTTAATCAAGAAGTTACAGCCGTCGGCAGACAAAAAACAATTGGAATTATTTTTTCTGATTCTAAAAGTGGTCTCTCCCATTTAACCGCGGAAATAATTCAGGATAATAAAGGCCAGGTTCTTGCTGACAAGAAAATTCCCTCTAAAGGACAAAAACAGGAAATTTTATCCCTGACTATCAATGCGGCGGAGTTGAAACTACATGACGGTCCGGCTATCATCAAAATTACAGCGACTGATTATTCTCTTTTTAAAAATCAAACAATTTTATCTCAGTCGGTAAAAGTTGACACAATACCGCCGCAGATTAATATCCTGAAAACTGTCAATTACATAAATCAGGGCGGCACAGGCTTTATCGCTTATCAGTCATCTAAACATATTGCTTCGACAGGCGTGTACGTTAATGATTATTTTACTCCCGGTAACACTATACTGCAAAATAATATAGCAACTTCCGTAACCTATTTTGCCGTACCGATTGACGCGACCAAAACAAAAACGAGAATAACGATCTTTGCTCGTGATGATGCAGGAAATGAAACAAGGATTGCATTCCCTTGTACGATCAAGGCAAAGAAATTTCGCGCAGACAAAATGAATTTAAGCGAAAGTTTTCTGCAGCAGAAGATGCCGGAATTTCAAGCAATGGTTCCATCTCTGCGAGGGAAAACTCCTCTGGAAGTATTTATCTATATCAATTCTCAAATGCGTAATGAAAATTTTCTGACTATACAAAACATTTGCAAAAAGTCCGCGCCTAAAGCACTTTGGGAAGGCACTTTCCTGCGCATGATCAATGCTGCTCCCATGGCGCTTTTTGCTGATAAGAGAGATTACTTGTTTGACCGCAAAGTCGTTGGTGAATCTCTTCACACCGGCGTCGATCTGGCCTCAACTACTCAAGCGACTATTGAAGCAGCTAACAGCGGCATTGTTGTCTTCACTGGCACTTTAGGCATTTACGGAAACTCCGTTATTATTGATCATGGCCTTGGATTATTCAGCTTATATGGACATTTATCCATCATTAATACCTCTGTCGGTAAAAATATAGCGAAGGGTGAAAAAATTGGTAATTCCGGCACATCCGGCCTGGCCGGAGGAGATCATTTACATTTCAGTATTATTGTCGGCGGACAATTTGTCAACCCGCAGGAATGGTGGGATCCGCACTGGATAAAAGATAATATAAATAATTAAGACTGCTTTTAATAAACCTGTTAATTTTTGTTGATATCGCGATGGTTTAAATTGACCATATACTTCATCGACGAAAAATATGAATCTAATTTATTAGCCATAACTACGGAACGATGTTTGCCTCCTGTGCAACCCATGGCAATATTTAAACGCACCTTCCCTTCTTTTTCATAGAGGGGAATAAGTAAATTCATTAAATCTAATATTTTCTTCAAGAATTCTTTACTTTCTTTGTTTTGCAAAACATAGTCTTGCACATCAGCATTATGGCCGTCATAATTTTTTAAATTTTCGACAAAATAAGGATTGGGTAAAAATCTTACGTCAAAAACAAGATCAGCATCAACGGGTAATCCATAACGATAGCCGAAAGAAGTTACATTAATAACCATTTTTTTCTGCCTGGAAGACGGCAAAAAATGACTTTGCACGATGTCTTTTAGCTGGTGAACATTAAGGGAAGTTGTGTCGATAATCTTGTCCGCCATTTTTTTTAAGGATGATAATTTTTCTCTTTCCATCAATATGCCTTCCATAATCAGTCCCCTTTCGGAAAGAGGATGAATACGTCTGGTTTCGCTAAAGCGATGCAAAAGAGAATCGTCGCTGGATTCAAGAAAGAGGATTTCAATTTTGTAGCCTTTTTCTTTAAGTCCTGTAAAGATTCGCTGGTACTTATCGAGAAAACTTCTTTCCCGCAAATCCATGACCATGGCTACTTGTTTTATTTCCGGTGACGAAGACGTAGTTATAGAAAGAAATTTCGGCAGTAAAATGACTGGCAGGTTATCCACACAAAAAAAACCAATATCTTCCAATGCCCGCAGCGCTGTACTTTTACCGGAACCGGAAAGACCGGTGATAATGACGACTCGCAGATTTTTCATTTAACTACAATCCTTTCTTAACTAAGGATGCAGGTATTCTCTTGATCAATAATTATTTTATATAAATCACTTTGGGATTTTGCTTTCAAAAGCATTTTGCGAAAATTAGCTATTTTTAACATTTTAGAAATCNNGAAAAAAAGATGTACGGGCTTTCCATCCAAGGAATCATAATCAATGCCTTCCGTGCTACGTCCAAAAGCGACAATGAGATCATCAAGTTCAGGTATTTTTCCATGAGGAATGGCAACCCCGTCGCCTATTCCTGTAGAACCAAGATTTTCTCTCTGTTGTAAAATTTCAATAATCGAGGAAGAATTAAGCTTAAAGCCGCCCCGGATAATGGTATTAACTAACTCCGTTAACGCCTCAGTTTTTGTTTTAGCCGATAAATTGGCATTAATAAATTCAATTTTAAAAATTTGATCCAACTGCATTTACCACACCTTAATCGTGATTTTATGGCACAGGCTCAGTTTATAAACCACCCGTTCAGCTGTTTGTCTCAATAAGCGCATAATTTCCATCATCGCGACGATATACCAAACTTACATTTTCAGAAGAAGAATCCCGATAAATAATAAAGCGATCTTGGGTTCCTTCTATTTCCATTATCGCTTCATCAAAAGACATGGGCTTCAGTATGACTTTACGCGTTTCCGCAATTTTACTTATGTTTGATTCCTCCGCTTCTTCTCCTTCATCTGATTTTTCCTTGCCGCGGCGAATACTTTTAGGTTTATGTTCTCTTATCTTTTCTTTTTGTTTTTTAAGTTGCTTTTCTATTTTTTCTATACAGCTATCGAGTGCAAGATGCATGTCCTTGGATTCTTCTTTTGCATTTATATTCCAACCGTTAGAGCTTAGATTGATTTCTACAAAATTCCTGAATTTTTCCATGGAAACGATAATATGAGCTTCGGCAGGTGTATCTAAATATTTTCTCAGCTTCTGAATTCTTTCTTCTGCGTAAACCTTTTGCCAGTTTTCACCCTCACCATTTCTAAACGTTACCGAAATCTTCATAATCATTCCTCCTCAATTAAATTAATCTGCCCGACCCAATAATTTTTTCTTTTATAACTTACCATTGAACTGGCAATAAAGAAAGGCCAGTCATATATTGATGTAAAAACTAAAAGTCAATCAAAATTTTACATCATCTATCTTTAAAGCCGCAACCCAAATGAAATAACTTAAAAATATTTCTTCCTCTTCGAAGAAGGTAGAATACCCATCATTTCCCTATACTTAGCAACAGTGCGCCTGGCAATATTGATTCCCTTTGCTTCCAGCAGATCAACAATCTCGCAATCACTATAAGGTTTTTTGGGCTTTTCCCCACTGACTATTTGCTTAATTTCTTCTTTGACACTTTTCGATGCAATGGTTCCCTCAGATGTTCTTTTAATGGAACTGCCAAAGAAGTACTTCATTTCAAAAATTCCCTGGGGAGAATGCACATATTTATTGCTAACCACTCGGCTGATCGTTGATTCGTGCATTTCTATGTCACTGGCAATATCGCGCAGCACTAACGGTTTGAGGAAATCAATACCGCGATCAAAGAAATCTCTTTGGAATTTGACAATGCTTTCCGCCACTTTATAAATTGTATTTTGCCGCTGTTGTATGCTTTTAATCAGCCATGTAGCAGATTGCACTTTATCTTTGATGTATTTTTTTCCGCTTTCTTCCTCACCATGGCCATGATCGGTAAGTCCCGCCATAATTTCACGATAAAAATTACTGATGCGCAGACGCGGTAAACCATCATCATTAAGAATTATTTTATATTCATCNNGGTTTTGGATTCATTCTACTGATTAATAATACTGCTATCTCCACGTCGCGCAGAGGAACTTTTAATTTATGGGCAATATGGACATAATTTTTCAGTTCCAGGTCTTTAAGATAATCCTTGATGATAACTTCAATAATCTTGTTTTTTACGCCCAACATTCTCGCTTGAATTAATAGACATTCCTGAAGATTACGGGCAGCAATTCCCGGCGGGTCAAATTCTTGAACCCTTTTCAAAACGGCTTCAACGAATTCTTCGCTGACATTTTCCAACTGACCAATTTCCGGCACAGTCGCGCATAGATAACCATTTTGGTCAAGATTGCCGACAATTTGAGTGCTGACGCGTGTTTCATCTTCCGTAAAAGATGAAAGATTCATCTGCCACATCAAATATTTTGTCAGCGATTGACTTTCGGTGAGAACATTATCCCAGGAATGCTCTTCCGCATCTTTGCCGCCATACGTTACACCTACCGGGCCATAATCTTCCAGATAATTAGTCCAATCAAACTCTTCACGGTTATCTCCTTCACCGATTAGTTCTTCTGCACGTTCAATAGCTTTTACTTCTTCACGTTCAACAGGCCGGATATCTTCTGCGATTTCCGCATGAACTTCCTCATCATTTCCTTCGTCAGGGGAAACTTCTTCCAAAAGAGGATTTTCTTCCATCTCCTGATTAATTGTTTCGACAAGTTCCAGTCGGGATAACTGCAGCAATTTTATCGCCTGCTGCAGCTGGGGTGTCATAATTAACTGCTGGGAAAGTTTTAAATTTTGTTTTAACTCAAACGCCATAATAGTAAACAATCATCGATTGCGATTTTTTTATAAATTAAAAGCTTCACCAAAATAGAATTTTCGCGCCAGTTCGCTATGAGCAATTTTATCCGGCGCACCTTCAACAAGTATA
Organism: Syntrophaceae bacterium; assembly: GCA_003141615.1. Taxonomy (GTDB): domain Bacteria; phylum Desulfobacterota; class Syntrophia; order Syntrophales; family Smithellaceae; genus Smithella. Next base: position 7,140 of record PLMV01000212.1, read on the forward strand.
GCCCCTTCATTGACTATGTATGCCCGGTCACAACAGGAAAGAGTCTCCCGCACATTGTGATCGGAAATAATGATGCCTATTCCCTTGGCTTTTAATTTTTCGATTATTTTTTGGATATCCGCAACGGCAAGCGGATCAATACCGGCAAAAGGTTCATCTAAAAGCATATACTTCGGAGAGGTAACTAATGCCCGTGTAATCTCCACTCTTCTTCTTTCGCCTCCGGAAAGAGAATAAGCATGATTTTTCGCCAGCCCGGTTAGATCAAGTTCACAGAGAAGTTCTTGAAGTTTTTCTCTTCTTTCTTCCTCTTGCAAATCAAGAGTTTCTAAAATAGCCAGGATATTTTCTTCTACAGTAAGCTTGCGGAAAATTGATGGTTCTTGCGGCAGGTAATTTAAACCTTTGCGCGCCCTTAAATACATGGGAAATCTAGTAATATTTTCGCCATCTAGAAAAATTTCCCCGGCATCCGGCTTAATCAGTCCAACAATCATATAAAAAGTGGTTGTTTTGCCGGCGCCATTAGGGCCGAGTAAACCGACAACTTCGCCCGGCGAAATCGATAAGTCAATCTGATTGACGACTTTTCGCTTATTGTAGATTTTGATTAACCCTTTTGTCGATAAATTGCTCATAATTTAAAGCGCTAAATGCTCGCTAATTGACTCCTGCTTTTTTCTTTTCCTGGGGATAAATTATTGCTTTTACTTGTTTTTTTGTATTACTCTCCACTACTCCCCTATTTTCATTGAGAAAAACTATCACTCTATCTCCTTTAATTGAGTTTTTGCCTTCGCTCAATACAGCATTGCCAGTCAAAATAACTTTACCGCTATCCCGTAAATATATTGCTTCATCTCCGGTGGCTACTCTTTCTCCCTGCGTTAAGGAAACATTTCCTTTTGCTTCTATTTTCTCCAGATTGCCAGTTCCTTCGGTTTCTGTTGTTCCGACTTTAACTTTTTTATCAGGCTCTTTTTTATAATACAAATTTAACTGGTCTGCTTTCAGTACTTTATTGCCTTGTTTGGCTATTGCATTACCGGAAAATACAACCAGTTTCTTTTCGTTAAAAGCCTCCATTCGGTTGGACGTAATTTCAATAGGTTCATCAGATTGTTTACTTATAAAATTATTATCAGCATATGTGCAGGGCGCCGTTAACAAAATAATAAATAAAATAAACGAATATACTTTTTTATCAATCATTTCATTTCTCGATTAATTTATTTTTGCTTTAACCAGGGAGGAAAGATTTAATTCTCCGGTATTCATGAAGAGCGTCAGCCCCACACCTGTTATTTTCATACGCTTATTTTCCATGGTTACCGGCGCATCGGTATAAAACTTTTTTTCGGCATCGTTATAATTTAAATGATCAGTGGAAAATTTATCGCCAGTATCAGAAATGATGACCACATTATCTTTTATTTCAATATTCTTTTTATCTGTAAACATCCGGCCTTTATCAGCGCTCATTACAAAAACTTTACCGTCAGACGTTGTTAACTTTATTTGAACCCGATCAAATACAGCAAGGTTTTGTTTTTTGTTATATGTAGCGGTATCAGCTTTTACTTCCCATTTGGCATTGGCTTCACCAACTTCCATATAGTTGAAACCTTTAATTTGCAGATCAACATCCGGCAATGCCTTTAACAAATTCCCGGGTTTATTTACTTTAATCTTGATTATTGCTATGGCAGTAATCAAAATGGCTATTAAAACGACTACTATTGACGATATAATTATCGACTTTTTACTTAATTTCATTTTTTACTCAAATCAGTGATGTTCCGTTATTGCCCAGTACCACCGTATAACTGGTTTTATTATATCACTCAGATTCTCGTGTGTAAAGGTATAAGGATGATCAGAGAAGATGAATTGAAGAAATGCTGCTAACTAGAGTACCATTTTTTTATAATTTATACATATTCTGTAAACTCATACTTAGCGGCGATTTCCGGCCATTTGCCCTGAGCCTGTAAAATCATTTCACAAATCTCTCTTACTGCGCCTTGACCGCCTTTATGCCCGGTAATATAATCAACCGATTTTTTCACTACGTCGATAGCATCAGCAACCGCCGCGGAAAAACCCACGCTTTTTAAAACAGGTATATCCACAATATCATCACCTAAAAAAGCCACCGCGCTGGCCGATAATTTGTGTTTTTCTAAAATTCTTCCAAAAACTTCCTTTTTATTAAACGCGCCCTGATAAACATCATTAATCTCCAGATCCTTTGCCCGATACTCAACTACTTTCGATTTTCGCCCTGTGAGAATAGCGACTTTGATTCCATAACGCTGAAGTATCTTTATCCCGTGTCCATCACGGACATCAAAATTTTTTATCTCCTTCCCTTCATTATCCATAATGATGCGCCCATCAGTCATGACGCCATCTACATCCAAAATCAATAATTTTATTCCTTTGAGTTTTTCTTTAATATCTCTTTTCACCATCGTAATTATCCTTTATGAATTTTGATTTCGAATATATTTCATCCAATTTTCATGGATTACCCCGGAATTTACCGAGCTGGCGCTTTTACTAAATTGTCAATTTGTTTCAACATCGTCAGCAGTTCTTCCAGTTCGTCCAGATAAAGCGAATTGGCGCCATCGCAAAGCGCTTTTTGAGGGTCGCGGTGCACTTCCAAGAATACGCCATCCACGCCCGCGGCTACCGCCGCCCGTGCCAGATACTTGACCATATCCCTCTGACCGCCTGATGCCGTTCCCTCGCCTCCGGGTAATTGCACCGCGTGTGTGGCATCAAATATTACCGGAAATCCCATATTCCTGATAATGGGCAAAGAACGCACATCAAAAACAAGGTTATTGTAGCCAAACGATGCGCCCCGTTCTGTAATCATAATGTTTTCATTACCAACTGCTTTTGCCTTTTCTATTATATTAGCTATATCCCAGGGTGCTAAAAACTGCCCTTTCTTTATATTAATTACGCGTGCTTTTTTTGCGATTTCGGTAATAAAATCCGTCTGACGGCACAGAAAAGCCGGCACCTGCACAACATCCAATATTTGCGCGGCGGCATCAATTTCCTCAAAACGATGCACATCGGAAAGCAACGGTATGCCTAACTTCTCTTTGATTCTTTTTAACATTGCCAATCCTTTTTTAGCTCCGGGGCCTCGATAAGATTTAATCGAAGTCCTGTTTGCTTTGTCGTAAGAAGCCTTAAAGATAAAAGGGATTTTCAATTTTTGCGTGAGTTTTTGCAGATATCGAGCGGTATTCATTGCCACTGCTTCATTTTCCAGAACGCAGGGACCGGCAATCAAAACAAATTTCACATTATCCCCAATAATAAAATCACCTATGTTAATTTGCTTCATTCTTCGTCACCTCTTGTTTTTTTCTGCGCTTTCTTCTGCAAAAGTTGAATTTTAAGTTTTGGTATTTTTTGGGCGGCTTTTGCAGATTCCGGATTAAGCTCGTAGGCGTTGGTGTATGCTTTCAGTGCCTCCTGATACAATCCTTTTTTTTCATAAGCTTCCCCTAAGTTAGCATAAAGCTCATCATCTTCACGGTCGTATTTTAACGCAATCCTGTAATTTTTAATGGCCGCATCCAAATCATTACAAGCGGCATAAGCATACCCCAAACTTTCGTAAGACGCAGCTTTTTTCGGTTCCAGCTCAACTATTTTTTTGTAATACTTGATTGCCGGCGCATACTTTTTTTCTTTCAAGTAGAATCCAGCAAGAATACTTAATATTTCCTTGGTCAGCGGAGATACTTTTTCATACTCGGCAATCGCCTTCTTTTCCTTTCCCAGCTTATCGTATGTGCAAGCTAGATTATAATGCAAATTGGAACTTTTAGCACCGTATTTAATCGCTTTTTCATAATTTTCAGCTGATGCGGCATATTCTTTCAGTTCGCCATAGGCAAAACCCAAATTAGCAAAAATCGAAGATTTATTAGAAGCCTTTGCCGTTAATCTTTCGTAATATTTTACTGCCTGAGCAAATTTCTTATTTTTAAGCGCCAGATCAGCGAGACGCTCTGGAGCATCGGCATCTCCAGGATTAATTTTTAACACATTCTCGTATTCTTTAATCGCTTCAGCGTCCATTTTTCTTCTTTCATAAGCTGCACCCAGATTGAAGCGGATTGTCGGCTCATCAGGATTTAATGAGACCGCTTTTTTCAAATTATCCAGTTCTTCTGACCATTTGCCGCTTCCGGCATAGGCAGAAGCAAGATTGGCGTAAGCGGCAACCTGTCGCGGCTGCTTTTTTATAACTTCCTTATAACATTTAATGGCGTCATCGTATTTTTTGAGTTTTAAATAAATATCACCCAAAGGAAGTAAGGCCAAGTCCGCTTCTTTTGAATGTTCAGCAATATATTTGTATTCGTCAATGGCTGAATTTATCATATTGTTCTTTCTGTAGGCTTCTCCCAATTTGAATCTAACCGGATAATTATCCGGTTCAATCCGCACCGCCTCGCGGTAACTTTGTATCGCCTGACTCCACAATCCTTTTTCCGCCAGAGAAAGACCGAGACTGATATAAGCCTGCGCTTCCTTCGGGTTGATTTTGATAACCCTCCTTGATATCTTGATCGCATTGTCAAATTCTTTTTTCTTGATATAGCATTTAGCCAATTCTCCCAGCGCTACGGAATCATCAGGTTTAAGCTCCACTACATCTTTGTATTGGCTGATGGCATCATCCAACCTGCCCTGCCGCGAATAAACACCGGCAAGAATCTTGCGCACACTGATATCGTTTTTATTCATGACTATCGCTTTTTTCAAATATTCGATTTGTTCTTTAACGTTCGATGAATCTTTAGCAAACCGAAACCAGTCCTGAGGCGTAATTACAATTTTCAGTGGAATTACGGCTATCGTTTCGTTGCGATAATTTATTAAGATTTTATAATCGGAGACGATCCCGGAATCATTAATTATAACGCCGCTTTTTATTATTTTATTGACGAGATCAATACCTCGCAATAAAATACCCAGGTCATTAACGCCTTTACTCAAGCCCTCAACATTCACCGTTGTGTATTTGCCCGTTAGATCATCACTGGCCACAGATTTGACCACAAATTCGTCGCGGTAAGTCACCTCCAGAACTTCGTCCTTGCCGACACGAATATCATTGCCGTTTTTCTCCACTTCCAGATAATAAAAATGAGGTCTGTCTTGTAATACGTAATGGGAAAAAGTGTTTTTTATTCTGGAGGCCTTAAATGCCAGAGAACGGAAAAATTGAGGATAGAAAAAAAATAATAAGACAGAAATTAAAATAACGAAAACAAGCGCGATCGATATCTTTTTTACGGGAAACGATATTCTCCCGCTTTGTTCTTTTTTATTTACCAGCCGATTAACCATTAAACTCTCAATCCCGCGACTCCAGCCACGGGAGGTCGCTTTATCCTCTGCTCTGCGGTATAATTCGACCAGCAAGCTTCAGTCGCAGATGACCTTCACAGGTTATGCACTTTGTTTCTGAAGCTTGGGTCTCATTATTATAGGGAGCCTCCGGCTCCTTCCGGAGGGGGCTCCACTAATTGAATTTTAAAATTTTCTTATTCACGGACAATCCGCCAAAATCAGCCCCGTGGATGATATTTCTGATGAACCTCTTTTAACCTCTCTCGCGTTATATGCGTGTAAATCTGCGTTGTCGAAATATCAGAATGCCCTAACATCACCTGCACTGTACGCAAATCGGCGCCGCCTTCCAAAAGATGAGAAGCAAAAGAATGGCGGAACGTGTGCGGATAAACATTCTTCCGCAATCCGGCTTTCCGGGCGTAACCGACAACTATTTTCCAGAATCCCTGTCTGGTAAATTTTCCTCCAAAGCGGTTTAAAAATAATACATCCGTGCTTTTTTTCTGCATTAATTGCGGTCTGGCCTCATCAACGTAACGCCTGGCGCAATCGTAAGCTATTTTGCCGATCGGAACAATCCTTTCTTTGCTGCCCTTCCCCATGACAATCAGGAAACCGACCTGCCAATTAACGCTATTCATCGTCAGATTAATTAATTCCGAAACACGAATTCCCGTCGCGTATAAAAGCTCCAGCATGGCTGTATTGCGGATAGCGGCAACCGTCTGAGTTCCCGGCTGATCTAAAATAGTTTTCATTTCCTCCTTGCTTATCGTATCGGGCAGTTTCATCCAGACTTTCGCCAGTTCAATATTGGCCAGCGGATTCTGGATGATTATCTTTTCGCGAAGCAGATATTTATAAAATCCTCTCAAAGCGGCCAGCGACCGGTTCATAGAATTAGCCGCTAATCCTTCGTCTCTGATCTGCGTCAGATATTCAACGATTACCTCCGGCGTGACCTCCTTTACATCCGCTATTTTCCTGTTTTCTTCAACAAATAAAATAAACCGGCGTAAATCACGGCCATAGGATTCCAGTGTGTTTTGAGCCACACCGCGCTCAATTAAAAGATAATTGAAATACTTCGTCAATAATTCCTGCATGGCACTTTTTAACGCAAATATGCCCGCGAAGCAAAGTTTTTTTATTGACTTATTCTGAAATCTCGTAAAAATAAGAGTTGAGAAATTTAGAATCACGGGTATGAAACCACAAAGCAAGCTTTGGGGTATTTTCTACCCTCCGCTTTGCGGGATTGTTCAACTTGCCAATTCCAATACGCTTCGCTTTCGGAATTGGAGTTTCACAAAAATCTCTTTAGGAGAAATTACTAATGAAAAAAATTATTATTGCCTCCGATCATGGCGCCGTGACTTTAAAAAGTGAAATTATATCCTTTTTAAAAACAAAGAATTGCGAAATAAAAGATATGGGGGTAAATAGCGATGATTCTGTAGATTACCCCGATATTGCCGTAACTGCCTGCGAAGAATTTAAAAAAGGCGGGTATGATTTCGGCATTCTGCTTTGCGGCACAGGAATTGGAATGTCCATAACCGCAAATAAAATCAAAGGTGTCCGGTGTGCCTTAATTCATGACCTCTTTACCGCCGAGATGGCCAAAGCGCACAATGACGCCAATTTTATCGCTTTTGGCGGCAGGGTGAAATATTCCGTGCCGGTTATTAAAATGATCGAAAAATTTATGGATACAAAATTTGCCGGAGACAGGCATTCAAGAAGAGTAGCCAAGATTATGGATGTAGAAAATAAATGTTAATGAAACACTTTTAATTAAGGCATGTAATATGGCGGAAGTTCTTGATAAAAAAAAGATTCGCAAAGTGTTCCGCGATGTACAAAAGCATCTGTCTATCGCGCAATTAATCCGCCGGTTTTCCACCAATAAAGAAGACATTAGAAAAACAGCCTTGGAGCAAACTGACCTCTCGAACTGTCAAAATGTTTTGGAATTAGGCTGCGCTTTCGGCGCTTTTACCGAAGCTCTCCAAGACAAACTGCATCCGGAAGCAAAAATCACCGGAATTGATATTATCCCCGAATATAAACCTTTCTTTCTGGAAGCCTGCCGGCGCGCCGGATATTCAGGTTATTTTTTCTCTTCCGGCATTGATAAGATAAAAAAATATCCCGCCAACTCTTTTGATTTAGTTATCTGCAGTTACGCTTTATACTTTTTTGCCGATATGATTCCGGATATTGCCCGCATCCTAAAAAAAGACGGGCTTTTTATAACCATTACCCATTCCCAGGCCGATATGCGGGAGATGGTCGGCATTGTCAAAAAAATCTTGAAGCAGAATAATTCACTAGATGACAAACAATCCTTGCCGATAGAACTCATTTTTGAACAATTTTCCGCTGAAAACGGCGAAAAGCTTCTCCATCCGTTTTTCGGCAGGATTTTGGCAATTGATTTTAAAAACACACTGGTTTTCCAACCGCAGGAAATTGGTTCTTTTATAGATTACTTCCAATTTAAAAAATCTTTTTTCCTGACGGGAACCGACACCCATAATAAAACCATCATTAATCAGCTTATGCTGGAACTGCAAGATTCGGCAATGAAGAAAAATTTAGTCACCATGTGCAAGGATGACAAAATTTTTATTTGCTCACATCCAGTGGAGCACCCTCCGACAGGAGCCGGAGGCTCCATAGAATAACGCGACCTCCCGCGGTTTATGGTGATTTAAAACGCGGGATTAATTTTAGAGGAAACATAATGAAAAAACAACGCAAGCATTGCCTTTACTGTGGAGGAGAAATTACAAAAAAAAGCGAAGATGGTGTCTTTAGAGATTTCTGCCCCTGTTGTAATTCTTATTTTTATGAAAATCCTCTGCCGGTGGTTTCCACGATTATTGAATCCTCGCGCCGGATACTTTTAGTCAAGCGCGGCAGGCCGCCCTCCAAAGGACTCTGGTGCCTCCCCTCAGGATTTGCCGAGGCCGGAGAAAGCATAGAAGAAGCGGCACTGCGGGAACTGAAAGAAGAAACGGGCATTAAGGGCAAAATTATAAAATTGCTCGATGTTGATTCCTACAAGAGCCGCTTTTACGGCGATCTGCTTTTTTTGACTTTTGTCGTGGAACAAAGCGGCGGAAAACTTTGTGCCGGTGATGATTGCTCGCAGGCCCGTTTCTGGCCGGTAAACAAATTGCCACCGCTCGCCTTCCGTTCCAATAAAAGAGCTCTGGACGCCTACATTAAAAGCAGAAGAGATTACTGGGCGATATTTGATTCCATCGAGCATACGGATAAAAAAACGCTTCCGCCCGCGGTCGCGAAAAATTCTCTGACGCGCCGTCTGGTCAACATAATTATTAAAAACAAAGAAAAGATTGTCGAACAATGGCTGGAAGATATTGCGGAAAATCCATCCACCGCCGAATACCACAAAGTGGAAAGAGCAGTTTTGTATAATATCTGCGACAGAATTCTTTCCCAGTTAACTCTCTGGCTGGGAGGCCTGCACGATGTCAGCAGGATTAGGAATTTTTACACCAACCTGGGCAGGGAAAGAAAGAAATCCGGCTTTAAAATCAGCGGAACATTAAGCGCGCTCAGCCTTATCCGCAAACACATCTGGACTTTCGCGCTGGCGCAGGATGCCCTGCAAAAGAATCTTGAGCTTTTAATGACCTTTGAACTGCAAAGACGAATGACTATATTCTTCGACCTGGCAACCTTTTATTTAACCAGAGGGCATGAGGAAAAATAGTGAGACTCGCTGAAAACGAATCCCGACGAGTCGGGATGAAGTTTGAAGCGTAAGTCGAACTATCCCCGAAGCGAAGCGGAGCGGGATAGTGACACCTAAATATTTTTATATTTTCCATTCCGACTTAATAAAATATTTTGATTGATAGTTATTAAACAGTGCGCTATTAAAAATAAAAAAGTTCTTACAATTATTATGATTAAGAGAAAAATAAAACAACACCCGCAACTTGAGCAGGATAGACCTAGCTTTGTCGAACGGGAAGCATACCTACGAGCTCTAGAAAGACTTCAAGAAGCATCTAAGCCGAGCAACGCTTATCAGGATGCCCTTAAGCATCTTCAAGAAGCATCTAAGCCGAGCAACGCTTATCAGGATGCCCTTAAGCATCTTCAAGAAGCAACGAAGCCAAGCAATGCTTATCAGGATTTATTTAAGAGTCTTCAGGAAGCAAATAAAGCGAGCAATGACGCTCTTAAGCGTCTTCAGGAAGCACTTAAACCTAGTATTGCTTATCAGGAGGCTCTCAGACGTATTCAAGAATCTAATAAACCTAGCAACGCTTATCAGGATGCACTCAAGCGTCTTCAAGAAGCAGCTAAGCCAAGCAATGCTTATCAGGATGCACTTAAGCGTCTTCAAGAAGCAGTTAAACCGAGTAATGCTTATCAAGATGCTCTCAGGCGTCTAAAGGAAGCGGCTGCGCCGAGTAATGCTTATCAGGATGCACTTAAGCGTCTTCAAGAGGCAGTTAAACCGAGTAATGCTTATCAAGATGCTCTCAAGCGTCTTAAGGAAGCGGCCCAACCTGGTAAAGCGTTTCTCAAAGAGAAAGAAAGAGCAGAGCAATTACGCCGGATTTTTGAGAAATATGAAAAATAACGCGTACAATGATCAAGTATTCATAAACTGCCCATTTGATGAACAGTATGCAAATATGTTTCGTGCGTGTGTGTTCGTAATTCTCGACTCTGGTTTTGTTCCACGTTGTTCCAAAGAAGTCGACAACGCTACACAGTTCCGCTTAGCTGCGATTATTGACATAATTCATCAATGCCGTTACGGAGTACACGATCTGTCACGCATTGAACTTGACTATCAATTAAATCTTCCACGGTTCAATATGCCATTTGAACTCGGCGTCTTTTACAGTGCGAAGCATTTTGGTAGTGTAAAACAAAAGCGAAAACAATGCCTCGTCTTGGAGAAACAGCAATATCGATATCAGAAGTTCATTTCGGATATTTCAGGCATTGATGTAACAGCACACAAGAATAGTCAAAAAAAATTGATTCTGGCTATCCGCAATTGGCTCGTCACAGCTTCTCGTCGAACAACCATTCCTCCAGGTCCAGAAATCCACAACAGATTCAAGACTTTTCAGTCTGAGATGCATAGAGCTTGTCGGCAAAGGTCTATCGACTATGACACCATGCCTTTTATTGAACTCGTCCATAATATGACCGACTGGCTTCGCGTAAATCAAATTGTACCCATGCCGATCTTTGGCCCCTGAGTATCATCTAAAAACACGCGTCTGCGATTTTAATCACAACGTTTAGTCCATACTCAAAAATAACCCATTGTCATTTTTTCGAAATCCGGTTAAATAAGGACACCAAAATTAAGGAGTAGAAAATGGCCGCTAAAGTTAAAATGTTTACATTGAGCACCTGCAGTCATTGCAAAGCTACAAAGAAATTCATGCACGATAACGGCATTGATTTTGATTATGTCGATGTTGATTTACTTCAAGGCGATGAAAGGCAAAATATTTTAAAAGAAGTTGAACAATACAATCCCCAGCGTTCTTTCCCAACCATTATCATTGGCGATCTTGTAATTATAGGTTTCCGGGAAAGCGATATCAAGGAGGCTTTAGGTATTTAATGCTTCCCGCCGAACTATATGAAATGTTAAAAAAGGTTCAGGAACCAAAAGGCTATTTCTTTAACAAAGATAAAGAATGGGTTCTGACAATTTTAGGTGATCTTTTAATCAACAAAGAACGTTACGGCTACATGTCCTGCCCCTGCCGTCTGGCGGCTGGTAACCGCGAAAAAGACGCCGATATTATATGCCCCTGTCAGTACCGGCCGGAAGATATCAAGGAATACGGCAGTTGTTATTGTAATTTATATGTTTCTCCCGAATGGAATGAAGGCAGGATTGAACATCAATACGTTCCCGAAAGAAGGCCAGCACAAAAGATCTGATTTTGAGCCGCGGCAGCTTTTTTGTTTTTTTCCATATTCAGGACAAGAATGTTTTTTAATATTTCCACTTGATTTCCTTAAATAAATCATTATATTCAAAACAACTTTAAAAATAAGGAGTTTTCTCCATGATTAATTTATATACCTGCAAGAAAAAGATGACTCTAATTAGTGAGATATGCACTGACAGTACTTGTGAGTGGCGTTTAAAAAACGAGGGCTTTTTAAATTGTACATGGGTTGCCTGCAACTATGGACCCTTTACCTTGGAAGAAGTGGGCGATATGATGGGGGTTACTCGTGAAAGAATCCGGCAAATTGAAGCTAAGGCCTTAAAAAAGCTCCAGCATAAAAAGAGAAGAGACCAGCTTAAAGATTTTGCCGTACAGGGAAATGATTGGGATAATTTGTAATTTTAATGAGCCTTGATTTTCCGAAACGTAGTGCCCGGAAAATCTTAGAGCGAATTATCCCGCCACCTTTAGGTGGCAGGGACAAACTTCATTACGTTCGTTTTCAGCGAGTGTCAAATCCCGCGTCGCTCTGCTCCTGGGATAGTTCGACTTACAAGCTTCAGTTCACTTCGTTCCTGAAGTTTTTGTCTCACTATTTTTTCTTGCGTGATTTTTCCAAAGACAACATTTCGTTCATTTGAATTTTGCGTTCATCACGGGCAAAGAGTAACGCGCATATAGACGATTCTATATCCAGTGCTGCCATTTTATCCATGCGCGGAACAATAGAGCAGAGATTTTTTAATTCTTCAAAAGCTTTGGCCGAACGTTTCGCCAATGTCTCCGCCATATTTTCCGCCACCTGCATAAACTTCTCCGGCGGCTCAACTTTATTGACTAACCCTATTTTTAAGGCTTCATTAGCTCCTATTGGTTCGCCCAGCATTACTATTTCCTTGGCCTTGGTTATTCCCACAATTTGACTCAATGGATAAAAAAACGGATTAAATCCAAATTTTAACTCGGGATGACAAAAGATCGCGCTTTCGGAGGCAACAACAAGATCACAGATAGTAACCAGATTAAAACCGCCGCCTAATGCAATACCGCCTACAGCAGCAATTACCGGCTTATTGCAGGAATAAATCCTTTTCAAATACCTCATCATTGATTTAAGAAATTCATCACTTTCCTCATTAGGCAGGTTTGACATTTCTTTGATATCCATACCGGCCGAAAAAACATATTCTCCTCCGGTAATAATTATTGCTTTAACTTCCGGATCAATCTCCAAATCAACAAAAACAGTATATAATTCCTGCCGCATCTCTTTGGAAATCGCGTTCATATCGTGAGGACGGTTTAATTTAACTACAGCGTATCCGTTTTTCTTTTCAATAATTATTGTTTGATAAGTCATTATTTATTATTTACCATTACTCGCAATTCTTTACCGGTTTTAAAAAATGGCACTTTTCTTTCTTCCAATTTTACTTCGGCGCCGGATTTGGGATTTCGGCCCAGACGTGGTTTTCTTTCTCTGACTACAAAACTGCCAAACCCCCTCAGCTCAATACGTTCTCCGCGCTTTATCGCATTAATCATCGAATCAAATATTATATTTACGGCATAAGTTACATCCTGAAGGGAATAAGATTTCAATTCTTCCTGTAATTTTTTAATTAAATCGTTTTTAGTCATAATCAAATTTACCTTTTACCTGACAGGATAATACAGATAACTTAAGCCACTGAAACTTTGCATTTTTTCTTTCAGAGAATTGCTTATTTGGCTAGCCGTGCTTTCCAATAGATAATCAAAAATAGATGTTCGCTTTTTGCTGGGGTAAACCAGTTCATATTTGCCGTCTTTTCCCGCTAATTTACTCGCCAGTTTGGCAGCAGATGACATGTCGCCAAGATAATCAACCAACCCAAGTTCTTTCGCCCTACGTCCGGAAAATACACGGCCATCAGCAATCTCGACAACCTTTTCCCGGGGAAGTTTCCGTTCTTTAACAATCACGTCGACAAACTGATTGTAGATGTCATCTACCAGATCCTGAATAATTACTTTCTCTTCAGGAGTCATATCTCTTAGGGGCGATCCAATATCTTTATATTGCCCGCTTTTTACTACTGAAGATTTCAATCCGATTTTCTTCATCAATTCTTCGACATTGGCAAACTGCATAATTGCTGAAATACTGCCTGTAATGGTTCCGGGATTTGCGACAATTTTATCCGCGGCACAAGCTACAAGCAAACCGCCGGAAGCGGCAACTGAACCCATGGAGACGACAACCTTTTTCTTTTTCTTGAGCTCAATCACGGCATCGTAAATTTCTTGAGAAGCGGCTACACCTCCGCCGGGCGAATCCACTCGCAAAACGATGGCAACTATAGAATCATCCTTGCCGAACTCATCCAATTGCTCGGTTATTAACCGGGAATCAGCAATTATACCTTCGACACAAACAACTCCAATTTTGTCGTTTAAAGAAAAACCTTTATTTTTACCAGAATGCAAACCAGCTTTATAGAA
>PLMV01000211.1 GCA_003141615.1 Syntrophaceae bacterium
TTTTTGAACAGCCCCCAAACATGTGGTTTTTCAACAGACCCGCAGCGTCCCCTTACTGGACGCGCTTCCGGCACCTCCTCCTTGCCCCACTGAAGCGGGACAGTTCAACTAACGAATTCCAGTTTACTGCGTAACTGTAATTCGAGTTTCACTGCCGTCGCGTTATCCTTTGAAATCGAAATGGTATCAGTTAAGCGGTGCGGTTTACAGTCGATAGTTGACGATTCCCTGCCAACCTCCGACACGTTCAAGGACACAAATAGGATCGCATCTTTATCCTTGACATTTCAAGACCAATTGATGGTAGTTATACGAACACTTTGCACGGAGAAAGAATACCGTGAACCCTGTTAAAGATCTGGAAAATATTTACCGGGATGCCGTTCGTGAGGTTGATCCGGCAGGCCTTATTCAGTCTCGCGTAAAGAAGGACGGCCGGACACTGCTGATCCATGGCCAGGACACAAAGATTTCAGAAGACCTTTCCTGCTATAAACAGGTGATCGTCCTGGGCATCGGTAAGGCATCGGCCCGTATGGCATCCGCCATGGAAAGCATCCTGGAAGGCGAACTCTCCAAGGGATTCGTCATCACAAAATACGGCCACGGACGTAAGCTTCGGAAAATTCAAGTCATGGAAGCGGGCCATCCCGTACCCGATGAAAACAGTCTGGAAGGGGCACGAATCCTGTCACAGATGGCGGGCGCGGCAGACGTTCACACGCTCATCATTAACCTCATTTCCGGCGGAGGATCGTCATTGTTGAGCCTGCCTGCGGACGGAATAAGCCTGGAAGATAAGCGGCAAACAACCCGGGTCCTGCTTGCATCCGGCGCGGACATAGATGAGATGAATTGCATTCGGAAGCATATTTCGAAAGTAAAAGGCGGAGGCCTGGCAAAGATCGCCAGCCCCGCAAGACTCATCAACCTTATTTTATCGGATGTGATTGGCGACAGAATCGACACCATCGCGTCAGGTATTACCGCCCCCGATCACACAACGTTTCAGGATGCCCTCTCGATCGTTCGGAAATACGCTCTTGAAGACAAGTTGCCGCAAGCCGTGAGAGACCATCTTGTTCAGGGTGCGCAGGGAAATATTCCTGAGACGCCTAAAGCAGGCAACCCCGTATTTAGCAATACCGTCAATATCATCCTGGGGAACAACACGCTGGCCGTAAGCGCAGCGCGGAAAACCGCAGAACGGCTGGGATATGACGCGCGCATCCTCAGTACGACTCTGGCCGGTGAGGCATCCGAGGCAGGATCATATTTTGCGCAGCTTGCCAAAGTCATTGACTCGGGCAAATCTGGAATTGCAAAACCGGCCGCGATTATCGCCGGAGGAGAGACGACGGTGACTATCAGGGGCAAAGGAAAGGGCGGAAGGAATCAGGAACTGGCCCTGGCTTATGCCATTGAACTGCACCGGATATACCCTGGTTCTTCAAACATCTTCTTTCTGTCCGCGGGCACTGACGGGAGCGACGGGCCCACGGACGCGGCAGGCGCCTTTGTTACGCCGGCGCTCATGGAGAAGATGAAAGCGATCTCGGCTCAGGCCGCGGCGTGCCTTACGGAAAACGACTCGTATCATTTCTTCCGCGATACGGGAGATCTTTTTAAGACGGGTCCGACCTACACAAATGTGTGCGATATTCAGATCCTTGTGGTAATATAAATATACCAAGTTGCATTCTTCGGCTAACTTTGTTGGCTTCGTCGTCGGCTTCCTCGACGTATAACTTAATACGCCTGCGGAGTCTCCTCCTTGCCGCCGCGTTATCCTTTGAATGCAGCGTGGTATTAGCTTATTGATAGGGGGTTTTTATGTGTGATACCTGCGGAATCGGTCCGGAACTCACGGGCTCCGGCATCAGCATCTTTGGTAAGAACTCGGATCGGGAGGCTGACGAAACCCAGCTTGTCCTGTCCGTGCCGTCAAAAACCTACCCTTCAAAAGAAGATCTGCAATGCACCTACATTGCCATTCCTCAGGCCGGCGAGACTTTCGCCATGGTCCTGTCCAAACCTTTCTGGATGTGGGGCGCCGAGATGGGCGTAAACGAAAAAGGCGTGGTTATTGGAAACGAAGCCTTATTCACCAAGGTCAAACCGGAGAAGACTCCGGGGCTCATCGGCATGGATCTTTTGCGTCTGGCTCTGGAGAGGAGCGCCAACGCCGGGGAAGCGGCACAAATGATCATCGAGCTTTTGAAGAAATATGGACAGGCAGGCCCATGCGGATACCGCGACAAGAAGTTCAGCTATATGAACTCGTTTATCATCATGGACAGGCAAGGCATCATCAAGCTGGAAACAGCGGGGAGGGATTACGCGCTTCAGCGCCTCGGTGATCATGCCGTGATTTCCAACGGGATCACTATCGCCAAAGACTGGGACGCGTCATCACTGGCAGCGGGCACAGATTTCAGCAAATTCAGCGATCCCTTAATCACTTATTTTTCGGGAAGCGCTTTTCGCAAGAACCGCAATCAGGCTTCCATCCTCAGAGCAAAAGGCGCCATCGGCGCAACGGATGTTTTTGCCATGTTGAGGGACCACAATGCTCACGTGCCGGCCAAGGGCTTCAACCGCGATGTGTGTATGCACGCGTCCGACCCGCTGATCAGAAAGTCTCAGACGACAGGCTCCCTGGTCGTGGAATTGCACCCGGCTGACAAGTTCAGGATATTTGTTACCGGAGGGTCTGCCCCGTGCCTGACCGCGTTCAAACCATTTATACCCGCCGCGCCACTCCGGGATCTCAGCGTCGGAGCCGGTTATTATTCCGATCAATCATTCTGGTGGAGGCATGAGGCCTATCACGCGAGCGCGATCCTGCGCTATGAAATCGTTAAGCCCATGGTTCAAAAATATATTCTGGACGGGGAAGCTCAGTGGACGGCGAAGCTTCCCGCTCATGCGTGGGACAGCGCAGATCCGTTATTGACTGAAATTTCTCACGGAGCATTCAGGGAGTCGGACAGTCAGGAAAAAGCCATGATTGAGCGGATGAAAAAAATCGAAAAGACTGCCTCTATCCTGTCATCCTGGTTTTGGAAGCGGATGACTCGCCGATCAGGAGTGCCCCTGGTATAAGCCGTCAGGAATTCGTAATCAGGGACAGCTTGAATATGCTTAACTGCCTCCCTGCGTTTATTCTACCCTCGTCGCTGCGCGACACTCCCGCCAGCGGGGGACACTGAATCCAGTATTATCAGTAATTTCTGGATACCGGCCTGTGCCGGTATGACGGTGGAACCTGGATTCCCGCTTGCGCGGGAATGACAATGTGGGAAAAAGTTACCCGCCGAGGTATGCTTCCTTGACGCGGGGATTTCCTGTCAATTCCTTCCCTGTGCCGGAAAGCACGAGGCGGCCCGTTTCCAAGACAATATACTGATAGCCGGTTAAATTATTATTTCCATGAGGGATACCATAAGATAACATATTAATATAGCATAGCCTTTTTATTGAGGTGATGCGGTAAAGATATGACCAAAGCCCCTTTTTCTTATCGAGCTTAGGGTTTTTTGTTGCGAATGCTGGTAATTACTATACTATAAACCTGTCGTACTGCAAGCCGGTTGACTCAGCTTAAAAGGAGGTTGCAAATGGGTATATTTGATAAAGTTACCGAGAAAATACAACAAACAAGAAATGCTATTCGTCCCAGGTTTATGTCTGTTTCAGAAGAGGAAATTAAAAAATATCTTGCAGCAGGAGAAGATCTTGTAGCAACAATTACACAAGCCGTTGCAACAAGCGCAAAAACAATTTTGCTTTCCAATGAAAGACTTATCGTTTTTGAGTCAGGTATCATGAAATCAAGCTTTAAGGATTACTATTTCAGGGACATTAAAGATGTGAAATTTGAGACCTCAGCTTTTAGTGGAAGCACAATTACGATCAATGCTGATAAAGGAAATAATGCCGGTGTAATTATTATTAAAGATTTGCCCTTGGAAGAATCAAAGCAATTCTATTCAGTGCTTCAAGAAATTGAGAGAAATTGGTGGGAGAAGAAAAGAAAACTTGATCTTGAAGAAAAAAGAGCTATCGCCGGGGGATCCAATATTTCTATGACAGCGCCTCAAGGCGTCGCATCTCCCTCGCCAACAGGGGATGACATAGAAAGTAAACTTATTAAGGTAAAAAATTTATTTGATAAAGGTCTTATTACTAACGAAGAATATAAAGCCAGAAAGGAGAAGCTATTAAACGAGCTTTGAACTTTGATAATTCGGGGGACGCCATACTAGTTATTGAGAGTCCTTCATTTCCCCCTGTTCCTTTCGAAAAACTGCTAACATGAGTCAAAGAGACTTGATCCCTTGCTTCTTTAATAGGCGTCTTTCCTCTTCACTATATCCATGGTGAAAATCAATATTTGTTTTTCATCAACCTGATAAAACAAACGATATTCTCCGATTCGATACCGGTCTCCGCTCGCAATGTTATTGTTTTACCCATAATTCAACCTCTTCATTCTTATTCAATTATAAACTATTTGCCGCATTCAATCGAGCACCTTCTTTTTCTCCTGCCTTTACGGCGGTTCTCCAGTTCCATAACGAAGTGCGGGGGAATTGTTGCTTCACGATAATGCTTTTATAAATCAGCCATTAACAAAATGCACGGATAATTTGTGATTCTACCAGCTATCAGCTACCATCTGCTTATTGACAAACAAACTCTTTTCTGGGTAAAGAAGCAGCCGCAAAAGAACTACTGTGGCCTAACAACTATTTTGTTTAATATTAATGAAATAATAAAAATGTCTATTCATCACATTGCCGTTAGTAATAAATATGCGCGTAATCAGAGGATCAAACGTCAAAGAATTGTTTGGGGGCATTGCCTTTTTTCTTGTTTGTTGTTTTTGCTATTTTTACCTTCACCTGTTTTTTCTTACGATTCTTCTTCGGCTGATTATAAAAAATACATAAACAGGCTGGAGAAGCAGTTCTCTCAATACGGCTGGACAGACGTCAAACCGGGAACAATATCATGGGAATATTACAGGACAACAAAAAATAAGAATCCCCTTATCTTTACTACTTTCGGTAATAGCAAAGGAAACTGTGTTTTATTTTTAGGCTGCGTGCATGGTGATGAATTGCCGACTGTCTATCTCATGTTTAAGCTTGCCCATTACGTTAAAGATAATCCGGCTTTGTTTAAAGATAAGTGCATTGTTATCGCGCCGATCGTCAATCCCGACGGTTTCTTAGCCACTCCACCAACACGGGTCAATGCCAGCGGCGTTGATCTCAACAGAAATTTCCCTACAAAGGACTGGCAGGCAAGCGCGATTCGCAAATGGGTTGCCAAGGGGGGGAAAAAGCGCTACTCTCCGGGAGCGAAACCGGGATCAGAGCAGGAAACACAGTTTCAGCTTGCTTTGATCAAAAGATTCAAGCCGCAAAAAATATTGTCGGTACATTCACCGCTTAATTTTTTTGATTATGACGGGCCTTCATCTGATTTGAATTCCTTCGAACATTGGCTGGAAAAAATATCTAAGGAAACAAATCATCCCTGGAAAAAATTCGGATATTATCCCGGATCACTGGGTAACTATGCCGGTCATGAACGCAACATTTTTACCCTGACTCTGGAGCTGCCTTCATCCGATCCCCGGCATGGCAATATGTATTTTCAAAAGTTTCAACCATCCATTTTAAAATTTATTAACCTGCCCATTGTCGGTTCACTGCCAAATATAAAGAGGTGATTGGTGTTGTTTGGACAGAAAACATGGATTTATAAGCGGGAATTCTCTCTTGGTTCATTATCATGCCGCAGCCTGTTTCTGCGATTTTAAATATATTAATGAAGGAATAAAATGCCTTTTAATCACATTGCTGTCAATAATATATATATGCGTAATCAGATGATCAAACGTAAAAGAATCGTTTGGTGGCATTGTCTTCTTTCTTGTCTGTTGTTTTTTCTATTTTTGCCTTCGATTGTTTTTTCTTACGATTCTTCTCCGAGTGATTTTAAAAAACTTATAAGCGCGCTGGAGCAGCAAAGCTCCCTTTATGGATGGACAGACGTCAAACCAAAAACTATATCATGGGAATATTACCGGACAACAAAAAACAAGAATCCTCTTATTTTTACTACGTTCGGTAACAGTACGGGAAACTGTGTTTTATTTTTTGGCGGCGTTCACGGTGATGAATTGCCTACAGTCTACCTCATGTTCAAGCTTGCCCATTACGTTAAAGATAATCCGGCCCTGTTCAAAGATAAGTGCATTGTTATCGCGCCGTTGCTCAATCCCGATGGTTTCTTAGCCGCCTCACCTACACGTGTCAATGCCAGCGGTATTGATCTCAACAGAAATTTTCCCACAAAGGACTGGCAGGCAAAAGCGATTCGTCAATGGATTGCCAAGGGGAAAATCAAGCGCTACTTCCCCGGGGAAAAATCGGCATCAGAACAGGAAACACTGTTTCAGATGGCTTTGATCAAGAGATTCAAACCGCAAAAAATATTGTCCGTGCATTCACCACTTAATTTTTTTGATTATGATGGACCATCATCGGATTTGAATTCCTTCGAACAATGGATGGAACAAATATGTAAGGAAACAAATCATCCTTTGAAAAAATTCGGATATTTTCCCGGATCACTCGGTAACTATGCCGGTCATGAACGCAACATTTTTACTCTAACGCTGGAGTTGCCTTCATCCGATCCCAAGCGTGGCGGTGAGTACTTTCAAAAATTTCAGCCGTCAATATTAAAATTTATCAACCTGCCTGTTGTCGGCTCACCGCCAAACGTCAAGATTATCAATAATGAAAAGTAAATCATACCATTTAGCCGGGAAGGTGCCGCCTGCACTGGCGTTACTTCCCGGTAATTACCATCTGCAAGATGATAGCCTACATGCGCCTTGGCGTAACCTGCTTATGGTCATGGGTACAAGGTCTGCATCTTCATTATCATTTCAGCGCTCAACTGTTTGACCAACTCTGCATTGTACGAACCGGTCGGCATTGGCTTTATGGTTGGGTCATTAGTTGGATTCCACTTAGTAGTAACATCCCAGGTCCCGACTATCTGCGCTGCCGCTATGGCATATTTACGCGATGTAGCCGCCGGCGTTCCATCTTTGACTGCCGGATCAACGTCGGTCGTAACAATTGAAATTGTATTATCGCTGTTGAGGTAAATCTTAAAAGTTCGGAACTGCTGAGGGAAATCCCTAAGCGATGGAGTTTCAATCTGCCAGAAGCCTTTTTCAGGAGCACCGACCGGATCAGGCGATATAAATGCTTTAACGGTGTTTAAATGACGATGCCCCGATAGCCACATGAGCAAATTCGGATGGCTTTGAAGTTCCGCAATCAGATTCGGCAGGGTTACGGCATTCTGAGGATTGAGCCACCAACCCATCTCGGACTTAGGCGCCGTTACTTCGACGTTTATCGGTACGTGAGCGGCGATGATCATGAGCTGACCGGCAGCATCACCATCAGCAAGTTCTTTTTTAAGCCAGGCCCAACGCGCCTTGTCCAGAAAGCCATGCCCGTGGATGTCGGCAGAGCCATCGTCTTCCTTTTGGGTATCGTCGAGAACGATAACCTTGATCGGAATATTCGATTTCGGCACAAAGCTGTAACAGGCAAAGCCATTGTTGACGTCGGTTAAGTTGAAACCGTGGCCGACCGGACTTGAAGACGTATTAAAAAATTCGGTCATCCACTCCATTCTCAAAAGTGAACGGCGGTCCGGATCGGCCGCAACCTTGGGAGCACTGCTGAAATTTCCGACAGGTCCTGCATTTATAATGTCACCGTAAGGAGTCGATCCATCGAATACGCCCATATAGTAATCATGGTTGTTAATTATTGCCGGGTTTGTGAGAATATCTCCCGTGGCGAAGACTTCGTCGCTGATGAAGGATTGCCGAAGGTCCTTGCGAAGGCTATAGTCCACAGGGATTGAGCCTATCCAGAAATGATCGTGGTTGCCGAGAGCCTGATACCAGGGAATCGTCTTATCCAGCCCTGCCGCCTGGTAAGGTTTCTGATAATCGATGGTGTCGGCTCCGAGATGAGCGCCGGAACTGGGGGTAATGACCTTACCGTCCAGGACATCTATATACCACCGAAGTTCGTTGTACTGCGTGCTGTTGCAGGTATCGCCCAGAGAGAGGCCGAAATCAAACGGATTTGCTTTGTTATGCAGAGCGTTTACCGTCTGGACGGCTGCGTCGAGAACATGCGTTGTATACATCATAATCCCTGAATACAGAGAGGCTCCAACCGGCAATTTGGGATGCAGGCGTTGAAGATAGATCAACTGGTTAGGAGATTCCTTGTCGGTTATATGGATGTCTGATATGATAAAAAAATTCAAAAGTTTTGTTTTTTTAGTGACGGCTAGACTGCTATATGCAGCCGGCATGATATCGAGCCGCTTGTCGTATGGTAGACCCGAGCCATAGGTCCAGTTTCCATAGCCGTATTGACTGTATTTGGAAACCTCCCCAAGATTAATCGCCGTCGCAGGTGTTGGGCCGGGCGCGATTGTTCTCTGGAGCGTTGTTTGAATATCGGAAGCAATCGGATATCCTTCGGGCTGACTTTGATTTCTGACGACGGATTTTGAACATCCTGATAAAAAGAAAATCAGCATGCCCATTAAAAAAACTAAACAGAACTTTTTGAACTCATACGATGGTTTCATAAAACGCCTCCCTTATATTTTTCAGGGCAAAGATAAAACCGAAAAGCCTGAAATTTCGATTGCGCATGTTCATAACTGCCTCCAGTATTGTTACCAAACTACAATATCTCTTGTCTATCCACAAGTGGTGCGCTCTGACGATCAAAAGTGAGGAGCCGTGGCCGGCAGCGCCGCGGAATCGATGCCTTCGCACAATGCGTTGTCCACGGTCAGATTACCATGTGCGTCTAGCTTCACCGTCCAGATGGTGTCATAGTCGGTCTGCGGCCAGGAGAGCGCCGGGACTGGAACGGTGCCGCCGTAGCTCTGGAGGAGATACGTTATCAGCGGTGGATAGTGTTCGTGCTCCCACGCCAGCAGCACGGTTTGATTGGAGAGATTGGCGCCGGCAAGGTTCGTAAATAAAAAGTCACTGGTGGCCTTGGCTACGGCCGGATCGGTCGCCGCCCCGATATAGAAGCCCGCGACCAGATAATAGGGCAAATTATTGGCGATTGCATAGGGCAGTACCGTTAATGAGGGCCTGACATAGGAAACACTGAAGCTATCCCCCAGAGAGAACGACTGCGCGGGGTCGATGGAATAAACCACGTTGGGACTGGTTTGGCCCCGCAGAGCGTTAGGCAGAAAGTTGGGAAGGGACAGCGCGCGCCATTGCCCCGCACCTACAAAGTTGCCGTCTTCAAAACTGCTCGTCGGATGTGCCTCTGCGTGCCGGATCAGGTAAACCGTTTGGTTGGTGTTGGTTCCCGGCGGAATTACGACGCCGTTAACCCCCCCGGTCAGTGTGTAGCTGAAATAGGTCTGCTGCGTGCAAGAAGCGCTGACTATAGGCGGCGGGGGCAGCACAGGGTAGGTGGCAGGCGGGGTCAGTTTGCTGTCGAAGGTAGCCAGGCTGGCGAATCCCTTCGGCGTGATGGAGATCGCATAGACATAATTTGTACCCATGTAGGTCGCGGGAAGATTCAGGTTATACCCCTTAGTCGTTTTGATATTTGTCAGCAGGGCGCTGGTAGTCTCCCAGGGCGCTGAGAAGACATGAAAGCCCGGGACGTTTGCGTTGATGATACGGGTTACCAGGGCAACATTGTTGCCGCTCGCGTCGTTGAAAGCCAGCCCCTGGGCACCGGGGATGTATGGACTCGGCTCAACAACTCCGCCGGGCACGTCCCCTGGAGCATACGCTGCATTGATCGGGTAGCTGTTGGCGGTCGTACCTTGTATTGTGATCTGGTTGAGAAGGGCAAACTGCTGAATGAACCCGATTGCTGCCATATCAGGGTAATTGTTTGCGGTTTGCAAATGCGTCATCGGTGCGAGCGCGTAAATACCGGTTACGTTGTTTGTCCCCAGCAAATGCGTTTTCAGGTATGTGGCCATGAGGAGCGAGCGCTGTAGTCCCTGATTGGTGAGGTTTGCCGTGTCCGGATTGATGTCACCGGGCGCTTGGTAAGCCAAATCCGGGCTTACCACAAAGATCAGATTGATATTGTCGGCGCTTAGTGCAGCGGTTGTATTGGGACCGGAAGCGCCTTCACATCCTGCAAGCAGCGTCAGGACAAGAATCAGGAACAGCGACCATACAATAAAATTTTTTTTCATAATCATAATCCTCCTTGTTTGTGAACATCAATAGGAGTTCACACAATCGATAAGCTCTTGTTCGTCCATATGGCCTATGCCGCACCAGTAAACCGGCCAGGTCTTATCGGTAATGGGATAAAACTCGTTGCCGACGGGTACCGTATAATTATGTCCGGAAAAATAGTGCTCTCTGTAAAGCTGCTGTTTTGCATTTTCCGTGGCGAGTTCCGGATAAAGTTGCAACAAGGAATCGTTCAGAAAACCCTGAATGAGATACGCCGTCGAAAAGGTATAATAACTATTGAATTGTTCGGGGTTAGTAGCGAGGTCATAGTTCAGGGAAGTGTAGTCGGTTGCCTTAAAAGTATCGCCGGAAAACGTGAAGACCTTAAACGCAGGGTTATTGCCAAAATATGGAGCTATGCTGGGCGTTGTATCAGCCAGAATACCGGGTGACACGATGCGATATTCGTCCATATGTGTATGCGCAGCTAGCGTCAAAGTTATAAGGCCCGGATACTTCGAAAGTGTTTCCAGAAAACTGGCCTGATAATCCGCATTCCACATCATTGTGGCAGTTGTAATGTGACCGTTGGAATCGACAGATTGGGCGGTCGCATATTTATCCGCCCCGGGAGGTATATGCATTAAGAGCCACACTTTTTTGCCGGCAGCCTGGGCTGAAGCGAGGGTTGAATCAAACCAGACAAGTTCAGCGTTTGCGGCACTCTTCGCGGTATCACCAAAATCATAGTTAAACATGACAGTATTGAGTCCTATCACCATCAAATTTGTTCCGGGCAGATCCACAGAATAATATCCCCCAGTCGTGAAGGTAGTAAGAAATGCCTGATGGTCTGCAGCGCCATTCAAAAACTTTGTGTAATAAAGTTCCGCCGTATTGGAAAGAAAACCGGGCTCCGGTAGAGCACCCAGGTATGAATCGCTATTTCCAACAGCGAACATGACGGGAATGTCTCCGACAGTCGACCTCACCTGATCCATAAAGAAGGCAACCGTCTTGTCGGTAAAGTTCTTCATGGCTGCAACGGCTGTAACGTCAGCTTCAATGGCTGCATCGTCTGGAACTGGAACGCCGAGGTTCCCATAATACAGTTTGAAAAACGTTTTCGGAAAATTATGCCCGAGAATGTCGCCGGTATAAATAATGAGCGGACTCGTCCCTAAGTTCTGCTTTATGCTTGAGAGTGCCAGAGCAAGCAAGGGATAGTTGGTATCGGCACCCCATACAGAAGGCGCTGTTATACTCGATGTCTGGAAAATACCTGCCCATTGATCAGCATCCGCCGCGACAAGCGCCGTGAAAAGAGATGGGTCATAAAAAGGATTGAAATGAACATCCGAAAAAACAACCACTGGGAAGTTGTTGGCAGTGGTAGTGTTGGTGCCGTTGCCAGTACCTGTACATCCTGTTAAAGAGAAAATCAGCATACCCATTAAAAAGACTACCCCAAACTTTTTGTATTCATAAAATGATTTCATAAAGCGCCTCCCTTAAGGGCCTAAGTATTTGTTAACTCTGTTTTGAGCATTTGCCCGAAGGTCGTAGTAGTATAAAGGAATATCAAAATCATGGTAAACTCCTCTGGGAAACCCTGCTAGTGTTTCTATATAAGACAGTAAAGGTTCATTAGCAGTACTGCAAACCAACACACCATGAGCTATATCGATCTGGGCATCAGCGTAATGCGACATTGGCTTAAATATTAAATTATCATTCGGATCTGGAATGAATGACCCTTGGCTTTCGGACTTGTCTGCATAGGTATCGTCTGTCTTCCAATTAATTGGATTGATGACAAGACCCACCAGACCATATAAGACTGGATTGGGTGTCACAGGAGGTTGTTGTGTGAAAAAATCAGCAGCTTGAGTATTATATGAAATTATCACTCCCGTGTCATCAGGACCTTCAGCAAATTTCAAGTGCGGATTATCAGCAAGATACGCAGCAGTAATTGGATGGCCGATAACGTATGCGGCAATCATTCTGCTATATACGTCTGGATGGTCTTTCATGTATCCGGCCAACAGGTTGCTCAGTACAGTTGATCCTTGCGAATGTCCGACTAAAATAAAGGGACGATTGTTGTTGAAGTGTTTAATATAGTAATCGAAGGCCGCAACTGCATCTGATGTCGGTATGCCTGCTATAACTTCTAATCGATTGATTGATGAGCCGTTGTCTTGTCGGTAGAATGGCGCGTAAATATTACCTACGGTTTCAAAAGCAGTGGCTTGCCGTGCGAATGCTTCAGGTGCCTTTATTAACATGGAAGGTTCATCGATAGCACAGATATGTGGATTATCAGGATCGGTACTTGTCCATGCAGTCGGATAAAGGTAAAATATATCTACTTTCTCGATCACAGCAGGTAAAGACAACCAATGCGCGGCCTGTGAGTAATCAGTAGCTTGTGGTGGTGGTCCTGAAGAACCTTCGCATGCTGCAAGAGTAAAACTCACCAAAAGTGCAATGCTTAACAACAGAGTTTTTTTTGTAATCACTTGCAATTCTCCTTTACAAAGTTACTTAGTTGTTCACTCCCTGTTCCCGGAATTGTCAAACTCCGGGAGTTTATCCAACATTAATTAAAAACTCTTACTTGCCAATGGTCATGGGAACAGTGCCTGCATATACGCCTTCATGGCCGAGCTCAATTGCTTGTAAAGCGTTGCATTGTATGACGCATTGTACGGTACGCTTATTGCCGGTGCCGGTAGATTCGACAGATCCACATACTTGATCGTCGGGTCTGTGTTAGGATTGCCGGCAGGAAATTGGGGACCGTCTTGGGGCCGGGTCGGATCCATGCTGGGGAGGTATGAAAGAGGAGGAGGGCCCGCAGTAATCGTTTTAGGATTCGGATTATTTAATCTTGCATCACCCTGGGTTATTTGATACGCCGCAATCGCATATTTGCGCGATGTCGCCGCGGGCGTGCCTGCTTTAACCGCCGGGTCAACATTGATCGTCTTGATTGATATTGTATAGTCGCTGTTGAGGTAAATCTCAAACGTGCGGAGTTGCTGAGGCCAATCCCTTAAAGATGATGTTTCAACCTGCCAGAAGCCTTTTTCAGGCTTTGCTGGATCTGGTGAGATAAATGCTTTAACGGTATTGAGATGACGATGTCCGGCGATCCACATGAGAAGATTCGGCGTGTTTTGGAGAGTATTAACCAGTTCCTCCAGGGTTACGGCATTATCAGTAGTAGTTATAGGATCAGTCCACCAACTGTCCGTGGGCCTAGCTTGCCTGTCACCAAGCCACCATTCGGTCTCGTCGCCAATCTTAACAACGGCGATCGGGATATGCGCCGCGATGATCATGAGTTGATTGGCAGCCTGACCAGCCGCAAGTTCTGCCTGAAGCCAGGCCCACCGGTTAGCGTCAAGATACCCATGGCCGTGAATATCTTTAGAGCCGTCGGTTTCCGACTGGGTATCGTCGAGCACGATAACCTTGAGCGGGATGTTCGACTTCGGCAGGAAACTATAACAGGCAAAACCGCTCTGCTGGGTTGGGTCGACCAGGTTGAAACCGTGACCGACCGGATTTGAGGTTGTTTTAAAATATTCGCTTATCCACTCCGTTCTCGTAAGCGAGCGACGATCCGGATCGGAGACAACCGTCGGAGGGCTTTCGAAGCCAAGGTCTCCGACCTTACCAGCCTTTATAATGTTACCTAAAGGAGTTGAGCCAGCGATTAAGCCTTGATAATACTTTGGTGTATTCTTCATGTTTTCCATATTGAACATGACGGGGAAGGTAGCGGGATTGGGGATGAGAAAATCCGCTATAGCCCAGACAGTACCGCTGATGTATGAATCCCGGATACCAAGAGACGGGTCGGCATCGACAGGGAACGAACCAATGTAGAAGTGATCATGATTGCCAAGAGCCTGATACCAGGGGATCTCCTTGTTGAGGCCTGCCGCCTTGTAAGGTTTTTGATAATCGATGGTGCCGGCTCCGAGATGAGCGCCGGAACTGGGAGTAATGACCTTGCCGTCAATGACGTCGATATACCACCGAAGTTCTTTGTACGAAGTATTGTTGCAGGTGTCGCCTAGGGAGACGCCGAAATCAAAGGCATTTTTCTGGTGAAGGGCGTTTGCCGTCTGAATGGCGGCGTCGAGGACATGGGTTGTATACATCATGACCGGCGAGTAGATGGAAGTGTTTTGCCCGGAGTTCGTTGGATCAAATTGCTGGAGGTAAATCATTTGGTTTGGCGCTTCCTTGTCGGTGATATGGATATCGCTTATGGTAAAGAAATGCAGCAGTTGCTTTTTTATGGTGGGCGTCGTATACGCGTCCCCATTTGGCATGATATCCTTCCGCGACTCTACCGGGAGTGGCGCTCCGAATGTCCAGATGCCATAGCCCCAGGTGTCATATTCTGAAACCTGGGAAAGTTTTGTCGTATCAGGTGTGAAGTCCATAGAAAATGAAAGCATCCGCTGGTCCGTTGTTTGAACATCGGAATCAATCGGGTATCCTTGAGCTTGAGTACCATTGCCGGTACCTGTACATCCTGTTAAAGAAAAAATCAGCAAGCCCGCTAAAAAGACTAAACAAAACTTTTTGTATTCATAAAATGATTTCATAACGCTCCCTCCTCCTGTTTTGATTTCTAAATCGAATTATTTACACTCCTAAATAATGACAAGAACTCGCTTTTAGGTAAGATGATCGGAATCATAATAATGCAAATATCCAGCCAATTGCCGAAGGACAGTCTAGAGTTTAATTAATCCTTTAATAACATCTTGTTAGGTTAATAGGAGGGCACAGGATAAATGTATGAAATAATTCGTTTACCCTCAGTATTTGGTGGAGCCTCAACATATTGAGGGATACTTTAAGGGTCTTAGGAGATTAATTTTTTGAGGAAAGATTGTATGGTGTATCTCGCCAGAATCCCCACGTAGTGAGGCGCGCGTGAAAGCCAGGCGCCGACAATGAAGACAACACAGGAGAGAGCGTAGGTCGTCGGGCAGCCGATGATGGCGATCAGCGGTTCCTTAAACCAGACGGCCAGAACGCTCAAGGCGGCCACTGCCGGCCAGCCGATAACATAACTCAACCCCATCAAGATCAATCCGATAATCAACCTCGGTGTCGGACGCTCCTTGAATTCACTGAGATCTGCCGGATGATCAAGCATTTCTTTTACATATTTCTTTCCGGCAAGATATTGGGCAATTTTTTTCTGAATCATAAAAACATATCCTTAAAAATACGCCTTCTATTCTGAATCCAAACGCATTTCAACGGCACGAACGATGACATACACGAGACATTCCCTTTCTGCAACGGCTTTTCTACTTCCAGCCATTTCTTGACAGGGTGCAAGACTCATAATATTATAGGGACACGGCAAAGAAAAAGGCAGGTGGAGCTCCCTCTGGCAGGGGGATTGCAAATCGCGGGATTGCTTGAGGATAATGTGACAAAAGAAGCTTACGGTTGGGATTATTTTGATCGTTTATACTGCGTTTCTCTGCGAGAACGTGAAGATCGTCGCCAGTCGGCGCTCAAAGAATTTTCTAAAGTAGGACTGGCCGATAGAGTTGAGTTCGAACTTGGTGAACATCATCCATACAATATTGAGCAGGGAGTGTATGAATCCCACATGATATGCCTGCGCAAAGGGTTGGAGGCAGGTGCGAAAAATATCGTTGTTTTTGAAGACGATGTAGAATTTGACCGCTTTGATCCAGAACGATTAAAAAGTTGCACTGAATTTTTGAGACAACATCCAGAATGGAAAGTTTTGCTTCTCGGAGCTTTAATTCGCTCCAGCCGCAAAACTACTAATCAGTGCGTACAGAAAGTTTGTTACCAGAGTCTGACCCATGCATACGCTTTAAATCGGCATTATGCGGAAACTTTAGCATATGAGCCTTGGCAGGGTATTGTTAACGACACCCTCTTTCGGCCGCTGACTGATGATGTCTATGCAATTTATCCTATGTGCGCATTTCAAAAATATTTTACCTCGGATAATTACAAGTATCCCAAGCTTGTGCTAATTCGACGCTTGTTAGGCGGGCTTAAGCGTATTCAAAAAGCAAACGAATTCTACCAGCGCCATAAATTTGGTGTTATCGCCGCTCACGTTGTGATCATTTTATATCTGCTGATCTTTCTCTTCGAGCGATAAATTTGTCGTACCGATTTTTCTTGATGGTAACTACAGTTTAAAAAGATTTACTTTTGTGTATTAAAAAGCCTGGCTAACCGCCACTTTTTGCGCTTCTTCCAGCTTCCTTTATGATAAGCATAACTGGCGAGAAGCGGTAATGCTGTGGTAGCTTCAGCGTAAACCATTTGTTCAAAAGATGAATCCACTTTGCCCCAGGAATTGGCTTCTTTGAGAGTGGAACTGGAGCAAGCGCCGTCACGCACATCGGCGACGGTTATTTGAACGGCGTATTTGTGCATAGGCACTTCTTTCCCCAGTATTTCCGCGCATACAACCGTATCCTGAGCAAAATTCTTCGGAACGCCGCCGCCGATCATTAATAGGCCGCTGGTTCCTGCTTCGATTTTAATCATGGTTAATTCGCGAAAATCCTTTACTGAGTCAATAGAAACATGATTTTCCGGCCTTTCATTTTGGTGGAGCACAAGTCCGAAACCAGCCGAGCTATCCGAAAAAGCCGGGCAGAAGATAGGGACATCATTTTCGTAAGCAGCCTGAACCAAAGAATCTTTCTTTTTCGCTTTCTTTTTTAAGTATTTTCCCATCTCCCAAATGAATTCGCGCGAAGAATAAGCCCGGGGCGGCAACGCATCGGCAATTAATTTAATTGTTTTATCGCAGGCCTGTAATTGTTCTTCATCAATGAAGGTGTCGTAAATCCTGTCTATGTAAAGTTTACGCAATAATTTATCGTCAACAAAAGGTGTGCCTTGATAATGCTTGAACCCCAGAGCTTCAAAAAAATCCATGTCGACAATCGAAGCGCCTGTGGCCACTATGGCATCAATCATGTTATTTTTTACCAAATCAACGTAAACTTGCATACAGCCGGCAGCAGAGGTAGAACCGGACAGAGTTAAGATAATTGCGCATTTTTTTTCTTTGAGCATCCGGTCGTAAATATCGGAGGCATTGGCGAGATCGCGGGCGGAAAAGGACATCTTCTTCATGGCGTTAATGATGTCCACAGAATTAATGGCTTTGATGTCAATGTGCTCAACTGTTTTATTCAATATATCTTTTTTCTTCATTAAATAGTTGCTCCCTTTATATTATTGTATCTGATACCAATTCGTTTTCTTTGGCTAACTTTGTTGGCAGCGTCGTCAGCTTCCTCAACGTATTTTCATATACGCCTGCGGAGCCTCCTCCTTGCCGCCTCGTTATCCTTTGAAAGCGAAAGGGTATGAATCTTATTAAAACATGGGCGTGTAAAAGTCAACCCATAGCCGCAAAATGTAGTCCTTAGCACTACAAAACCAAACCGTTGTTACGTGGTTTTTTTTACGGCTTCTTTTCCCCGTTTTTTTTCATAGCCCCTGGCAGGAGAACATCCCCGGGTTTTGTGATAAGATCCAGCGGCAGCTTCAGCATCCTCAATAGGGATTCCGCCACCGACTTGGTCAGAGCGCCAGCCGACATGGACGTGACCGTGGTGTCGTCAACCGGCCCGAGCGCGTGCAGGTGGATTACAATGAAAGTCCCCTTTTCCCCGGTGAGTACCCAGCCCACAATGGGGATTTGGGTGATGGTCTTATCGAATGTTTGCAATGGTTCAATGCCCATGATCGTGTCGATGTAATGGGTGCGGATTAGATACTTTCCCACGGCTGAGATCTGGAGGGAGTTGCTATGCAGATAGAAATCGTTGAAGGTCATCACCGAATCCCGGATGGTAAAGGTTGCGGTAATGGTACTGTAGGGGAAGCCGGAATGCAAGAAGTCGAGTTCACCGGTCATGATTATCTTATAGGGATTTAAAACCGAGAATATGCGGGATAAAAAATTGTACCGTTTGATATTGCCCGTGTATGCCTTGAACGATACATCGCCATTCATAGAATCGTTTTTCCCCCATGCCCGCCCTTGCAAATCCATGTGGCCGTCCATCCATGGAGGTGTGGCGGGCCAGGCGGCCGTGATGAAGTTGGCAACGGGAACGTTTTGCAGATCCATATCCAGATTGTATTCAAACTGACCGTCCGGCTTAAAGATCACCATACCCTTGACAGTTCCCGTTTTATCGGACAATTCCAGGTTCGTCAGCCTGAGACCGGCATGTCCGAGTTCCGCCAGAGCACTGCCTTTCTGGATGAATATGCCATTATAGGTTAGGTTGATAAGTTTGAGGTTGACATTGCCTTGAAATTTTTTGAGAATGTCAAATTCGCTCTTTGCGCCGGCACTGATCGAAAGCCTGTCCACAATCACGTCGCCCTTTAAATACGGTATTTTATCCAGGGTAAGGGTGCCGTTCATATCAACGGTCATCTGATCATGACGGATTTTTAAGGCATCACTCGTGATCTTGTTGCCTTTCAGAGTGATGAGTCCTGTCAGGTTTAAAGGCTTCTCCTTGTATATGAAACCGGCCTGTCTGAAATCCAGAGTGCCGGTTATGTGAAAATCCTTGTCTGCCGCAATGCTGAGCGTACCGATAATATTGCCATCCCTGGGTATCAGAGAATCTCCTGCGGCGCCTTGCAGATTGGCCAGATCCACTTTTCCGGCCACCTTGATATTCGCCTGGCTGCCTTTCAGGGAAATCTGCGAACGGAGTACATCCGGGTTCAGATTCACGGCCAGGTCGGGGATTTTAATCCAGGTCTGAGGAGAAAAACCGGCCTTCACCGTGCACGTGCCGGTGATAGGACCACGTTTGGATATCAGATGATGGTTGAAGAGATTGATCTCACGCGTTCTGAAGGCCAGATTGCCCGTCAGGTTTGGCCATTGCCCGGCGCCGGTCATCCGAACGGCTGCCTTTTTGTCCAAACCAAATGAAGCAGATGCGGGGAATCCATGGGCCTTGAGGGCAAAGGTAAAATGCTGGTGCTTGAGCGGTTCCCTCAGGTTGACCTCCAGCGTATCTATGGCGGTGTCGTTCAGTGTGCCCGCAATCTTCATGGTGACCGGATCGTCATACTTCTGGGCAGACGCCTGACCGGTGAAATGTCTCAAGTGGTTCTTTTCCCAGAACATGCTTGCATCCGTAAGGGCGATGTTCCCTTTTATTACGGCGGTGTCGGTGATGTCTTGATAGTAGACCCATACGATACCCTGTATTTTTCCTGCTTCAACCGTGTTTATGGGATCGAGCAACCGGCGCACAGTTGGCGGAACCATACATGCCCTCCAAGCTGATACGAAATCGGAGACGGGCATATTGGCATCCACGGCCACCTCGACCCTGAATCCGCGCGACACGATATCCGGGAATTTAACGTTGACCAGCTTGATGCGTGAGGCGTTCATTATGCCGGTCAAATCTTTCAGCTCGATCGATCCTTTTTCAATCGAGAACAGACCGGTCACACCGGTCACGCGTGAGCCCTGACTCACACCGAAACTCTGGCCGTTGATGCTCATGCTCACCTGCAAATTTTTCAGACAAGTACGCCAAGCGGTAGTTTCGTCGAGCGTGCCTTGATAGCTCAGAAACTTTACTTGTGAACGGCCGCCCCGGATATTATTTGTGAGCAGTTCCTTAAGCCAGCCCGGGAATTGTGCAGTGGGCAAGGCGTCCACCATATCCTCATAGCTGAACTCATTCGATTTGAGATTTAGGTCGATGTGCGCATTGCGCGGATCCTTAAGTCCGGTGAGCTTTGCCGTACCAGTGGCATCGATCAAAGAAGATTTAAATGCCACATTATCGATGTTCAGAGTTTCCTTATTGCCGTGGGCATTTATGGTCAGTGTGGTTTTGCCCAGAGACGTACCCCGGGGCAGTTTCAGATTTCTCCCGTCTGCATCCGCAGAAAATTCATACCCCTTCTCATTTTTCTTGAAGACTACATTCAGATTCGATATGCCCTCATACCTGGTATCCAACCGTGATAGGTCTATGCCGCTGGCTTTCGCATCACCTCGCCAGGTTTGTAAAATATTGGCGGCGGAGATGGTTAGGGTGCCGCCCAAGGTATCGGCATCCAGCTTGACCTGCGTATTGCTCAGGATGCCTCGGATATTGAACACATCCACAACATGGGTCTTGTAGATCAGCCGGGCGCTGCCCTGTTCGATTGTGATCGGCGGAAAGTTCGGGGATTTTTCCTGGCTCGTGCTCTTTTCAAAATCAATGGTGAAATGGGGATTCTTGAGAGTCACGTCCTTGATCTCAATCCGGCCAAGGAGTAGATACCAGGGCGAGAAGTGCGCGGTCAGGCCATCCGCCTCCATGGCATACCCGCCGTCTTCACTCAGGGTAATCTTTTCCAATGTCATCCTGTGCCGGTTCAGGACATCTATCTCAAAGTTCTTGATCACGATCTTTCTGTGAAGCTTGGCCTCGAGTGCTCGTTGTACCAGGTTGCGTAACGCCTCGGGCCGTAGATAGGCATGATAGATGGCCATGCCCCCTATCACGACTATCAGGAGAATCATTACGGATATAAGGATCTTCTTTGTGCTTGTCTTCATTTACGTTTTTCCACTGATGGTGCAATTGAAAGCGAAATGGTATAACACCTTGGAACCGCTTGCAGTCAAACGGCTCGTGTTAGTCTTTGACTTGATAAAAACTTGCTTTCTGGACAAAGGAGTATAAGGAAGCGATACTTGTATGTCAATAAAATACTGATCACAATTTGTGGGGTGTGACACAGATAACCGTGTCGGGGTACATTGCGACATCCATCTTTTTGAGAAATCTGCTCACAATAATTCGAGTAAGCCGATAACTTTTGCCAGCAAAGGAAGCGCCAATGAAGGTGATTCGGTATTAATCCCGCGACTTGTAATCCCCCGGCTGATGCCGGGGGATTACAAGTCGCGGGATTAAACTCCTCTTTGAGGAAACATTTGATTTTCTTTGGGTGGAAGGCGAGGTCTCCAATCTGCGGCGGTCGCAATCCGGCACTTCAAGACCAATGTCAAGGATAAAGGCTCTGTGTATGTCTGTGCGTTAGAAAATAGTTTTGCCTGATACCTTCTGCAATCGTTATTTTTCAACAGTCAAAAGTAGACCCCTTTGTGTTGTTTTGACCCATTTCATACAGAACCGTTTGATTCCTTCCATTCGCCTTCGCACGGTAGAGGGCGGAGTCGGCTTTCTGTATCAGTTCGTCTTTTGCGGATCCATCGAACGGACACGATGATATTCCGCAACTGATATTCACATGCACCATGCGGTCGTGTTGAGGCAGTAACATCGAACATCGCTCAACAGCCAGTCTCACTTTCTCTATAACCTGAAAAGCGGCGCGTTTGTCTGCGCCGTAAAGAAATATCAAAAACTCTTCTCCGCCGTAACGGGCAACCCAGTCGCTTTCGCGCAGATTGCCTTTCATGACCTCCGCGACATGTTTAAGGACAACGTCCCCCGATTTGTGTCCATAAGTATCATTGATGGTCTTGAACAGGTCGATATCCACCATCACCAATGAAAAAAGATCGTTGGAACGGGTAAACCGCCGAAATTCTTCGTCCAACTTTTCTTGCAAGAATCGATGGTTGTAGAGACCAGTGAGCCCGTCTTTATTCGCCAATTGATTTAAGTCGTGGATATGTCCTTTGAGCCATGCCGACATTGAGTTGAAGGAGTGGATCACCGAATTGAATTCACTCTTTTTAGCTGAATCGACCGAGAGATGTCCAAATTGTTTTCCTTTAATTGCGCGGATCCCATCGTTCAAAATTTGAAAAGTGCGGTTGGTTTTCCACAAGATTAATAGCCCCACAACGGAAAAAAATATCATTAAACCGCATAGGATGTATGTGACAAGACGGTTCCAGTTCAAAAGCGACAAAATCTCCTCTTCCGACCTGTCTACAGAAATCTGGTTATGCTTAATGATCTTGTCTAAAATCGCATCCATCTTGTCGGCCTGTTTTCTAAGGACGTTCTTCGCCAAGTCTTTCGCTTTATTTCTATTCCAGAACCAGAAATTATTATTGAGACGGACCATCTGTTGGATCGATTTTTTATAATTTGCCATAACGACGATCAATTCCTTCACAAGTTCATCATGGGGAGAAACGATGGTTCCAAGCTGGGCGATAGTTTTGTCGATCGCCTTTAATCGCTCATGGATCCGATTTAAATATGCCGGTTCCTCAAAAAGCAGGTAGTTCCTTTCCGCTCTGGATAATTGAAGAATCTCTTCCTGAAGGTTTCTGGCCGATTGTATACGGGCATAGTTAACGGAGATAATAGCTTTCAACTTGACCTGTACTTTCCACTGATTGTGAATCAACACAGCGCTAAGAATAACTAGCATAAGAAATAGGAACGATGTTCCAGCGATGATTTTTGTTTTCAGCTTCATACTTAAACCTTTGTGCCCGTAAGCCCGGAATTCTTCAGCATGGCGATAAATTTGATATTTTTGATTTTGATAAGAACTTGCTTTCTGGTGAAAAAAGTATAGGTAATTTGCAATTGTATGTCAATGCAATATTGGCTACAAAAGGTGGTGCTTGGTCCAGGCGACTGCGCCGGGGGTACATTGCGACAATCGTCCTTATGGAAAATCTGCTCACAATAATTCGAATAAGCCGATAATTTTTTCCAGCGAAGGAAGCACCAATGGAGACGATTCGGTATTAATCCCGCGACTTGGAATTCCCCGGCACCAGCCGGGGGAGGAATGCGGTGTAACTCGCGGGAGTTCGCGTTATCCTCTGCTTCGCGGGATAACCCCACGTCGCTTCGCTCCTGGGATCAATTCCATTTACGCTTCAAATTTCGTTTCANNTTTCAATCTTGTTTTACCTTCCAATATCTGGTAGTTCACAATGCAGGATTATACGAATGAAAGAAATTCTTACGGTTTCACAACTCAATAATAATATTAAACTCCTCTTTGAGGAAACATTTGATTTTCTTTGGGTGGAAGGCGAGGTTTCCAATCTGCGGCGGCCTCAATCCGGGCATGTTTACTTCACGCTGAAGGATGATAAAAGCCAGATTAACGCGGTCTTTTTCCGCCAATTTGGCGGGTATAAACAGCGGACTAATTTTGAACTGGAAGAAGGTTTAAGTGTTTTGTGCCGGGCACGTTTGAATGTTTATTTGCCGCGCGGGGAATATCAACTTGTCATCGAATCAGTGGAGCCTCTTGGTGTCGGCGCTTTGCAGAAGGCGTTTGAGCAGCTAAAAGCCAAGCTTTTGGCCGAGGGATTATTTGATGAACGCTATAAAAAAAGCATTCCCTTTTTGCCTAAGAAAATCGGCGTAGTGACTTCGCCTACCGGCGCGGTGATCAAAGATATTTTAAATATAACAAAACGGCGTTTCCCTATGGTGGATATATTAATTGCTCCGGTGCGGGTACAGGGCGACGATGCAGCCGCCGAAATAATTCAAGCTCTGCGCAATTTACAATCTTATGGCGGTGTTGATGTAATTGTTATCGCCCGCGGCGGCGGTTCTCTGGAAGATATCGCTCCTTTCAATGATGAGGCTCTGGCGCGGGAGATTTTCCGTTCGTCGATACCCATAGTGTCCGCGGTCGGCCATGAAACTGATTTTACCATTTGTGATTTTGTGGCGGATTTGCGCGCGCCCACGCCCTCTGCCGCAGCGGAATTGATTTTGCCGGAATGGATGGAGTTGACAGCGAAAATTAATATTTTTAAACAGAGGATGATAGCCGGTTATTGCCGCTACCTGAAAAACAGGAGAGATAAGATTGCCGGATTGCAGGAAAGGTTCAAAGATCCACGCCGTCTTTTGATTAATTTACAAATCCGGCTGGATGATCTTAGAGAAAGGCTCAAAGCGGCTTTGCATCATAAAAAACGAAACTTGTATAATGACCTCCGGCAACTGGAGTTGCGCCTCCGGCACCAAAGCCCGGCAAGGCAAATCAATGAAAAAAAGATTTTATTGAAAAATATTCAAAAAGATATATTCAATAATTTTTCATATCACTTGGCAGCGCTCAGAGAGCGGCTCCAGAAGAACTCGGCTGTTATGGAATCTTTGAGTCCTCTGGGCGTTTTACAAAGGGGTTACAGTATTACACGCAGTATGGGCAGCGGCCTGATTGTCCGGCAAGCGGCTGCCCTGAGTGTAGGGGAGGATGTTAATATCCAATTGGCAAGAGGTAATTTCAACGCTAAAATAGAAAAAATATCTCAGGGGTAATTATGGCAAAAGAAAAATTTGAAGACGCTTTGGAAAAACTCGAAGATATCGTGAGAAAAATGGAAGCCGGTGATATCCCACTGGATGAAGCCTTGAAATCCTTTGAAGAAGGGATAAAGCTTATTCGCTTTTGTTCGGCCAAATTAGAGGAGACGGAACGCCGCGTCGAGATGCTTCTGGGGAAAGAAGATTCCCTGCAGGTAAAGCGTTTTCAGGGGGAAGACGGTGATTGAAAATGAGGTGTTCTTAAAAGCGTATCTGCAGGATAGGCAAAAGATTGTGGAAGAAGCTCTGCAATATTATCTTCCGGGGGAAGACAATATTCCTGCTGATATATATAAAGCTGTCCGCTACAGTGTTTTTAACGGAGGAAAGCGGATTCGGCCGATTCTTTGCCTGGCGGCGGCGGAGGCGGTTGGCGGAGATCTGGGGCCGGCCATACCGGTTGCCTGTGCTTTAGAATTAATTCACTCGTACTCTCTTATTCATGACGACTTGCCCGCAATGGATAACGATGATTTCCGGCGCGGCAAGCCTACCTGTCACAAAGTCTTCGGAGAGAGTATAGCAATTCTTGCCGGTGACGCGCTGCTTACGGAGGCGTTTGTTCTTTTATCTCACGTGGAAAAAGTGAGGCTGTCTGCTGAAAGGCGTTTGGCGGTTATTCAGGAAATTGCCCAGGCTGTCGGAATTTGCGGCATGGTTGGCGGCCAGGCTCTGGATGTACTTTCGGGAAAATCCGTGTCCGACGAAAACACACTCTATGAAATTCACCGGCGCAAAACGGGAGCGTTGATTGTTGCCGCGGTAAAATCGGGCGCTATTATTTTCAATGCCCGCAAAGATAAGATTCAAGCGCTGGCTCAATACGGAATAAATGTTGGTCTGGCATTTCAGATAGCGGATGACATCCTGAATGTGGAAGGAGACCGTGAGTTAATGGGCAAAGAAACCGGCAGCGATGCCGCCCATAACAAACTTACCTATCCATCTTTACTGGGATTGAACTTGGCGAAAGAAAAATTAGCAAAGTATATAGACACGGCAGTAGCGAGTCTCTCCGGTTTTGATGAACGGGCGCGGCCGCTGATTGTCATTGCGCGCTATATAATGGAAAGAAAATCGTGAGCTATACCAATTCTAAATCAAAGCGCTATTTTTGTTGGCGTCGTTGTCGGCT
>PLMV01000177.1 GCA_003141615.1 Syntrophaceae bacterium
TCAATAACATTGCGGACTCTAAAAAGAAGAAGAGTGGTCTTAACATCAACATCACGGCATCGTATAATCGAGGTACGCGCAGGACCATAGCGCTTATCCTGTTTAAAGGAATGGGCCATAAGATGCTGGCATAGCTGTTCAACAAAGATATGATTACGCCCAATATAAATGTAACCTTCAGGTGTAGGCGAATAAAAGCTTATCTTAAGCTGAGCTGCCTGCGGGAGAACGCTTTTTAAACTCGGAGGTAGATTGGCAGTGTAAAGAATATATCCTTTCTTATCCGGTGTTATCTGAACACCTAGCAGATGAGAAAGAGCATCCGTCACAAACGATTCAACAGCTTTCGGGTTGCCGATGGCATCGTCAGACTGCCTGAGGTCTTGCTCTATTTCATGAGCCTTAATTGCATGTTGGGCAAAAATATTACGGGATGCCTTTTCACGGGCTGCTGCCGCTTCAATAGCCTTGGTAGCAATCAGCTCTTTTTCCTGCACTTCATCTGCTGTGTTAAATTGCAGCATCAACTGCGCACTATGAGATTGGGGTGACGCATTTAAAAGTACAGCCTGAAGAACCGAGTCCATTAATGACTGACTATCTTCGGGAAACGGTATGGAAATACCGGTGGCTTTGCGGATTTCCCGCACCTTGCGCAGCAACACTTTTAAAACAACACCGTCTATGGGATTGTTGTTGCCATAGAGAAGATAGGCTCTCACAACTGGGGCTGTCTGTCCATATCGGTCAATCCTGCCTTCCCGCTGTTCAAGTCTGTTTGGATTCCACGGTAAATCGTAATGAAGCACTGCCGTAAACTTGTCCTGAAGGTTAATCCCTTCGCTCAAACAGTCTGTGGCTATAAGAACCCTTTGCTTTGATGATTCCATTTCATCAATGCGGGTCTTTCTAACTTCATCGGGGTCTTCGCTTGTTACTACTTGCACATTAATGTCGGGGTTTGTTTTAACAAGCTCAGGTTTCAGCACTTCTCCAAGATAATTTGCTGTGGCGATAAACCGGCAAAAGATAATGGGATTAAACCCATCTTTGAGCCATTGCTTAATAATCTCAAGTGTTCGTACTACTTTATTGTCATGATCTATTCCGTGAAGCGCCTGAATCTGTGCGGCAAGAACTCCTAGCTGTTTGTTTTCACCTGTCGACCACTCAGTTTTTGTAAAGACTGCTGTGGGTGCAAAATCTTTTGCTGTACCATAGTCCTCATCCATAACCGGATTTGTGTCTGCCTCAAATAAACCATTTGTCTCATCGGCAATAATTTCTTCTTTGCCGGATATTTTTTTATTGATCATTTCAAGACCTGTTGCAGGGCTGGACATGACACCCCGCAAAAGGGCAAGCGCCGACCAGTAGCGGTATCTTGCCCTGCCAGTTTTCTGGTCAGTACCTTTTATCAAGCCAAGGGCAAATTCAAGAATGCGGTCATAAAACGCAGCATAATTTGTGGAAAGATCATACTTATACTCCCCTGGATCACGTTTGGGAAAAGGCGTATCCTCACCCATCCATTTTAATACATCCGCTCGTCGTCTTTGCACATAATGATCTGCAAGCTCTTTGCGTGCTGATTGCGTAGCCGTCGGCAGGTCAAGAAGGCTGTATTCTTTTTTTAAATGACCAAGAAGAGAGCTGAATTGTTCTGCTTTGCCGCTGTGGCATGGGCGCGTGCGTCGTTTTCTTCCTGATCAAAAGGACTAATCGGGACGTAGCGCTGGACGGCAACATAATCAACCTTTTTGACCCAATATTCGCGAAAGGCTTCGACTTCATGTTTATTATCTTCTTGGAGAACGAGACTAACGCGTGTTGCTGGAAGTTCGACATTGCGCTTGATCTTTAAATTTAAAAAAGTGTCAATATTGGCCATGACTTTATTATAGTCTGCATCAACTCGAATCTTTTTAAAAATTTC
This sequence comes from Syntrophaceae bacterium, assembly GCA_003141615.1. Classification (GTDB taxonomy): domain Bacteria; phylum Desulfobacterota; class Syntrophia; order Syntrophales; family Smithellaceae; genus Smithella. Next base: position 1,937 of record PLMV01000177.1, read on the forward strand.
AGGAGTGAGAGCATCAACGCTAAAACATAGTCTTGTTAGGCCAGTGTCGAGAAGTTTTTTTGACATCTCTTCTGTCAGCAGCATGGAGTTCGTATTCATGTGAATGTCCATGATGCCGCGCTTTGTTGCGTAATTGATTCGTTCGATTAAATCTTTATCGAGCAGAGGTTCGTTCGTATGGTTCATTCCAATAGAAGGGCAGTTGTGTTCAGCACATTCATCAATAAGTCTACAGTATGTTTTGAAATTTAATTCACCTTCGTAGGAGTAGCCTTTCTCTAGATCGGGATGTCCGTGAGCGCACATTTTGCAGTGAAGATTGCATCGGAATTTTGTTTCAAAACGAATGAAAAGAGGAAAGTCCGGGCGATATTCCATTCGAGAAGCAGCGGCCCAATTTCGGCGATACTCATCCCATTTTGCTCCAAATTTTTTTCGAAAAGGGGCATCAGTATCTTCTTGGAGCGATGAATTGAGCACTCTGCCGGCGGATGTTTCTTGCTGTTTGATGGTCACCATATATTATCCCCCCAGTACGTTATTTTTCAGAGACAGATTTATCATTTTCCAAGTGTGAAGTATAGGAAATTTAAGACTTTCGGCGCTTGGTGTAAAATTTTTGATAAGAACTTCCTTTTTGTGTGATGAAGTATAAGAAGTCCGGTCTTGTATGTCAAGGAAATCTTGGCCACAAAATGTGGGGCAGAACAGAGTGACGCTCAATAAATAGTATGCTGTCCTAGAATATCATGCAATAATTAAGAATGGAAATTTCCGAAAATATAAACTATTTTATATCCCAATATTAAAAATATACTTAAACAAGGTGGATGATTTTCATGAGCAGATACTGGAGTAAAGCGATAAAAAATATCAAACCATACACCCCCGGTGAACAACCGAAAGACCGGAGATACATTAAGCTTAATACGAATGAGAATCCTTATCCGCCTTCTTCCCGGGCAATTGAGGCCATTAAGAATGCGGCCGACGAAACGTTACGGCTTTATCCTGACCCCATGTGTGAGGAACTGAGAGAAACAATTGCCGGATACTACCGGCTCCGAAATAACAATGTTTTTATCGGCAACGGTTCCGACGAATTATTGGCTTTCTCCTTTCCTGCTTTTTTTGAGCCGGCAGGCAAACCAGTGCTTTTCGCTGAAATAACATACAGCTTTTACCCCGTTTATGCGGCTTTGTTTAATACCAACTACAACCTTATTCCCGTGGATGAGGAATTTAATATTCCCGAAGAAGGATACTATCAGGCCAATGGCGGCATTATTATTGCCAATCCCAATGCGCCCAGCGGAAAAGGTGTTTCCAGAGAAACGATTAAAGCAATCCTCAATCGGAACGAAAGCAGTGTGGTTATACTTGATGAGGCCTACGTGGACTTCGGCGGCCAATCTGCGGTTAAACTGATTAATGATTATCCAAATTTGCTGGTTATTAAGACGCTTTCCAAATCACATTCACTTGCGGGATTGAGGGTAGGATACGCCTTGGGCAATGAAGATCTGATTGAAGGAATAATCCGGGTCAAAGATTCGATTAATTCATATACGGTTGATCGTCTGGCCCTGGCCGGTGCCCAGGAAGCAATTAAAGATGATGATTATTTTCAGGAAACAAGATCCAAAATCATGAAGAGCCGTGAACGGGTATCCGTAAGACTTAAGGATTGGGGCTTTAAGGTGATTTCCTCACAGGCAAATTTCATCTTTATCAGCTCTGAGCGGTGCCCCGGAGGCATCCTGTTTCAGAGGCTAAGAGAAAAAGGTATCCTTGTCCGGTATTTCAATAAACCTAAGATTAATAACTTTATCCGGGTCACTATCGGAACCGATGTAGAAATGGACTGTTTTCTGGAAGCGATTAAGGTCATAGTGAGGTCATAAGATAGTAGCCTCAAAATGATTATTGTTTGAAAGATAGTATGTCCGTGAAAAATCCTAAATGCTCACTTACAAAAGTATTCCTTATATCTTTTTTTTATAAATATATGGTTCCTTATTTGCAGTTGATGCTCTCATGGTAAGGACATAGAATAGGGAACAAAAGATATCACTCTGCAGGTCAACATGACAATTATTTTTCTGCATCTTCAGTTTCGGCGAATCCTGGGAATAATTATAGGGGTTTTTTCTTTGTATTCAGTGTATTCTTTCCCGAAACGCTTCTTCAGTTCCGGTTCTTCAATATATTTGAATTCAAGAATACTCATAAAAACAAACAGAGGCATCATTATGAATGTTAGAGTTATCGATCCAAAGAAAATACCAATCCCGGCCATTACCATAAAAAGACCTGTCATCATCGGATTTCTCGAATAAGCGTAAGGACCGTCGGTAACCAGTTTCGGTGGAGGATTTATCGGCACAGGAGTTCCTTTTGTTTTAAAGAATTTCCCAGCACACCACAACCATAAGAGGGCACCTCCAATCAGGAGGGGCAGGGAAAGCGCTATGTTGAAAGGTTTTGAAATAAATCCAGACAATCCCCAAAAACGATCCAGAAAAAAAGAGGTAAATATCAACAGCAATACAATACAGAAAAAAATAGATCCTACCAGTGGGGTAAGAAGCATGCGGATTCTTTTTGTGCCCGTTGCTACCTTATATATAAGGTTTATGATCTGTTCCCGAAACGCTTTCATAAGTGGCTGATATCTTGTTTAAGTATTCCATATTTAAAGGTGTAAATACCTTTTGTGCTGTTAATCCAGTGATATTCCGCCCAAAATGTATCCTGCCGTAATGAGCACCTGGGTCAGCAATACCAACAATTGTGTGTTTTCAAAGTATGTTACTTCTCTTTCATTTTAGCTATAGCACGCCATACTTTATAAGCATACCAATTACGCTTATTTTTACTACTTGCATTGTAGCAACCAACTGCTTCCCAATTATAACCATATTTTTTCATGCACCTAGCTAAAATCCATGCTCCCACATTAACATTATAACAGGGATCTCCTAATTGTGACCATGCATCAGAACCAAGAACTTTATACCATCTGGAGTTGATTTGCATTATGCCGTAATCATAAGATCCATTTTTATTCCAATTTAAGGCACCGGATCAAAATAATTTTTCGTAATTGTTGGATTTTAAAACACCATCGCTATGGCCGAGAGCACCATATTCCCTGTCATCACGATCATACCAATATGATGCAGCCACATGGTTCAAATATGTTTGTGCCACTTTGCTTTTCATTTCTGCCTTTTCATATTTATTATACTCTTCAATCGTTGCCCATTTGGGGTCTGAAAAGATAAAAACAATAAAGTTAGTGTATTTGTCAGGCAATCTCAAGTTAATAGGCGGAAGGAACTTTGATAATGTCTTATCCTTCTTTCCTTGTCTTATTTTATAAATAAAATCTTTTAGTTGTTCTTTTGTTGTATTTGGAGGCACGAGCAAACACAGAATTTTGCCTTCCTTCCAAGCGACCTTAAACGAAGTCTGCGCAAGTGCTGTGTTAATTGTAAACAGAAAAACGATTATCACTGCCATTATACGTAAAAGTCTTTTCATCATCTTTCCTCTCAACAAGATTTTATCTTAAATATACGATTTTATCTTGACGTTTTCCGCTTCCATATAAAACCTTTCACGGCGACTTCAAAACAGCCCTACATTTTTCATAGATTCTAGAATAAAAATCACTCTTTCCTATGTTTTAAGTCAATTAATTACTGCTAGGAAAGAAATTATCTTTAATCTTGACAGCACCTATAAAGACAAATTCAACTTATCAAGTAGTTCCATTTGAAACGGTATCGGGTTCTTTTTTTACCAATAAAATGGAGCACGGCATTTTCCGGATTAACGCATCGTTACTGCCACCTACCAACAAGCGTTCGATACGGCCTTCTTCATGAGTGCGCATGATGACCAGGTCAATCTTTTCTTCCTCAATAACCTTCATAATTTCCTCAATGGGATCGCCTTCTTTTATAATCTTTTTGATCTTTACGCCTTCCTTTGTTTCGCTGCCGATAATATTATCCAGTTCTGCCTGAATTCTTTCCATTTCCTTCCCGCGCGCCTCCTCCTGCGACATTGTGGGCAAATTCCAGCCCTGCAGCCATAAAGTATCGATTACATGAATCACGGAAAGTTCAGCACCGTACTTTGCGGCCAGTGAAACCGCGTAATGAATCGTCCTCTGACAATATTGAGTCATCCAACTCACAGCAAGTATTCTTCTAATATCTTCCATTATTCGCCTCCTCGTTTAATAATTTTATCAATCTTTCTTATCCTGCTTATGCTCGGCTTTGGCTTCAGTTTTTGCCGCAGCCTTGACTGGATCAAAAATCCGATACGCGAGCAGTTTCACGTTGTCATTGACGAGGAACCACAGCAGCGCATAGCCCCACACGAACCCGGCCCAACCCCAGCCGAGGGGCGTCATGAACAGTCCGTAAACTGCGATTAACGTCGCCACGATTTGCGTGCCGAGCACCGCTATCCACAAAATCTTGGCAGGGCGTATAGACCAAAAACGACCGCGCGTGCGCGTGAGGAAGATCGTCAGATGTCCGGCCACAGACAGCTTCAAATACATCAGCGTCTGGATGTGCGCGCGGTCGAGATGAAAGACGCGCTCACCGAGATAAAACAAGCCAAAGGCGGAAACAACGCCGATAACTCCCAGCGCCGTGGCAACCCCCAGCACCATGTGCATGTTCCAAGCCTCGGGCTGATCCTTGTAATGAACGTTGTCATAGGCAATGGACAGGATGGCGCCGTCATTTAACAACGCCAGCATCACGATCATCACCGCCGTCAATGGATAAAAGTTAAAGATCAGTATCGCCAGCGTCATGAATAACAGCACGCGCAGCGTTTCGGCAATGCGATAGATCGCGTAGCTGTTCATCCGCTGAAATATTTTCCGACTCTCCTTGATGGCGTCAATTATTACTGCCAGACCGGGTGTCATCAGCACGATAGCCGCCGCCGCGCGCGCAGCGTCTGTCGCGCCTGAAACGGCGATGCCGCAGTCGGCCTTCTTCAGCGCGGGGGCGTCATTTACACCATCGCCCGTCATACCGACGATGTGGCCTAGCTTTTGCAATACATCCACAATATGGAACTTGTGCTCAGGGAATACTTGGGCAAAACCGTCGGCCTTCTCGATGGAATCGGCCACCTCTGTGGTCTCTTGCTTTTTCGAATCGCCTAAGCCTCCGGCATCGAGGATATTTGTACCCATCTCTAACTTTTTCGCGGTTTCCTTGGCGATGGCCAGTGCATCGCCCGTAACCATCTTGACCTTTACGCCCATTGCCAGTGCGGTAGCGATAGTTGCTTTGGCATCTTCACGCGGCGGGTCGAACAGCGGCAACACGCCGAGAAACTGCCAAAGGCCTTCGCCTTCGGCCCGCGCCACGCCTAACGAACGAAAGCCGCGCGCCGCAAATTCGTTGACCGCCTTATCAACGGCGGACTTCACTTGCCCGGCATTGGCCGACAATGCCAAAATAACCTGCGGCGCGCCTTTTGTCACTTTGAACGTCTTTCCGTCTTTGGCTTTGACGGTGGCTTCGGTACGCTTATGCACAGCATCGAAGGGTTGGAAATGGACCGCCTGATAGCCTTTCAAGGCCTCTTTGTCTTTTAGTCCCCCAAGGACGGCTAGGTCAATAGTGTCGTTATTGTCCGCACGCGACGCCAGCGCGGCGTTGAGAATGACTTGATCGGCAGGAATGCCGTTCACGCCAAACGGATCGCCCAGCGTCAGCTTGTTCTGGGTTAGGGTGCCGGTCTTATCCGCACACAGCACGTCAACACCCGCCAATTCCTCGATGGCCACCAACTTGCTCACGATTGCCTGCTTCTTGGCAAGCAGGCGCGCGCCGACTGCCATCGTCACTGACAACACTGTCGGCATCGCCACGGGAATCGCGGCCACGGTCAACACCAAGGCAAACTGCAGCGTGGTGAGGATCGCGTCGCCACGATAGATTGCGAAACCAATAATCACCGCTACCAGAGCTACCGCCAAAATAATCAGGTAATTGCCGATCTTCAAAACGGCCTTTTGAAAGTGGCTGACGGTATGCGCCTCCTGCACTAGTTGCGCCGTCTTACCGAAGTAGGTATTCACCCCCGTGGCATAGACCATTGCGCCAATTTCGCCCTGACGGATAATCGAACCGGAGAATACCGCGTCGCCCGATTTACGCTCGGCGGGCAACGACTCTCCCGTAAGAGCGGATTGATCCACCTCCACCGGATCTCCCTCCAGCAATCGCGCATCAGCGGGCACAATGTCACCCAGGCGCATGCGGATGACATCGCCGGGCACTAACTCGCGCGCCGGCGGGTTGATCCACTTCCCGTCACGTTTCACCCGGGCATTGATCGCCAGCTTTGCTTTGAGGGCCTCGATGGCGTTGCCCGCCGTGTGTTCTTCCCAGAATCCGACCACAGCGTTGGTCAGAAGCAGAAGGAGGATGATGAAAAAATCCGGCCAGTGCCGGACCACGCCCGACAGAATAACCGCCACTTCAATCATCCACGGGATCGGACCCCAGAAATAGCTGAGAAATTTCAAAAACAGATTGGTCTTTTTTTCTTCAATCTCGTTCGGCCCATATTGGGTAAGCCGTTTCTGCGCCTCGGCTTGGGTGAGACCGTCTGGCGACGACCCCAACTTTGCCTGCAGTTCAGACATGGACAGGGATTTTAGATCGTCCTTCGCATCAGGCTTCGATCCCGGTTTCGATTCTGGTTTATTTTCGGCTATGTGTTTGTTTTCCTTCATAGAGGGTCTCCTACTATGTTTTCTATGGTTCTAACAGTTCACTTCTCAGGCGGGTTGTGAACTCGCTATTTTTTATTGGACAGCTTGGTAATCACGACAACCAGAAGGACCACCACCAGTACACCGATCACCGTCCAAATCCACATTCCTCCGCCCATCCATCCGTTTGTGTAGTTCATCATATTGTTCATTATAAAACTCCTTTCTTTGCGCTGTGACCAGCCTATTTCTTATATCTCCTGTAGCGCTGGATCAGGGTGTTAGTTGAGTTGTCGTGTTTGAGTTGGTGCTCGGTCCCGGTCTCAAGTTCGGGGATAATTCGCCCGGCAAGCACCTTCCCTAGTTCGACACCCCACTGATCAAACGAATCAATTTGCCAAATGGCGCCTTGAGTGAAGACGCTGTGTTCATAGAGGGCAACGAGTTTCCCCAACGCCTCCGGAGTTAGCCGTTTCACAAGGATCGTACTGGATGGACGGTTGCCTTCGAAAGTTTTATGCGGCACCAACCATGCGGGTGTGCCATCAGCTTGGACCTCCTGCGGCGTTTTGCCGAAAGCCAGCGCCTCAGCCTGGGCAAACATGTTTGCCATAAGCAAATCGTGGTGGCGTCCCAGATGATTAAGAGGCTGAATAAATCCTATGAAGTCACAGGGAATGAGTTTGGTCCCCTGATGGATCATCTGGTAAAAAGAATGCTGCCCATTAGTACCCGGCTCCCCCCAGTAGATTGGAGCGGTTTGGTAGCCGATCTCAGTTCCATCAAGCGTGACGTGCTTGCCATTGCTTTCCATCGTCAACTGCTGTAGGTAGGCCGGGAAACGCTTCAAGTACTGCTCATACGGAAGAACCGCAACGGTCTGCATGCCGAAGAAGTTATTGTACCAAATGCCCAGGAGCCCCATGAGTACCGGCAGGTTGCGCTCGAAAGGGGCAGTACGAAAATGTTCGTCCATCTGGTGGAAACCGTCGAGCATGGCGCGGAAATTTTCAGGGCCAATGGCGATCATCGTCGAGAGGCCGATTGCCGAGTCCATTGAATACCGCCCGCCAACCCAATCCCAGAACTCGAACATATTTGTTGTGTCAATGCCGAATTTAGCCACTTCCCCGACGTTGGTTGAGATCGCGACGAAATGCCTGGCAACAGCAGCTGGATGTCTCAAAGTTTTTAGTACCCAGTCGCGGGCTGTGTGCGCGTTGGTCATTGTCTCCAGGGTCGTAAAGGTCTTCGACGAGATGATGAAGAGAGTCTCCTCAGCAGCGAGGTCGCGGATAGCCTCCGCGAAGTCAGTGCCATCGATGTTTGAGACAAAGCGCAACGTCAGGTCGCGCTGACTATAATGCCGTAATGCCTCGTACGCCATCACCGGTCCCAGATCAGACCCACCGATGCCGATATTAATGACGTTACGGATCGGCTTGCCGGTGTGGCCCTTCCATTCCCCGCTGCGCACCCGGTTGCAAAAACCGGTCATCTTATCGAGTACGGTGTGAACTTTAGGCACGACATCCTCGCCGTCCACGACGATGGATTTCCCTTTGGGAGCGCGCAAAGCCGTGTGCAGGACGGCCCGCTTCTCCGTGATGTTGATCTTTTCGCCGCGAAACATGGAATCGATGCGAGCACGTAGGCCAGATTCCTCCGCTAACTGAAAAAGAAGGCTGAGAGTCTCGTCGGTGATACGGTGCTTCGAATAGTCAAAGTAGATGCCGATGGCCTCAGTTGTCATGCGCTCACCGCGTTTTGGATCGTCCGCAAAGAGTTTACGAAGATGCATATTCCTGATTTTTGTGTAATGGGCTTCCAGTGGCTGCCATGCCGCGCGTTTTGTAAGTTGCGGGATATTCATTGTCATGTTCGTGTCCCTTCCATCGCGGCATTATATTCGCCACGACGAGCAGCCCGGTTGCATTTGGCCCGATGATACAGAGCCTGTTGTGCAGATAACACATTAGCCTCTTCGCCTTTCCAAATTTCCAAAGCCGGTTGCTGGATGGCGCGGGCAAACGAAAACGCCAACGCCCAAGGCAATCGCGACTTGAATCTGACATTCATCGCATTTAAACGAGCCGAAGCCAGTTCACCTGATTGGCCGCCCGACAAGAACGCAATTCCAGGAACGGCAGCGGGTACCGCTCTCAAGAGACACTTCACCGTGGCGTCGGCCACCTCGTTTACTGTTTCCTGTTTGGGGCAGGTCAATCCCGGAAGCACCATGTTGGGCTTCAGGATTATACCCTCCAGCATCACCCGTTGAATATAGAGTTGGTTGAAAACCGTTTGCAAGACATTCTCGATTACCTCATAGCATCGCTCCAGAGTATGCCCGCCGTCCATGAGCACTTCCGGCTCGACGACGGGAACCAATCCGGCTTCCTGGCACAACGCAGCATAGCGAGCCAGCGCATGCGCATTGGCCTCAATACAACCCCGGCTGGGAATGCCATCAGCAATGGTAATCACCGAACGCCACTTGGCAAAACGGGCACCCATTTGAAAATATTCCGTGAGGCGGTCACGTAATCCATCCAGACCTTCGGTTATTTTCTCTCCGAGATGAGCTGCCATATCCTTTGCACCGATGTCGACTTTGATACCGGGAATGATACCGGCGTCGGTTATGACTTTAACAAAGGGTGTGCCATCTTTCTTTTGCTGGCGAATAGTCTCGTCGTAGAGGATCACGCCACTAATGCACTCGCCGAGACCGGGAGTGGTCAAAATCAATTCCCGATAAGCGCGCCGGGCNNTCATCCATGGCCAGAAGACCTTTGTCACCGGCAACCATCGCCCCGGCAGTGACTATAAGCTCTTGTGAACTCATCTCTGATCCCTCAAATTAAACCTTCCGCTCTTTTTCCAAAGCAGCCACTTTTGCAAGACGGCGACTAAACCGTTCGGCCCACTTGAAATGGGCATTCAAGAATACCTGGACCAAATCCCAGGACAAAGCATATCCGGTAATCCGGCCGCCCAGACACATAACGTTCATGTCGTCGTCCTCTACCCCCTGATGTGCGGAGAAGGAATCAGTGATCAACGCCGCACGCACGCCGGGCACCTTGTTGGCCGCAACGCACGCGCCTACACCGCTGCCGCAGATAGCCAGTCCCCGGGTAATTTCACCTTTCGCCACAGCCCTGGCAAGAGGTACCACAAAATCCGGGTAGTCATCTCCCGTAACTAGCTCATGGGCTCCGAAGTCCTCCACCTCATAACCGGCAGTCCTGAGGTCAGCAATCAATTGCACTTTCAACTCAAACCCGCCATGGTCCGCAGCAATGCCAATGCGCATTAGTTCTCCTCCATTCTCAGCTCTTTCTCTTTCTATGTACCTTCCGGACTCCACTTCCAGTCCCTGATTTCCGGCAAATCTATGCCGTTCTTATCGATATATTGTCTATGCTCGACGAGCTTATCCTGCAACATCTGTTTGAGCTTAGCGCCTTTTGCACCCAACTGCGGCAGCCATTTTATCGCATTGAGTACCAGGTGGAATCTGTCGAGGCCGTTTAAAACCGTCATATCGAAATACGTTGTGATAGTGCCCTCTTCCTTATAACCGTGAACATGCATGTTTTCATGGTTATTGCGGCGGTAAGTCAGCAGGTGAACAAGCTTTGGGTATCCATGGAACGCAAATATGACCGGCTTGTCTTTCGTAAATAAAGCGTCAAACTCCTGCTCGTTTAACCCATGCGGATGCTGTGTATTTGATTCCAACTTCATCAGGTCAACAACGTTCACCACTCGGATCTTAAGCTCCGGCAGATGTTCGCGCAGGATTGAAACTGCTGCCAAGCACTCAAGAGTGGGCACGTCGCCGCAGCAGGCCATCACCACATCGGGTTCTTTGCCTTTATTGCTGCTAGCCCATTGCCATATGCCGATTCCTTTGGTGCAATGTTCGATTGCCTCATCCATATTCAACCATTGAGGCGCCTGATATTTACCAGCGATCACAACATTAACGTAATGCCGGCTCCTCAAACAATGATCCCCAACCGATAATAGGCAGTTGGCATCTGGCGGAAGGTACACGCGCACGATAGAGGCCTTTTTGTTTACAACATGATCGATAAAGCCTGGGTCCTGATGGGTAAAACCGTTATGCGCTTGCTGCCAGACATGGGAGGCGAGCAGATAATTAAGTGACGCAATTTTCCGTCGCCACGGCAATTCTGCAGTGATTTTCAGCCACTTGGCGTGCTGGTTAAACATCGAATCGATGATGTGAATAAATGCCTCATAGCAATTAAACAACCCGTGCCTTCCCGTGAGCAGATAACCCTCGATCCAACCTTCACATTGATGCTCGCTCAACATCTCAATGACCCGGCCATCAGTTGCAAGAAACTCATCATTCTCTTTCATCCTAGCTTCCCACTGCCGATTAGTGACTTCAAAAACACAATTCAGCCGATTGGAAAGCGTCTCGTCCGGACCAAAGATCCTGAAATTTCGTTGCTCTTTATTGAGCTTAATCACATCGCGCAGAAACTCTCCGAGCATATGCGCATCAGAAGCATCGACTGATCCCGGTGACGGCACATCCACCGCGTATTTCCGGAAGTCCGGCATAACGAGGTCGTGCAGTACTAACCCGCCATTTGTGTGAGGGTTAGCTCCCATTCTTCGCTCACCCTTAGGCGCCAGTTCTGCTAATTCCGGTATGAGACGCCCCTTTTTATCAAAGAGCTCTTCCGCTTTGTAGCTTTTCATCCAATTTTCAAGTAGCTTTAAATGATCGGGATGTTCGGAATCAACCAGTAATGGAATCTGATGGGCTCGAAAGGTGCCCTCGATTTGCAGGCCATCGACAACTTTCGGTCCGGTCCAACCCTTAGGTGAGTTAAGGACGATCATCGGCCAGCGTGGACGGGAGGCATCGTTTTTGCTCCGCGCATTAGTTTGTATTTTCCGGATTTCTGTAATTACCTCTTCCAAAGTAGCGGCCATAAGCTGATGCATTTTTTCCGGCTCCTCACCTTCAACAAAGTAAGGCGTCCAGCCGCAGCCTCGCAAAAATTGCTCCAATTCCTCATGCTCTATGCGGGCCGACACTGTCGGGTTGGCTATTTTATATCCGTTGAGATGCAATATCGGCAGCACGACTCCATCGGTGATTGGATTCAAGAATTTGTTGGATTGCCATGCTGTTGCCAAAGGACCGGTTTCCGCTTCACCGTCACCGATAACGCAAGCAATGACCAGATCGGGATTGTCGAACGCGGCACCGAAGGCATGGCTAAGTGAATATCCTAACTCGCCGCCTTCATGAATCGACCCAGGTGTTGTCGGCGCAACATGACTGGAAATACCTCCGGGAAACGAAAATTGCTTAAACATTTTTTTCAATCCGGCTTCATCCTCGGTGATGTTCGGATAAACTTCACTCCATGTGCCTTCGAGGTAAACATTGCCCACAATAGCCGGGCCGCCGTGACCAGGACCTGCGATATAAAACATATTTAGATCGTACTTTTTGATGACCCGGTTCAAATGCACATAGATGAAGTTCTGGCCAGGCGTTGTTCCCCAGTGCCCGAGCAGCATCGACTTCACGTGTGACAATTTCAGCGGCTCCCGAAGCAAAGGATTATCACACAGATAGAGCTGACCGACTGACAAATAATTAGCGGCACGCCAATACGCATTCATTTTTCGCAGCAGATCGGGCGATAAAGGTTTATCTATTTTGTTCGACTTCTCCGTTTCCACGGCGATGTTTTTCCTAACTCCATTTTTTACCTTCATAACAATGTTCCTTTCAGACATCTTTTTTGTTTTCATAATTCGCAACATCCTTTTTCGCGTTTGCTTCAGCGGGACTGCTTCTTAGCAGTCCCTTTATCGACCCAGTATCCTTGGTGATTGTAATGTCGATGCAGTCTGGTTTCATAATCCCGAGTTATCAGCAGCTCCTCCGTGTATTCCGGAGATTGCTTGATGGTTTCGCGGAGAAGATTGACGAAGACTGTCGACTCGCTCCAACTAACGCGTTCGATCCATTGCGTTGAAACCAGGACCTTTTTCCCCGGCCACCAGTTCCGTGTATCGATGATTAGATAACGAATTGCCCATGTCTCGTCATCGATTATAAAATCTTCGACGTGGCCAATGTCGCCGTCTGCGGCTTGGATGTGATAGCCGCTCACGGCAGAAGTGCTGCGTAAATGGTGATCCCACGCTTTCTCATTTTGTGTGGGTTTTTTCCATTTTTCACGATCACGCACAACAGAGGGATAAGACCCCCACATATATGGGCCGTACCAATACATCGGCCATCCATAATACTCATAGTAATCCCCTTCGAATTGTCGCGAGACGGGCCTGTCACTGTTCAAGGATGGACTGTCCTCAATCTGTTTTTTGGTCAAGTCGATAGTTATGTATTGTCCTTCTTTATTCACAGCGACCAGCGCATACGGCGAGATCAATACCTGCCTGCCCAAAAGCCAACTTCCTGTGTCGGCAACCAGGTAGCGAATCGCCCAGTGTCGGTCATCGAAGTAGAATTCTTTGACCTTTCCTATTTCCGCATCGCTGCCGTGCAATTTATAACCTTTCAGAGATTTGGCTTTCCTTAACATAATAGCAATCCTTTCATTTTTTGAGTTTCGCTTTTGTCCGTTATTGTCGCCTGGCTGAAAGCGTGTTTGAAAAATCGATTTCAACGCAATCTGTACAGGAGCCAATACTCATCTTGCGACGGCGAAGCTAATTTCGCTATGGCCCCCGCAGAATCACCGGCCGCTCTGGATAAGCTACTGTTTTTTCTGTTTCTTGTCGGCTGCAGCTTCCTTGGCTTGGTCTTTGGGTGTTTCGACCTTAGTGGAGACGATCTTACCAGTCTTCGCGTCCACTTGAACCTCAGTGATGTCCGTGGAATTCGGCATGGAGATGTCGAACGACCAAATGAGCTTGCCATGCTCTTTTTCGAGTTCGGCGGATTCGATCTTTCCGTTCGGAACCTTGGTAAGAGCGGTTTTTGTGGCTTCTTTTTGGGTGATTTTGGCTTGAGCCTTGAGCGCTGCCTGAGACTCATCAGCGGCGACTGCAGCGGACAAGCTGAATCCCGCGATTAATACGAGACACATGGTTAATTGGATTAGTTTTGATTTCATGAACTGACCTCCTTTTTTCTGGTTTTCCGTCTCCATTAATCGGAGGTGAAATTGTTGTTTTGTTAATTCTTTCATGGGCATCCTCCTTTCTTATTTATTGCTGTCAATGTCTTTTGATTCCGTGCCCATCTGCATGCGCTGCATCATCTCCTATCTCCTTTTTCACTGGCCATGCCAAGTCCGAGAATGCGGCAAACCGTCTCGGCTATCATAAGTTCTTCATCCGTACGAATGACGCGGACCGTAACCCGGCTGGCGTCTATAGAAATCACGCCCTCATTTGCCGCGTTTCGCTTTTCTTCCAGTTCTATTCCAAGGAACCCCAGCCCCTCGCAGATCCGGGCTCGAACTACGGGTGCCTTCTCGCCGATGCCGCCGGCGAACACCAGCGTGTCCAGCCCGCCTAACGCCGCCGCGAATGCGCCGATCCATTTCTTTATCTGGTAGCAAAACAGCGCGACCGCTTCCGCCGCCCGCACGTCCTGCGTTTCATGGTCAAGCAAGTCATGCATGTCAGAACTGGTCTCCGATACACCGAGCAGCCCGGACTGGAAATTGACCATCTCATTGAATTGCTTATCGCTCATTTTTTCGGTGCGCGCTAAATACCAAACCAGTCCGGGATCGAGATCACCGGAGCGTGTGCTCATAGGCACCCCGGCTGTAGGGGTGAAACTCATGCTTGTGTCCATAGATTTGCCGTCACACACCGCCGCCAGACTCGCGCCATTGCCAAGGTGAGCGAGAATGACCCGGCCTTTTGCCGCTTCCGCTCCGTCCCGGCGGGCCAGTTCTCTCATGAGAAACGCATACGACAACCCGTGAAATCCATACCGCCGTACTCCCTGCGCTTCGTAACGGCGCGGAATTGGCAACAACCGGGCCACGCGCGGCAGATCATGGTGAAAGGCCGTGTCGAAACACGCCACCTGGGGCAGGTCGGGAAATCGGCGATGAAACGCCTCGGTCAACAGGATCTCTTCCGGCATATGCTCAGGATCGAATGGACTGAGTTGGCGCAGCTCGTCAACCATTTCCGCAGTGATTTGCTGCGGCTTGCTATACTTCGGCCCGCCATGTACCACGCGGTGCCCCACCGCAGTTAACTCCCCACGCCGGATTCGTTCCTCGATCCAATCCATCAGAATGCCCACCGCCACTGTGTGATCCGGCGCCACAACTAACAGCGAAAAGTTATCCGTCTGGTTCAAGCCTTTCACCACAAATGTGGCCTCCGGCAGTCCGATCCGCTCAACACCGCCCTCCAGAATCCGTCGGAGCGGATCACCGGTCTCGAACACCGCGAACTTGATGCTCGACGAGCCGCCATTGATCGTCAGGATGCGTGGGTTAACTGGTTTCATGGATGACTCCTTCGTCATTTAGCAATCCGAACGAAGCCAGTTTCGCGCATGTGGATACATAATCCGTATGAAGAATGCTTCGAATCCCCAAACCTTCCGCGACCTGAACGAACATCGGGGTGTTTTCGATATAGACTACCTGCGGGGCTTTCGCCTGAGCGATATCCAGAGCAAGCCGAAAAATGTCCGCGTCGGGCTTGCGGAGGTGGACGAAGCAGGAAGAAATAAAAGAATCCACAAACCCGTCCAGCTCGAATTTTCGAATCCGATACGCATTCAGTTCCCGTGCTTCGTTGCTGACCACGACAATCTTCAATCCATACTTTGCTTTAAGGCGGCGGACCAACTCGATCATTTTGGGATATGGCTTAGACTGGGCGAACATGAATTCCCGAAACTGAGCCGGAGTAAATGACCGCTCTTCGTAGAACACCACCCATTTGAGGTATTCCTCAATGGTGAGTTTACCCAACTCGAAAGTATCGAGGATCTGGTTATGCCTGGTTTCCACCTCTTCCGAATTCAGGTTGAACTCCTTATCCGCCAGTTTGCGAAACGTGTGACCCCATCCGTCAGTGAGTAACACGCCGCCAATATCAACAAACAAAAATTTAATCCCGGTCTTTTCTTTCATCGTCTCTCCTTTTCCGTGCCGTTTTTCATTCATCTATTCGAAATCGAATCACCGCTGTGCTGCATTAGGCAGGTGCCATGTGAATTCGCAGATCGACTTTGTGTTTCTGTCGATCGTCAACTAAAGGGATGACGAGGTCGTGCCGCTCGATGTCGTCGACCGTCAACAAAATCACGCCGTCCGCTGCCTGCGTTTGACGTACCGTGATGTAATAGAACGTCTCCCGATACCGATAGTTCATCTTGAACGACGCCCAGTGTGCCGGGATGCAGGGTGCCATATGCAGCTTGTCCGCTTCGAGCCGCAGTCCCAGAATTGATTCCACGATCAACCGATACATCCAGCCCGCAGAACCCGAGTACCACGTCCAACCGCCGCGGCCGGTATGAGGCGACAGCGCATATACATCGGATGCAACGACATACGGTTCTACCTTGTAAACTGCAATCGACTTGGCGCTTCCCGCATGGTTCACTGGATTGATGATCGATAACAGTTCCCAGGCGCGAAGGTTGTCCCCCATGGCGGCAAATGCCATCACTGCCCAGACTGCCGCATGGGTGTATTGTGCGCCATTCTCTCTGACACCGGGAACATACGCCTTTATATAGCCCGGGTCCGGTGTCGATTTGTCGAATGGCGGCGTCAGTAACTGGATCACTGCGTCATCACGGTGCACAAGATGCTTGTCGAGCGCGTCCATGGCCATGCGCGAGCGTTCGGCATCAGCCGCCCCGGATAAAACAGACCAGCTTTGCGCAATCGAATCAATCCGACATTCGGGGTTACTTGCCGATCCCAGCGGCGTACCGTCGTCGAAGTAGGCGCGGCGGTACCATTCGCCATCCCAGCCATGCAGCTCGATATTCCGGTGAAGCTGTTCTGCTTCCTTACGGCAAAGTTCGACGAAAGCCGGATCGCCATGCAGCTTGGCAACTTCAGCGAATTGTATGAGCACATCATAGAGGAAAAACCCCAGCCAGATGCTTTCGCCTTTACCCTGCGCGCCCACTTTATTCATACCATCGTTCCAGTCTCCGGTACCCATGAGCGGCAGGCCATGTCCGCCAAAGCAAAGTCCTCTTTGTACTGCCCGCACGCAATGCTCGTATAACGTCGCTGTGTCGTCTGACCGGTGGGGTAGTTCATAATACGATTCTTCCTCCGGCCTGAGCGCTCTGCCTTCCAGAAAAGGGATGGATTCATCCAGTACGCCGGTATCACCGATACTCGAAACATAGCGGCACGCCGCCAATGGCAGCCACAGGAAATCATCCGAACAACGGGTACGAACACCCCAGCCCAGCGGGGGATGCCACCAATGCTGGACATCGCCTTCCTTGAACTGACGGGATGCACAGAGGAGCAACTGCGCACGCACAAGGCCAGGCTCGGTGTGAACGAGCGCCATCACGTCCTGCAGCTGATCGCGAAAACCGAAAGCGCCCGATGATTGGTAAAACGCGCTCCGTCCCCACAGTCGGCAAGCCATGGTTTGATAGACCAGCCAGCCGTTGGCCAGCATATTGATGGATGGATCGGGCGTTT
>PLMV01000142.1:0-740 GCA_003141615.1 Syntrophaceae bacterium
CTTGATCTGGCTTCGGCAAGCGAACTCTCCGAATAATCAACCGGACTGCGATAATGACTCTGCAGCATAAATAAACGCAATATTTCCGGATGATAATTTTTCAATATTTCTCTAACGGGAAATATATTACCTAAAGATTTGGACATCTTTTCCGAATTTATTTTAACAAAACCGTTATGCATCCAGTAATTGGCCAAGGGCTTCCCTGTTGCCGCCTGCGATTGAGCGATTTCGTTTTCATGATGCGGGAAAATTAAATCTTCGCCGCCGCCGTGAATATCGAAAGTTTCCCCCAAATAACGCCGGCTCATGGCGGAACATTCAATATGCCAGCCGGGCCGGCCCTTTCCCCACGGGCTTTCCCATGAAGGTTCACCTTCCTTGCTTTTTTTCCAAAGCGCAAAATCCAGAGGATTCTTTTTTTTGTCATTGACGTCAACGCGTGCGCCGGCAATCATTTCTTCCAAATTGCGTCCGGATAAACCACCGTATTGGCGGTAATTATTTATCGCAAAATATACATCTCCATCCACACAATAAGCATATCCTTTCTTTTCGAGGACGCCGATCAGAGCAATCATCTCTTCCATGTGCTCGGTGGCTTTCGGGGTTACCGTAGGAGTTGCAACTCCCAGCGCCGCCATATCTTCGTTGTGCAATTTAATGTAACGTTCCGATATTTCCGTAATGCTGACACCTTCTTTGTTGGCGCGGTCGATAATTTTGTCATCAATATCGGT
>PLMV01000142.1:754-13471 GCA_003141615.1 Syntrophaceae bacterium
CTTGTCGCTGTATTGAATATTTTCTGAGACATATTTTTCAACTTACTTTCATCAGGGATAGAGCGGTGCTGCTTGCAAACCGGCGTCTTCTTTAAAGCCACAAATGATATTCATATTTTGCACGGCCTGACCCGCAGCGCCTTTAATTAAATTATCAATTGCCGTTATTATAATCACTTTTTTTGTTCGCAAATCAACAGCCAATCCGATATCGCAATAATTCGATCCGCACACAGAAGAAATATTAGGATAAATCCCCGCCGGACAAATCCGGACAAATTTTTCTTCCGCGTAAAACGAGGAATAAAGGGAATGCAGCTCCGATAAAGAAATATTTTTCTTCAGCGTCGCATAAATTGTGCTTAAAATACCCCGTTTCACCGGTAATAAATGAGGTGTAAAAGAAATAGCGAATTTTTTACCGGCCAGGGCGTTCAATTCCTGCTCAATTTCCGGAAGATGCCGATGCTTCCCGACTTTGTATGCTTTAAAACCGCCATCCACTTCACAAAAAAGCGAACCGGTTTGCGGTTCCCGCCCCGCACCGCTTACGCCGGAGGCCGAATCAGCAATAATCGTGGATACGTCTATTAGCTTCTTTTTCAGCGCCGGGGCAAGACCAAGGATAATACTGGTCGGATAGCAACCCGGATTGGCGATGAACTTGGTTTTCTTGATTTTTTGCCGGTAAAGTTCGGGAATTCCATAAACAGCATCCTTTATAAACTTGGCGCTGCTATGCTTTCCATACCAGGTTTCATAGGTTTTTAAATCCCGCAGTCGATAATCAGCGCTTAAATCAATTACTTTCTTCCCTGCCCCGATAAATTCCGGAGCGATTTTCATGGAAACGCCATGGGGAAGAGCCAGAAAAACAATGTCACAGATATTGCTTATCTTGGCCGGCGTCGCGTTTTGATATTTTAATGAAGTCAAACCGTGTAGCGACGGGAATACTTCCGTTACCGGTTGTCCGGCAAAACGCCGGGACGTAACGGCGACTAATTTAACTTCCGGATGCCCCAACAAAATTCTTGTCAGTTCCTGACCGGTATATCCGCTAGCTCCAAATATTGCTACTTTCATCATAAAAAATCCCCCAAAAAAAAGGGAGGCCGGAAGCCCCCCTGTTGGAATTTAACGTTTGGAGAATTGGAATCTTTTCCTTGCTCCGGGCTGCCCGTATTTTTTTCTTTCGACGACTCGGGCATCTCTGGTTAAAAAGCCCGCCTTCTTCAGGATCGAGCGCAACTCGGCATCATATGCCAAAAGAGCTTTGGAAATTCCATGTTTTACAGCCCCAGCTTGACCGGCCACTCCACCGCCGCTTACATTAATAAACAAATCAAACTGGTCTTTTTTCCCCGTGATCTCAAATGGTTGCCTAATAAGCATTTTCAGGCTGGGACGAGTAAAATATTCTTCGTAACTTCTTTTATTGACTACAATATTACCACTACCCGCTTTCATATAAACGCGAGCAATAGCGGTCTTTCTTTTACCTGTTGCATAATATCGTTGTTGCGTCATAACTTCTCCAATATATAGAATGATCTAATTGCCATTTTTGGGCAAATTAAATAGACAAAATCTGCGGGCACTGGGCTTCATGAACATGGGCATTGCCGGCATAAACTTTTAGTTTTTTGAGCATTTTTCGCCCTAAATTAGTTTTGGGCAACATACCCTGAACCGCTATACGGATCAAATTTTCGGGTTTTTCCGCCAACATTTTCCCTGCGGTAGTTTCTCTTAATCCGCCGGGATAACCAGAATAAGAATAATACATTTTGTCTTTCATCTTTTTTCCGGTCAGCATAATCTTTTCCGCATTGACTACAATGATAAAATCGCCGGTATCGCAATGCGGAGTATAGGTAGCCTTATGCTTTCCCCTCAAACGGAGTGCTATTTCACTCGCGAATCTTCCCAATACTTTACCGGAAGCGTCCGCAATGTACCACTCTTTGTTTGCCGTTTCCGCATTTGCCATATATGTCTTCATAATAAAACCACCATCTTAGTGAAAAATTGAAAAATGAAACTTATGCAATTTCAGGTTGCTTGTCAAGCAAAATATTTGAGACCTCAGAAACAAATAATTAAAGGACTCATTAACTGCAATTGCTAAATATTTTTAGCGGCTTGTTCAATTCCCTTGCGAATGAAATCCAATTTCTCCTGGCTCATCTTCACGGATATGCCCATTACCAGTGTGCGTCCTAAAATATCTTCGGCCTGTGGGATGCTCTCTCTGGTGTATTGCACCTTGCCTTTATAGGACGGATCAGTAAAGGGATATTTTTTGGAGTTGGCAGTCGAACGCGCCAGAAAGTGTTCCCAGTTCGGCACATAATGCCACAGATTTCTCTTGTAGCAGACAGTATCCACACCTTCAGCGCTAAGCAGATTCTGAAACTTTTGCGCCTGATTTTCATCCGGCATATTAAACGCTAAAAACGTTGCGGAATCTCCCTCGGGATCTGGTTTCGCGCGGAATCCCACACCGGTAACCTGCGCCAGTACATCCATTATAAACTTCTTGTTTTTTTTCTGCTCGCCGATAAGATAATCCAGCTTGCGTAACTGCGCCAGGCCTAACGCCCCCTGCAGTTCGTTCATCCGGAAGTTAAAACCAAGAATAGTTCTGCCTTCCAGCGCGCGGCTTACTTTAGGGTTATGATCATGGCCGTGGTCATGATACCATTCCGACCGGTGGTAAAGATCAAGGTTATTGGTAATCACCATTCCGCCTTCGCCGGTGGTTACCGTTTTTACATAATCAAAGCTGAAAGTTCCCATATCACCGAAGCTACCCAACTTTTTACCTTTGAAGCTGGCGCCGCAGCCCTGAGCGTTATCTTCTAAAACCAGCAGCTTATTTCTGTGGGCGATTTCCACTATTTTATCGATATTGGCGCCTGATCCGCACATGTGCACGGGAATTAACGCCTTGGTGTACTGAGTTTTTTTCTTTTCAATTTCCAGGGGATCAAGGTTGAGGGTATCATCAATATCCACCATTACGGGAATAGCGCCTACTTCCAGCACCGCTTCATAAGTGGCCAAAAAAGTAAAAGCGGGCACAAGAACTTCGTCACCGGGACCTACATCCATAGCCGTCAAGGCAATCTGGAGCGCCGCCGAGCCGGAAGTAACTCCCAGCGCGTAGCTGGTACCGCAATGCTTGGCAAACGCCTCTTCAAATTCTCTTACTTTATAAATTCCTTTTCTTTCTTTATCAAAACCATAACGCATCAGAATGCCTGTTTCCAGGACATCCATTACTTCCTTGATTTCTTCTTTACCGATTAGTTCTGCTCCAGCCATTTACTCCTCCTTAATTAAAAAGCTTGCGCGTAAATCGCGATCATATCTTCTTTGGTGACCTTGCGGGGATTATTCTTCAAAGGTACAGCTACGTTCAACGCCACATCAGCCAATGCCGCAAAATCTTTTTCTTTAATGCCAAATTGAGCAAGCGACGCGAAAATGCCGCAATCCTCAATTAACGCTTCGACGGCCTCCAGCGCTAAATAAGCGGCCTCGCGGGCAGGAAGACCTTCGATACACTCTCCCATTGCTTCGGCGACATCCGCAAATTTTTCCAACGCCGCAGGCAGATTGAAAGCCATCACTGCCGGCAACATCATCGTATTGGCCAGGCCGTGACCCACACCGTATTTACCGCCCAGTGGATAAGACAACGAATGCACTGCCGTCACGCCTGCATTGGCCAGCCCGATCCCGGCATATAAGCTGCCTAAAAACATTCTTTCGCGCGCAACTATATTTTGACCATCGTGCACGCAAGTGCGTAAATTTTCGGCAATGAGAGCTATTGCTTCCAGAGAAAACATTTCACTCACGGGAGAAGCATTAACCGATGTATATGACTCAATGGCATGACATAAAGCATCCAAGCCGGTTTGCGCAGTGGGCGCGGGCGGCAGGCTCAGTGTCAATTCCGGATCCAGAAGCGCCAGTTCCGGATAAAGATACGGGCTGTTCATCCCTTCCTTCTTTTTTAAATTCTTCCGCACAAAAACGGCAGTAAAAGTAACTTCGCTGCCGGTTCCGGCGGTTGTGGGGATCATAATTTTGGGGAGCCCGTGTTTGGGAACTTTATTGAGGCCAAGATAATCAACAGCGTTGCCTTTGTTGGTCGCAAGCACGGCGATGGCTTTGGCCACATCCATCGCGCTGCCGCCGCCGATGCCGATCACGATATCGCATTTGTTTTTTACAGCAATCTTCGCGCCTTCATCAGCCAGTTCAATGGGCGGTTCCGGTTCAACCTTATCATATACCGTAAATTTAATGCCTTCGGGAATCAGAACACTGGCAACTCTTTCCATCAAACCTGTCCTGGCAAGATTTTTATCGATAACCACAAGTGGATTTTGGGCGTGCAGTTCCTTAATGTGACTGGCCAATGTTAATAATGATCCATTGCCGAAAATAATTTTTTTTGCGCCGGTAAAAGAAAATGTTTTTCTCATAATTTAAACCCTCCATCGGTATCGATTGTAATTATTACACTGTTTTGCCTTTAATATAAACCCCGGACAATCATACCATTTCGATTTCAAAGGATAACGCGGCGGCAAGGAGGAGGTGCCGGAAGCGTATTATACATACGCTGAGGAAGCCGACGACGCAGCCAACAAAGTTAGCCAAAGAAAGCGAATTGGTATCACCCGGTAAGGAAAGCAATGCTTCTATGTGCATTTCCTATGAGAACTGTCCGTTAAAGTCAAGTTTTTTTGTGGTGAGCATACCACGCCAATTGACGGCAGATACCGCGAATAATCTTTACCTCGCGCGATAATAGCGAGGCGCGGCCAAAGAAGCGGCGCAGATGCATCATCCAGTAGTCAGGATTTTCGGGATTTAAAAATTCGATATCGGCAAGCAATGTTTTGATTTGCCCATACATCCCTTCCAGCTCCGATGATCGCGCTAATTTGGGCGTCGCCTCCGCTGACGTAGCTGCAGCAGAAGCTGAGATAAATATTTCATAGCACAGAATCATCACGGCATGAGAAAGATTAAGGGAAGTGAATTCCCGGGATGTCGGGATGGTAACCACAGCGTGACAGAGGCGCAATTCCTCATTGGCAAGCCCGGTATCTTCCGGGCCGAAAAGCAAGGCAACCTTGTTTTTCTGAGAGATATCGGCAATGTCCCGGGCAACCGCTCGTGGCGCGACAAACGGTCCGCGGGCTTTCCCCAAGCGGGCGGTTGTGCCCACAATATAATTGAAGCCGCCGAGCGCTTCTTCGATGAATTCAAAATACTGGATTTGATCTAAAACATCGGCAGCCAGATGAGTGGAGCGCTGCTGCATTTCCTCTCGGTCAAAATCCGCTTCCCCCACAACAATTATATTGCTGATTCCCATATTTTTCGCTGCGCGGGCGACAGAACCAATATTCCCCGCGTATTTTGGTTTATATAAAACGATGCTGATGTTTTTAGTTTTAGCTTTAAAGATAATTTTCTTTCCTTCCCGCTTATACCGCTCATTTGTCATTGACACTGTCGTTTTTCCTGTTCTTTAGCTGACTATTTTGAGAATTTGGGGAACGTGCCGCTCTGAGGCCGAAGGAATCTCTTTCGGATAGCCGATAATAATGGGCGCAACAATCCGGCAATCATCGGGCATACCTATTTCCGCTTTAATTTTTTGATCTCTGATATATGCTCCCAAATTTATCCAGCAAGTGCCTAGACCTCTTTGAGCGGCGCCAAACATAATGTAGCTTACCGCCAGCGCGCAATCAACATCGAGAGACCGGACGTTTACAGAACCGATAACGTAAATCAAACAAGGAGCGTTATAATAAACATTAAAGTTTTCATCCTTCATCAACGCTTCATAGGTCGGATTTAGAGAAGCAGGGTTTTTGAAAAAATCCTGCAAGAGATTTTTTTTGCTTTCGTCAGAGAGTTTTTTCATTATTTGTTTGTTGTTGACGATAATGAACTGGCAGGGTTGGCCATTACTTGCTGACGGCGCCAGACATGATTCTTTGAGAATTTCTTTTACTATGTCCAACGAAACATCTTTGGCCTGAAAATCACGGATTGCTCTTCTGTTTTTTAACAACTCTGTAAATGTCATCATAACAATCATCTCCTCCTATTAATGATTTCATCTTCCAAATTATCTATTATCATCTATCAAAGCAAGAAAACAGATATAACCCTCAGAATGATATATTGAAAAAAGTTTATCACCGGATTAAGAACGCCTGAATAGAGCAAACCGATAACAATAAAAAATCCAAAAGGTTCAATTTGAATCAGTACCCTATTTACAGATTCCGGCGCGAATCCCATGAGAATTTTAGAACCGTCGAGCGGAGGAATCGGAATTAAATTAAACGCGGCTAATATAATATTAATATGGGCCAGCAGAAGAAGGACTTGCTGGACCATCCCTGAAGGTTCAGGAGAAATCAGCCTCAATAATAAAAGCGCGACAAAAGCGAAGATAATGTTTGCCGTAATACCTGCCGCCGACACGAGAATGATTCCTTTGCGTCTTTTATTGCTGGGAATATTTTCCAGATTTACGGGAACAGGTTTTGCCCAGCCGAAACCGATAATCAAAAGCATCAATGTTCCGATAGGATCGAGATGTTTAACCGGATTGAGCGTCAACCGTCCCAGCAATTTAGCCGTGGGATCACCCATTTTATAGGCAACCCAGCCGTGAGCTAACTCATGAAAGATCACTGAATATAATAGCAACACCGACAATATTACAAAAGCCAGCGGATCTTTAATTAATATTTGTATTAGTCCCATAATAAATCCCTTCAAGTGATACCAATTCTAATCAAAGCGCATTTCCTTAAGGAGAGCACATAAAAAATAAAACCTTACATTGCCGAGAATTTTCGCCAACACGGCGAAAACTTCCTTTAGAATTGGATTAAGGTTACTGGATAATCTCGTAACAGGTTTTGACATCCATGCCCGGCTCCAGCAATGGTAAAAGCTTTTCAATATTTTTCATCAAATTGGCGGAATGCAGCTTCAGGGCATCCTTGTCCTGATATTTTTCATAAATAATAATTGTGTTTTCATCACCACGAACCGTGTGGGGTATATATTCCAGACAGCCCGGTTCACTTGCTTTAATTTTCGGCACGACCTCTTTCAAAACATTGACAGCCTCTTCCATTTTTCCTTCTTTAATTTTTAAAGTCGCAATTAGTGTAATCATTATCCTATCTCCTTATACCAATTCTAAATCAAAGCGCTATTTTTGTTGGCGTTGTTGTCGGCTTCCTCAACGTATGTACAATACGCCTCGTCGCCTCCGCCTAGCCGCCTCAATATCATCTTTGATTTAGAATGGCTATTTTATATTTCACTATAAAGTATATTAGTATTCTCTTGGACACCCTTTATGCATTTTTCAGGAAAGCGATAATCTCATCGATATCCGGCAGCTCTTTGATGGGATAGACCTTCAGAAAACAAACTTTCCCCGCCTGATCGAGGACGACGTTTGCCCGTTGTGAAAAACCGTTCTGTTCCCGGAACAGCCCTAGGCTTTTGGCTACATTTCCGTGAGGCCAGAAGTCCGCCAGAAGCTTCGTCTGTTTGATCTTGATGGCTTTGGCCCATGCCGCCTTGCAGGGAACGCTGTCCACGCTCAAGCCTACAGCGATAGTGTGAAGATTGTCGAATGTCTTTTTGTTCTTTTCAAGGGACTGCATCTGCAGAGTACAGACGGGCGTCCATGCGAGGGGATGAAAAGACAATACGACGCGCCAGCCCCTCATCTTTGACAGGACAAAGTCCAGGCTGAACTGATCCTGCAGAGTGAAATTTTTAACAATCTTGCCTAATTTGATAATAGTTTTTTCTGCCATAGAGCACCTCATTTATAAGTTTGATAAGCACTTCCTTTTTTATAATGGAAGTATATGGAGAAGAATAGAGTGTGTCAAAGGAATATTTTAAATATGCAGAAGTTAATAATTATTTGATTTTCATAAAATACTAGCGTAAATAATTAAGCACTCAACCAATAGCATTGTTTTTAAAAATAATGATTAACGTATATTAATTGTTGACTGAAATGGAGGACAGATATGAATATTCTTGGCATACGTTGTAGTAACAAGGATTTCAGCTACGCGGTGATGCGTGGAACAAAGAAGGCCCCCAAAATTGTTGCATTAGAAACCTTGGTGTACCCGAAGAACTATACGCGTTCCCGTTCTTTGTTATGGTTTACACTAGAAGTTGAACAATGGATCAAAAAGTACAATGTTCAGTCTGTTGTAATGAAAAGATTCGAAGGCCGCAGCAGAGGCGGATCGTTTGAAGACAGAGTCGAGTATGAGGCAGCGGTCTATCTTGCCTGTGCGAGATGCGGATTAACGACTGCTTGCAAGAAGGTGAGAAGCACTATAGCTAAAGACCTTGGTTTGAAAGGGAGGGCGCACTATTTGGCGACATTAAACACCAGTGTGATTCCAGCTTTCTCAAACTACACCGACAAAGAACAAGAAGCTATCCTTTGCGCGTGGAGCGATCTGAAGTAATGGCTACCAGTTTCGACATGAAGGAAAGGCTCGGTTCGGGGCATTTTGGAGAAGTGTGGCGAGTCGTAGATGTCGCCCTTAATACGGTTCGCGCACTGAAGCTTATTTCGCCGACGAAAGTGTTTAAACCGGATAATATCTTTCACGAAGCGCAAGTACTCAAGTCAGCAGAACACCCCAATGTAGTCCGAGTTGAAGAAACTGGAACAATGGCTGATGGGCGAATATACATTGCCATGGAATATCTGCCGAAAGGCAGCCTAAAGGATGAAGCAAAAGGTGCCTATGTCGCATTGACTAGGGCTCACCGCATAATGATTGATACTCTTCGTGGCCTTCAACATGCGCACGACAGAGGAATTCTTCACTGCGACATAAAGCCAGCCAATATTATGGTAGGAAACAGTGGTGAAGGGAAGTTGTCTGATTTCGGACTAGCAATTTCTTCAAATGTAGATTTCCACTCGCTTGGCGTGAAAGACTACGCGTACGTCATTCATCTTGCACCAGAAGTTATACGCCATCGTAAGTATTCGGTTCAGAGTGATATCTATGCGGCAGGGGTAACTATGTATCGACTGGTGAATGGCGACAGTTATCTACCAACAATCGACCCTTTGACACGGCGTCAGGCAATTCTCGACGGGAAGTACCCGGATCGATCGCATTATCGAGAATTCATACCTAGACCACTACGGGTCTTCGTTAATCGCGCCATGGACCCACGGGTGAATAGGAGGTTCAAAAGCGCGGATGAAATGCGACACGCGCTGGAGCGCATTGCTCTCCAGATGAATTGGAACGAAAGCGTCACTACGGATGGGATGCGTTGGGTATGTGGTTGGGACAACAAGTGCTATAAGGTGACTCGATCATGTTGCAAGGACAAGACATGGTCTGTTGAGTATAAGAAGGGCAGTTCGAAACATGATTTACGCAGAGTAACATCGCTTTGCAGAAAGGACATTAGCAAGACGAAGGCCGAGCAACTTACGCGGTGCATTCTTCAAGATGGAGTTCAGGGGCGATTGAAATGATGCAACGGAGGCAGCCAACAAGCGCATCAGGCCGACCCGAAATAACTGTCGAATGTTTTTATCATCGGGAAATAAAGAGGACAGGCACAATTAACTTTCGCCAACCCAGTCGTTGCTAACGCAAATTTTCAAGCTCCGCCGTTGAAGGCATAAATAAAATGATAGAAAAACTAAAAGATAATAAACATGTTTGTCCCTGGTGGTTATGTTTTACATTCGACAACCCCATCCGCAGGATTATTCATGATCAGGTTAAAATTCTGAGCGCCTACGTTCACAAAGGATATACGGCAATTGATATCGGACCCGGCATGGGCTATTTCACTATACCTTTGGCCGAGCTTGTCGGTCACACAGGACGCGTCATCGCTATCGACATTCAGCCTAAAATGCTCTCCGCGCTGATGGAGCGTGCTAACAAAAAAGGTGTTGCCGAAATAATCAAAACACATCTGGCCAGTCCGGATTCAATTGGATTTCATGAAAATGCTGATTTTATTTTAGCTTTCTGGATGGTACATGAGGTTCCCGATCAACGACGGTTTCTTTCAGAAATTAGCAATCTAATGAAACCGGAGGGGCTGTTTCTTCTTGTTGAACCCGTAATCCATGTATCACTGAAAAATTTTTCGCGCATGATAGAGATGGCAAAAGATATTGGGTTCTTCATCAATGAATCACCTCAAATCCGCATGAGCCGCAGCGCTCTTTTCACCTGCGGCAAAAACAGCCGCCATAAATCACGGGTATAAACCCCAAGGCAAGCGTTGGAAATGTTTCGCAGCAAGCGGACTGGTTTTATGCCCTCCGCTTTGCGGGATAGTTCAATCTACCATTTCCCTACACTTCGTTATGGAAATGGTGTTTTCACTAACCCCCCCCCTTTAAAACTTTTTGTTTTAAGGGGGGCGTGCTATATTTACAGATCATGTTTTTTGATGTTGCGTGCGGAGGTTAAACATCCTTACTTATTAGAGTCTGTTTTAATCCTCTTAGCTGACAATGGTCTTTACTGTTTCAATCACCGGATTGGTGAAAAGCGCCATCAAGATTGTATACAAAGCAAAGATGGTAACTACCTCACCGACATACATCTTGTCATATTTGCGTTTGAGAGAAACCATGATCAATCCGCCGATGATTAAACAACCCAGTTGGAAGTACGGGAAGTTAGTGGTTCCTGCCGCTGCAAATTCAGCAAAGCTGAAAGTTGCCGTTAAAAGAATAACCGCTGCCGCTACTATCATTGTTCCTAATGTTTTTTTCATGATCTGTTACCTCCTTTAGGTAATTTGCTTAGTTGCCTTAATACTATTGAAATTATCGTGCCAAAAATTAAGCAATCGTTATTTATCAATGTAAATATATGAAAATATTTATTATAAATAAGATAGTTGCCTTATTATTTCTCATCAAATTATCTAATCCCGCTTTATATTTAAATAAAGTATTAAAACTCGTTTAACGAAATGTGGAAAAAGGAATTTGATTTTTATACTTTTCTAATTTCATATTTTTATTTTTCCGTTGACAAGCATCAGTCAAAAGGATTAAATACCCTATACGATTTAAGTATTTGCCTAAACTACGGGCATACTGCCCTCCGCTTTGCGGAATAGTTCAACCGACAAGTTTCAGTCGCAGATGACCTTCAGGTTATGCATTTTGTTTCTGAAGTTCGGGTCTCATTACAACTAACAGATATTACTGTGCTACGCTTGTAATATCTGAGTTTCATTAAAAAGACTTGAGTGATGAAGACACAAACACAAGAAGATTGCCCAGAGCATTACAATATTTCTTTTAACCGCGAAGATTTAAGTCTTCTTATTCATCTTTCCGGTCAGTTTGGTCTGAAAAACCTGATGGTCTTCAGAAGCGATATCAACCGTGAAATTTCTAAGCAAAAGTTACAATCCATAACCATCGACTTTTCGAAGGTCTGTTATTTGGACAGCGCGGCGGCTTTGGCTTTGGTTCAAATTGAGAAGGAGGCCTCTTCCCAAAATATCCAATGCCGGCTGACTAATTTAAATGATGAATCTAAAGGTATTTTCAGCGTAATACACGAGGATGCGCTGACCCATTTGCCTTTTAAATCGGAAAAATCACAAGACGGTTTTATACGTCAAGTTGGTCAATCATCTTCGGATATTGCCAGTGAATTTAGAAATTTTGTTACGTTTATTGGTGAACTGCTGGTTGCTTTTTTCTATATTGTCAGACATCCTAAAACGCTCCGGGGGAAAGACGTTCTTTTTTACGTCCAGCGGGCAGGCGTGGATGGTCTGCCTATTGTGGCTCTTATCGGAGCACTGGTCGGATTAATCATTGCCTTCATGTCTTTTTTACAATTAAAAATGGTCGGTGCTAATATCTATGTCCCCGCGCTGGTCAGTTTTGCCATGATCAAAGAACTGGGACCTCTAATGACGGCGATTTTAGTCGCGGGACGTTCCGGCTCTGCTTTTGCAGCAGAAATCGGCACAATGATGGTTAACGAAGAGGTGGACGCGCTTCATACAATGG
Source organism: Syntrophaceae bacterium (assembly GCA_003141615.1). GTDB lineage: Bacteria > Desulfobacterota > Syntrophia > Syntrophales > Smithellaceae > Smithella. Next base: position 12,891 of record PLMV01000142.1, read on the forward strand.
GCTTTGATCCGGTTCGCTTTTTGGCCATACCAAAAATTTTGGCCACAATAATTGTCGTGCCGATTTTGACTGTTTATACCGATTTTTTNNAACCAATCTATTAAAAGCATCCAGGTATTTGATGTTGTCACCAGTTTGATTAAGGCTGGTGTTTTTGCCGCATTGATCGCAGCAATTGGTTGTCAAAAGGGATTTCAAGTGCGTTCTGGCGCCCAGGATGTCGGCAAATTTACAACATCCGCCGTTGTCGCGGCGATTTTTATGATTGTGGTGGCCGATTCTATATTTGCCATTATGTTCTATTATGTAAAGTAATATCAAAGGAGCAAGTTTTGGATATAGAAGAAAAAACCCCGATCATTGTTGTCAAAGACCTGACCGCCCGTTTCGACGACAATGTTGTATTTGAAGATGTGAGCTTTCAGGTATATAAAGGAGAAATACTGGTAATTGTNNGCGCGGAGGAAAAAGAACTAAATCTGTACAGGCAGAATATAGGTGTTCTTTTTCAATCCGGTGCCCTGTTCAGTTCGATGACCATTAAAGAAAACATTGAACTGCCCCTGCAGGAATACACTGAT
>PLMV01000142.1:13573-21701 GCA_003141615.1 Syntrophaceae bacterium
ACAACGATGGTCATCGTAACTCACGAACTGGAATCTATTTACAAAATAGCCCATAGAGTGTTAATGTTGGATAAGGAAGCAAAAGGCATAATTGCTGAAGGCAAACCGCTCGATTTAAAAAAGAACGCTACGGATCCGCGGGTGACAAGTTTCTTTTTGCGCCAGAAGCCCGCCGAGTCTGCCGAAAAGAGGTTTTATGTCAGCTAAAAGCTCAAAATTTTTAATCGGTCTTTTCGTTATTAGCGGTACGCTGATTTGCGCGGCAATTATCATCTGGGTTGGCGCGGCCAGAATCTTCATGAAGGGATCTCTCTACTCGGTTTATTTTGACGAATCGGTTCAGGGATTGCAGGTCGATTCGGCCATCAAATACCGGGGTGTGGAAATCGGTAAGGTCGAGAGCATAAAAGTGGCTCCAGATTACCGTCTTATTGAAGTGATCATGAAAATCGAACTGGAAGGAGATTTACAAAAACAAACCATTGCCACACTCAAGACAGCCGGAATTACCGGAATTGTTTTCATTGAACTGGACCAACTCAGGACTGGTGATTTGTCCAGTTCACCGAAAATAACTTTTAAATCCAGTTATCCTGTCATACCTTCACGCCGGTCGGAAATCAGCCGCATTATGGCTGATACGGGCGTCATTATGAAAAACATCAAGGATATAGACCTCAAGGGTATTTCTGATCAATTGAGAAACACAACCAAGGCCATAGAAAACTTTGTGGAAGGCAAGCGAGTTAACAATATCATAGCTAATCTCGAATCTACCTCCGCCAATCTGAATCAGGCGATTTCCAAAATCAACAAAACGCTTGCTGAAGGCAAGGTGGATCAAGCCGCCCATGAAACAATGGGAGTTTTATCAGATGCCCGCCAGTTGATCGGGCAGGCAAAAAATGAAATCGAAGCTTTGAACCTAAAAGAAAAATCGTCCCGAACGGATATTTTGCTCGAAGATATAAACAAAAAAGCAAAAATCATAACCAACGAACTGCAGGATACATCCGAGAATTTACGGGTTACTTCGGAAAATCTGCAAAAGCTTTCCGATAATTTAACAAAAAACCCTTCGGAGCTCATTTTCTCAAAACCGGCGCCGCCGCGAAAAGCCATGGAATAACGAGAGGAATAAAGCAATGGGACATTTATTATCACAGATATTATATTTCCGAAAACGATTGCAAAGCTTTTATTTTATAATGATTATTTTACTATTTCTAATTGCCGGATGCGTAGGCGGCAGCAAGCCTCCATATACTGTGGAAAATTATCTGCTGAGCTACGCAGCACCATCTTGGAACAAACTCGATGTGCTTGCGGCATCCGTCAAGTTGGACCGGTTTTCCATTGCCGCTGCCTATAATTCCACTAATATGATTTTCCGCAGTGATACTTATAGCCTTGATACCTTCAATTACTCCCGATGGGCAGTCAATCCGGCTGATATGATTGCCGACAGTCTGTTACGCGATATGAGAGAAAGCGGCTTTTTTCGGGCGGTATTTTCACGTCATGAAACGGATGAAGGAAGATTTCTCATCTCGGGCGGTATCGAGGAATTTTACCTGCGTATGGAAAAAGGCGATAAAACAGCGGTCATCAGCATTTCTGTTTCATTGAAAGACACGCGGGAAAAAGAAACCGGTAAAAGCATCATGTTTCAGAAAAAATACGTTAGAGAAGAACCATTGCAGGAGTCTTCTCCTCGGGGATATTGCCAGGCCGCAAGTCAGGCTATGCGGATAATCTCGGAACAAATCACCAATGATATTTACACAGCAGTCAAAACAAACGTTCAATAAACGGCGAGTGATCCATGAAAGAAATATCTCTGCAGACCCATTCCCGTGTTGAGATGATTGACATTACGGCGGCTGTCCAAAAAGCCGCAGGCGAGGAAAAGATTGAAGAAGGCGTCTGTCTTGTTTACACGCCACACACCACTGCCGCGGTTACCATCAATGAAAACGCCGATCCGGATGTGCCCCGCGATATTCTTGCTGCCTTGGATAGAGCTGTCCCTTTTTCCGCTAATTACCGGCATGCGGAAGGAAATTCCGCGGCACACGTGAAATCTTCCCTGGTCGGCGCATCCGAAATGGTCATCATTGAAAACGGTCGTCTCGTTCTGGGCACATGGCAATCCATCTTCTTTTGTGAATTCGATGGTCCGCGTACGCGCAAATTCATCATTAATTTTTTGACCGCTTGAGAGTTCCTCTGGCATCTGCGTTATGCCTTAAGTAAGATTTTAATCATTTGCTCATGAATTAAAGCGTTGCTTGCCAGAAGACTTGGCGATTGCAAATGCCATTTACCTCCCGCGATATCGGAAATAACACCGCCTGCTTCTGTAACCAAAAGACAGCCTGCGGCCGTGTCCCACGGTTTGAGTTTCAGTTCCCAGAAACCGTCAAATCGTCCAGCCGCGAGATTAGCGAGGTCCAAAGCCGCGGCGCCGGCGCGCCGTATAGCCTGAACGTTTATGGCCATCGCATTAAAATAATCGAGATTATTTTCTTTGCTTTCCCGAATATCATAAGGAAATCCTGTAGCCAGAAGACTGCGGGAAATATCCTTTAATGAAGAAACCTCTAATTTTTTATCATTCAAATACGCGCCTTCGCCGCGCACAGAGACAAACAGTTCTTCTCTCATCGGATCATAAATTACACCTAGAATGACTTCGCCATCATTTTCCAAAGCAATGGAAACACAAAAAACAGGATACCCATGAGCGTAATTTGTTGTCCCATCCAGAGGGTCGATTATCCAACGCAGTTTTCCGGCACCGGTAATCACCGGCGATTCTTCCGATAAAATTCCATGATCGGGGAAGTTTCGATTGATCGCCGCAATAATCAAATCCTCGGACATCTTATCCGCTTCTGTAACTAAATTGATTTCTCCTTTATAATGAATTTCATGCTTTTGATTAAATTTTTCTTTTAATAGAGCACCTGATTTTCGCGCCAAATCCACGGCAAATAATTTCCATTGCACCATATACAAATACTCCTATCCCCATAATTTGGGATTATAGTAACAACAAAACTTAAAATAATTAAAGCAATAATGTAATAACTAGTTTTATTTTAAATAGTTGTGTTACAATAAAATTAATGCTAAAAAAATAAAAATAAATGTCGTCATTTGTGGTTTACGTATGTTTGAAGAAGAAAAAACAAATGATAATTCACAGGAATTAAAAGCAACAAGAGAAAAATTGGGTCTTTCTCTTGCGGATATATTCCAACGTACGCGTATAAGTGTTGCATATTTGCAAGCTATAGAAAATAACGACTTCCATCTGCTACCAACTTCCGCTTACACAAAGAATTTCATCAAAACTTACGCCCGCGCTTTGGGCATTGACAGTAAGCCAATACTTATCAATTACGAAGATTATCTTAACTCTCGGAAAGGGTTACAAGCACTGCTGCCGGAAGGTGTCTCGAAGAGAAAGCCTCTTATCAGGAGAATCGCCAGTCCTAAAATTTATTTGGGGATTACCTTCGTTTTAATAGTTATCAGTGTTGTGGCTTGGTTAATTTCCAAACAATATCAATCATCTTCTGATATCATTAATCCTACTAGGAGAATCGCTGTCGCTGTACCGGAAAATAGGGAACAAACTGTAAATTCTCCGGTTAATGTGACTGCTCCAATAAGCAAGCAGGTAAAAGCTACTCCTGAACTTGCGCAAAACGAAATTAATAAAGAATCGCGAGTTAAGGCGCAATCAATTTCCGCCAAGGTGGAAAATAATGCCGTTAAACCTTCAAAAGAACAAGTCTCGTTGCCTAATATACAGTCTGCAGTTAATAGCGAAGAAGCCAGCATCTTGATTATTAGTGCAATTGAAGAAACATGGATAAGGATTAAAGCCGATCAAAATCCCTCATTCCAAATTCTGTTAAAGCCTGGAGAAAAATTTGAGCGCAAAGCAGCAAGCTTTTATTTGGATATTGGCAACGCTGGTGGGATTAAGATACAATTTAAAGATAAAAATATAGAAAACTTGGGAAAGTCGGGACAAGTAACTCACTTACGATTACCATAACTTTTTAAAATGAAAAATTAATGAGGTAATATTATGTTTGGAATAGGAATGCCGGAATTGCTAATAATATTAGTAATTATTGTGATTATTTTTGGCGTAGGAAAATTGCCGGAAATTGGTTCTGCTCTGGGCAAAGGAATCAAAAACTTCAAGAAATCGATGAACGAAAATAACGAAATTGCCAATCAGGAAGAAAAAAAAGAAATTAAGGAAGAAAAAAAATAACTTCTATTAAGCAAAAAAACACGACCCAATGATTTGCTTTTTTGTTCTGGACTGCACTCCTTCTATAAATTGGGACATAAAAAGCCCGCCAACCAGTCGCTATACCGGAGCGCTACCGCGCCCGGTGATCTTTTCGTTGCAGATATACATCTTCTTTGTCTGTGTTATCCGAATAAGGAGGAAAATGTAATGAACGTAAATGTAAATGTTAAGCGCAAATTTAAAGTTAACGGAAAAGAATACAATTCCATTGAAGAAATGCCTCCTGATATCCGGAACGCTTTTGAAAAAGCGATAGCTTCACAGGCGGGCAAAGGCCAACCGGTAAGCCCGACAACAATGCAGACTAAAATTATCTTCAACGGCACAGAATACCAGAGTATCGACGCGATGCCTCAAGACGTCCGCCAATTATACGAAAAAGTGTTAAAAGCAGCGGAAACCGGAAATGCGCCGGCGAACATCATTACAGCAGGGGACATAGGTGATCTGCTGACAGGACATAAAACCTACGGAAACACCAATATGGGGAATATGGGGAAACCGACAAAGATCGAACCATCTGCTTTTTCTCCGCGAATGTTGATTATCGGTGTTCTGGCCATCGCATTAATTATTTTACTTTACTTCGTACTTCAGGTCAGATGATAAAAGATTGGATTAAAAGATATTTCTCTGAGGAACAGGTTCCGGAAATATTATAACAATTCTAAATCAAAGATGATATCGAGGATGCAAGAGAGAACTCTATGACCAACTTACGGGCACTCCAGGCAAATATTGTTACTCTCGCGGTCGATGCGATAGTCAATGCGGCGAATTCATCGCTTCTTGGCGGAGGCGGAGTCGATGGCGCAATCCATCGCGCCGCAGGTCCGAAACTGCTTGAGGAGTGTCGATCGCTTGGCGGGTGCAAAGTCGGCGAGGCAAAAATCACGATTGGATATCGACTGCCCGCTCGATTTATCATTCACACCGTGGGACCGGTTTGGAGAGGTGGAAAAAATGGAGAGTCTGAGCTGCTTGCGTCCTGTTACCGCAACAGTCTGACCATCGCCGCAAAGCAAGAGGTAAAATCAATCGCTTTCCCCAGTATCAGCACCGGGGTGTATGGATATCCAATTGATCTGGCGGCTCGAGTTGCTGTTGAAACTGTCAGTGACGTGATTCGGAAACCATCGAAGATAGAGGAAGTGATATTTTGTTGCTTTTCGCCAAGTGATCTTGCGGTTTACGAATCTCTTTTACCGATGGGCTGAATAAACATATAATCTACTGGGAGATAAACAGACCATGAGCATCATCGATAATATTGATAAAGCCGAATTGAAGGAATTGCTGATCAAAAACTGGATGACCCACGACGCGATGTGGTTGTATCATTGCGTGAATCAATGCGGAATAGATGCCGCAAACACGATAAACCAGGCCGCCGTAAAATCAATGGCGTCGATAGAGATTCAGAGGATTCGCAAGATTATTGGAATCCCGAAAGATAAAAAAATAGAAACCATCGCTGAATTTATGACGATTTTTGAAAGTGCAATGGAAATTGTAAAGGGTGAATTCATGGACTTTTCTTATTCGGAAATAGCTGATGGGATATTTTCATGGAAATGGAACAAGTGTTTCGCATATGAGGGCATCAAAGGACTCGGCCTTTTAGATCATTACAAGTGCGGAATATTAACCCGTATTAATTCCTGGTTCGATACGCTTGGAGTCAAATATGAGTTATCGCCAGTGATCAATACCTGTATGATGCCAATTAAGGGAAGTTGTGAAGGGCAATACAGGATATTTTTATAATGAACTACAGCTTTTTTGTTTTCTTACGAGTGGTTTTGCGCACCTTGCCTAATACCGGATGCCTCTGAGCGGCCATGCGGACGATGAGGCTGCCCATCTGTCCGTAACTGATACCGGCCACTTCGGCGGCACACGCCATGCTGGCGTCAATGCTGATATCCGCGTTGGGATTGACATCAAGAACGTAAAAGATGTTATCCCGCAAACGGATGTCCATGCGGGCATAATCCCTGCATCCTAAAGCCACGTAAGCGTTCTTGCAAACCCGCTCCAGCGCCTCGGTTTCATTGCTAGTCAGAGGGGCAGGCAGCAGGGTTTCGATTTTTTCATAATGCTCAGAGCCGGGAATGAATTTGGAATCATAGGTGCACAGCCGGTCTTTGACATTGCTGAAAAATGAAAAGTCCATTTCCGCGGGTGGTAACACCGTCAGGGTTTCGTTGCCCCAGACGGAGACGTGAAATTCACGCCCATCGATTAAATCCTCCACGAGAGCCGGTTGGCAATATTGATCCAGAACGAAGGATATGCGATTTCTCAATTCCGTGGGATTCAGCACCACGGAGTCTTGTGTAATGCCCATGGAACAATGTTCGTTCATCGGCTTGACGATTGCCGGAAATATATTCCAGTCGCATGGCTCGGGAGAATGAAAGATCCGCCAGGCTGGCGTGGGGATGAAGGCCTGATCCAGGAGAACTTTTACACGGTATTTATCCTGCGCCAGGGCCAGCGTTTCGGAATCCGCGCCGGTGAAGGTAAAGCCGAGCATCTCGAGTCGTTTTGCGACGAGCCATTCACTGTGCTCGATTCCGGGAAGTCCTTCGCACCAGTTAAAAATAATATGATCGGCGGGGTCGAAGCAATCAAGGTGGCTGGCGATATCGTCGTCCGCAATAGGAACAAGAACCATGGGATGACCCAGATCAATCAGCGCATGACCAAGCTGCGTGGTCAGATGGATCACTTCGTCTTTTTCATCTTGCGTCCAGTCCGGATCAACACTGTAAAGTAATATAACCGGATTATTCGCGGGATGGATGTCCACCGGCACTACACCACCTCCATAATTTTAATTGATGCCTAACTCTCTCCATGCTCATTTTATGAGCTTCGTTTTTTTATCACGGGTATGAACCCCAAAGCAAGCTGCGGTGTATTATACCCTCCGCTTCGCGGGATTGTTCAACTTACCAATTCCGCTACACTGCGCTTTCGGAATTGGAGTTTCACAATAAACCTGTTTTGTAATATACATGTTTTTAAATAATATTCCAAGAATGATTTTATTTTTTGTCGATTTTTTTATACAAGAAATAAAGTTCGCAAAAACCAGAAACTGAATTACATCTACTTTTATATTCTTGCCAATGTGATAAACAAAAAGACCCCGGCCTTCGGAAATAAAGGCCGGGGTCTTACGATTCAATGAGACTCGAATATTACAAGCATAGCGCGGTAATATTTGTTAGTCGAATTAATGAAACCCAGATATTGTAAACGTAGTGCAACAATATCTGCTGGTTGAATTATCCCGTAGCCTTTGGCTATCGGGAAAAATTATTTTACCAGTTTCAGATAATTCTTGACCAGATACTCCGCTGTTTGCAGAGCGCCTTTGGCCGCGCCCAGCTTTGTGTTATGGGCAAGGCAAACATATTTGATTCCGTTTTCAATAATCGGATCCTTGCGAATACGCCCTACAGTCACCGTCATGCCGCCGCCCTTTTCTCTGTCCATTCGCGGCTGAGGACGGAAAGGATCATCGGTAACATCGATCAGATGCGCCGGTGAACTGGGCAGATGAAGTTCGGCAAAATCCTTGCCGTGATTCATCATCGCCTTTTTGACATCTTCCGGAGAGCAGGGTTTTTCTGTCTGCACAAACGCGCAAACCATATGGCCATCAATAACAGGCACACGGGTACAAGTCGCGGTAATACCGAAAGCGGCATTCTGAATATTCGCGCCGGTGAATTTACCTAAAATCTTCTGCGGTTCGGTTTCCACCTTGGGTTCCTC
>PLMV01000065.1 GCA_003141615.1 Syntrophaceae bacterium
GAAAGCGGAAACAATATTCAGAAATCCGCTGTTAATTGCCGTTGCGCTAATTGTAATGGGTGCAATTTTGTTTTGGGCTGAGAGTAAATCGGCTAAAAAAGATGATTTAAACAACATTACCTTGCGAACAAGCTTTTTAATCGGCCTGTCGCAGGCGCTGGCTATCATCCCCGGCGTTTCCCGTTCGGGCATAACCATAACAACAGGCCTGTTTTCCGGCTTGAGCAGGGAAGCAGCGGCGCGGTTCTCGTTTTTGCTTTCTACACCAATTATCTTAGGCGCGGCTATAATCAAAGTTCCACATCTCGTCCGCCATCCTGACGTGATTGATGCCAATTTCCTCATCGGCATGGTGGTTGCCTGCATCACTGGCATTGCCAGCATACGTTTTTTGCTTCGCTACATTCAGACAAAAACTTTTTTACCCTTTGTCTGGTATAGATTTGCCATTGGAGCCTTGGTTATCATAATAATTAACATTCGTTAATTAATTTGAGTTTTCTAAGTGGTGATACCAAGAAAATAGCCCCGGCCTTAGTGCTTCCATTTCAAGTTTTATGATACGAAGGAGCAGATATTTTGAAGACATTAAATCCAGAGCATATCAAAGCGGTTCTTGATCTTATTAACCGAGGTCCCTACTTCAGGTTGTTGTCGATGAAGGTTTGTGAAATGGGAAAAGGCTTTGCGAAAGTTGAGATGGACATCGAAAACAAACACCTGAACCCATTTGGAGGAATTCATGGTGGTGTTTACTCATCGCTAATCGACACAGCCGCTTATTGGGCGGTTTATTGTGACATTGAAGAAAATGCCGGATTAATTTCACTTGATGTTAAAGTCGATAACTTAGCTTCAGTAAAAGAAGGACATCTTGTGGTCGAGGGAAAACGTATAAAAGCCGGAAAGAGTATTTGCATAGCCGATGCAGCTATTATCGACAGTGAAGGCAGGTATCTGGCTCACGGAACATCCAAGCAGATGGTTATCCCGGGCCTGCAAACCATAGCTCAAGCAGTATCAGCTATGGGATATAAACCCCTGCCTCCCAAATTTATCAGTAAAAAATAAGCTGGATAGGGAACGCTGATGCATTGAAATGGTGATAAATCCGTCTATGGATTTATCAATTCACCACTTATGGTTTATACCATTTCGATTGGAAGCTGCCGCCTGTCCGGCGTCACTTTCCGGTAGGGTAAAAAGTTTTATTGATAAGAATTACTTATTAAAATTAATGTCACTTATTTTCTTTGTCCAATTTAGCCGCAGCTTCCGTCGTGGACACTGTTTTACTCATAAAGAACAGCCTGACAATGCCCCAGGCAATCAGCCAGTAGACAAACATGGCTAACAAGGTGGTCCATTCAAAAACACCGCCTTCGACCTTCATGACATTGAAGACGTTGAGAAACGGCGCGGCAAAAAGATAACTGACAGTGTAAATAAAGTTGCTAAAACCAGCTGAAGGGTTGGCGCCAAGTAGCTTTAATACAAATCGAAACGCCAATAGCGCTTCGAGGAGACCTAGAATATACCAGACAACTTGGGTGCCACGGTATAACGGCTTAGTAGTGGGAGAGTTGTATGATGAGTCCATATATTTTAATTACCTCTCAAATTATTTTTGAGATTAATACTTCTTACGACCACCACAGCATATTTATTAAATATAGTTTTATTTTAACATATTAATAATAATTTGAAAGGTAAATTTTCTTCGCTCAATTAAACCAGGGATGATAACTTCTTTATCTGCCTTATCTCCATATCCGAGGTTCTCACCCTGTCGGCAGTATTTAATTGACATATAAGGCCGAAATTATTATAGTTCAACTATGAACAAGCAAGGTCTTATCAAACGCGTATTGTTAAATGATACGACTGTGACCATCCGGCCGATCCGCGCCGATGACTCCGGCATGGAACAGGAGTTTATACGGCACCTGTCGAAAGAATCCCGCTACTTCCGCTTCATGGCATCGTTGCGGGAACTGTCACCGAAGAAGCTCAAGTTTTTTACCGAAATCGATTACAACCGGCACATGGCCTTTGTCGCCACCATCATGCGCGAAGATAAAGAGCTGGAAATCGGCGTGGCGCGTTATGTAAACACCGAAAATCACGGTAGTTGCGAGTTTGGGATAACGGTGGACGATGCCTGGCAGGGCAGCGGTGTGGCAGGGGTGCTGATGATTTCCCTGGAAGATACGGCACGTGAGCACGGGTTCAAGATAATGGAGGGCATCGTGCTCCCGGGCAACGACAAGATGCTCAAATTCGCGCAGAAACGTGGCTTCAAAATCCATTCCATTTCGGGTGAAGACGATACCGTACACATAGAACTGCAGTTATAATCCAGCAGTAGACTACTCTTCTTCCTTTCAAGTCAGACGACAAACATAGACACCACACCTTAACATTACAGTTTGCGGTCTATCCCGCGACTTGAAATCAATCGGCTCCAGCCGGAGGACGAATGCGCCGTAACTTGCGGAAGGTCGCGTTATTATAGAGAGCCTTCGGCTCCAGCCGGAGGAGGCTCCACTATTGCATTGACATACAAGATAATTCTTTATATGTTCCCACTATGAAAAAGAAAATTCTTATCAAAAATATAAAGATTCAGAATGTAGCTGTACTGATCGAATTTCTCGCGGGATCAGGCCTTGCCATCTTTTTCCACCGGGTGCTCCAGTATCCGGAAGCTGCCTATACCATTTTTAGCATCGGCATCCTCCTGTCACTGGCCACTTATCTGTTGCGGGAAAATATCGAAAATACCCGGGAAAAACTGCTTGAACAATATCACCATGCCCATGAACTCACCTTCGCTATCGCCCGGATCAGCGACCCCGAATGCCAGAGCAAGGCCCACGAGTTGATGGAGTCCGCAATGCGGACTATTTTGCTTTTACAGCAGGGATATATCCCCATGGACGAGACGGAATTCTACCTGGAAGGGGCCAAACAAATGGAACAGGCGGTCCACCATGCCAAGATGGCGGACCGGATAACCACGGGATGGGATTCCCGCGGCGCCTTGCATAATTTCTACCAAGCCAACCTGCGCGCCATTGAACGCGGTGTAAAGATCACCCGCATCTTTGTCGTCAACCGCGAGAACCTGGCCGAGCCAGATTTCCAGAAGGTCCTCCTCACCCAGTACCGCAATGACATTGACGTGCGCATTGCCTTCCGCGATGAACTGGCGTCGGCAACCAACATCAGCAATCGGGATACCGACAGCTCCTTTGATTTTGCCATCTACGACGACCGAGCGATTACTGATGTCTTCAGCAAGCCGGGGAAATACTTCGGCAGAAAAACCAGTGAGCCTGTGGAAGTGGCCAAGTATCTCCATCTGTA
>PLMV01000144.1:0-6849 GCA_003141615.1 Syntrophaceae bacterium
GATGTTACACAAACCGGACAGCCCGGCCCGGAAATTAAATTGATGTTTGCCGGCAGGAGTTTTCGAATGCCGAAGTGTCCGATTGCGTATGTGTGGCTGCCGCAAATTTCCATAATGGTTACCTTATGGGCAATCGCATCGGAAACTTTGCTTATTTTTTTTAAGAGTCCCGCCACCAGAGCAGGATCACGATACTCGTCAATATATTTCATTGTCGATAAGCTCTTGTAACGCTGAGAGTTTTTCTTTAGCCGACTCTACATCTATCCTGTGAATTGCATAACCCGCGTGGGTAATCACATAATCACCAACGGCGACGGGTTCATCCACGATATCCAGACAAACCTCACGTCTGGTGCCGCTGATATCGATGATTGCGTAATTATCTTCGTCAATCGAGATGATTATTCCAGGAAATCCAATACACATAATAAATTCCTAACCCCGATAAACGGGATAAGTGCGTTAACGAAATTATTTCTGCCAAAAAGCGCAGAAAATAATTTCTAACTTACTAATCTACGTCCATTTCTAAAATTCGTAATTCTTCCGTTCCGCCGGTTAAAATGACTTCTTCTCCGCCGCATTTCGGGCAGATGGCTGAATATGTTTCCACTTCTAAATCCTTTTCGCAGGAAAAGCAATGGATAACGGCGGGGAGAATTTGAAAGTCCAGAGAGGCCTTTTCAGCGAGCGTATCTTTGGCCTGCACTTCAAAAGCAAATTGTAAAGACTTGGATTCAATGCAGGACAGACGGCCAAAAGAAAGCGAAATGGAATTAACTTTGCTGAAATGCTGCTGCGTCGCGTATTCCTGAACGATATTCAAAATTGATTCCGCCAAGTACAGTTCATGCATTTTCTATTCTTTCCAAAGTCACATTCAATTTGGATAATTCGGCCAGAAGAAATTTCTCCATAACCGGAAATTTGTCCCGCATCATTACGGTCATTTCCAGATTCATTTCTCCGTAATCCTGTGGGACAATGCACAAAAATAATGTTTCCGGTAATTCGTCCATTAGTTCCACTTTAAATAAGACGTCAAAAAATGTGACTTCATGAGCCGTTGTGGGAGGCGGCATATGCGCCTGCATTTCCTGAGTGTTAAAGCGGTAAATTGAACCGGGCGTATCCTTCGCCTTCAAAACATCTATCACAATCAAATTGTCGCAACTGCAAATTATATCTATCAAAGCGTAACCCAGTGTGCCGCCGTCAAACATTTTGACGCTTTCTAAAGGTTTATACCGCTGCGAAAGCCAGCGAACAAAGTGAACACCAAAACCTTCATCCGCAAGCAGAATGTTGCCCACGCCAAGGATCGTGATCTTTTCCTTTTTTTCAGTCATATACGTTTGAAAATCCCCATAAATAACAAGAGGGGAGAATTGTTATATCTCTCCCCTCTCGAAAAAAACAATAGTTCTTCCGATTACTCGTCTATCTTCTTGAACGTTGTTCCTCCGATCATGGAAGAAACCGTACCCTGCTTAAGAACGGCGTCATACCAGAAGGCCATGTAGATATGCACCACAATAAACAGGATAAAAAACCAGGTGAAGATATGGTGAACGTAGCGCACCATGGCTAATCCGCCCAGCAGATTCTCAATCGGTTTCAGCACGAAGGATGCTATCGACGTCAGACCGGCATGGTATCCGGCTCCCATCAGGATCAGGCCCGTGACTGTGGTGACCACACCCAGGAACCAACAGCCCGTATAAGCCAAGGCCTGCATTGGTCCGTATAGGTATTTCTTTTCCGGATGTTCGCTAATCAGTAGATAAAATTTAATCTGCTCGATTGTGGCCTTTATATCCGTCCAAGCGAGGAAATCCCTCCAGTCCGCATGAAAACGGGAGAAGAAGGCCAGATAAAGCCGCCAGATGGACAGAAAGATGAGAAAAGTGCCGAACAGGATATGGACAAAACGCACATTGCCCATGAAGAATTTGTCCACCGTTTCTCCGGAGGAAATAGTGAAAGGATCGGCAATATAGAAACCGGTCACAATCAATACGAATATTGAGATTGCCACGCACCAGTGGTTAATGCGCAAGGAAGCAGACCACTCTTTGATACCTAGATATTTTTGCGTAGTTTTTTGCATGGTCACCTCCCCTTAAGCTACTTTAAATTTTTTGACCTCATTTGTTTTCGGATCGACAATATGCACCGCACAAGCCATACACGGATCAAATGAATGGATCGTCCGAATAATTTCCAACGGCTGATCTACTTTAGCCAGTTTCGTTCCGATTAATGATTCCTCATAAGGGCCGCGTAAACCTGCTTTATCACGGGGCGAGCAGTTCCAGGTTGAAGGAACAACAGCCTGATAGTTGGAAATTTTTTGATTTTCGATATTTATCCAATGACCGAGAGCGCCACGCGGCGCTTCCGTCATGCCGCGACCCTTGGCAGGTTTCTTGGGTACATCGCATCTTGTCCAAGTGCGGGTGTCGCCCTTTTTGACATTTGCGATCAACTCATTAACCCACCCTTCGGTATTGTCCGCAACCAGCTTGGTTTCCAAAGCGCGTGCTGCTGTTCTGCCTAATGTGGAGAACAGAACAGTCGCGGGAAGCCCCGTTGCTTTCAGGGTGGAATCGATAAGCGGCTTAATGGCTTTATCACCCTGGGCATAGCCGACAATCACACGAGCCAAAGGACCTACTTCGTAAGGTTTGTTGTCATAGCGGGGNNTCGGTAATTTTTTCTTCATCAAGTTTTAAGGGCTTAGCCAAATTTCTGTCTTTGACAATTCCGCGCGGGAAGAGCAATTTGTTCCAGTCATCATCCAGCGGGAATCCGCCATAAGACATATAATTCTTGACACCGCCGCCGATACCTTTCAGACCTTCGTCTTTATAGTACGTGGCAGCCAGAAGAACGTCAGGTATATAAGCTGTTTCGATAAAGTTTTTCATTTCCTTGAAACGGAACAAATACTGCCCCATACGTTCGGCATCAAATAAATCCATGCCTGAAGTAATACCGCCGACAACCAGTGTCTGGGGATGAGGATTCTTTCCGCCAAGTATAGCCATCATCTGGGCGCCGACTTTGGAAATCTTCAGGGCATCAAGATAATGGGAAAGTATGATTAAATTGGCTTCCGGCGGAAGTTTGTAGGATGGATTTCCCCAATAGGCATTGGCGAAAGGCCCCAGACGACCGGATTTGACGAATTTGGTAAGGCGTTCCTGAACTGCTTTATAGTGAGTTGCCGAGCAGTTGTAAGGATCGGGGTTGTAAGCCTTGGCCATATCCACTGCTTTTTGGGGGCTGGCCGAAAGGGCGCTAACTACATCCACCCAGTCCAAACCATGCAGATGATAAAAATGCATGACATGGTCAGTCAGGTAAAGAGAAGCGCTGATTAAATTACGGGCGATTCTAGCGTTGGGCGGCGGTTTGATACCGAAAGCATCTTCGCAGGCCAGGATACTTGCTTCGTAATGAACAAAAGTACAAACGCCGCAGAAACGCTGAACAATCAATCCGGCATCACGCGGGTCGCGGCCCTTTAAAATGGTTTCAATACCGCGCCAGAGAGTAATACTGCTCCACGCGTCCTTGATAACATTGTTGTTATCAACTTCTACTTCAATTCTTAAATGTCCTTCAATCCTGGTGATGGGATCGACAATTATTCTTTTAGTCATTATTTTTTACCTCCTGAGTGTCTTACTCCGCTTGCCACCGCATGTACAGCAATACCGGCTACAGCTGCGCCCGTGAGAACAATTCCAATTTTATCAACGGTTTTTTCACCACCACCGTAAGTTTTTTCATCAAGCGGTTTCTCCAACGGGGCCATCGTATCCCAGAACCCCGGTTCGGTACAGCCGATGCAACCATGTCCGCCCATTATCGGCCAGGAAATACCATCATTGAAGCGAACTTTAGCGCAGTTGGCATAAGTGTAAGGACCTTTGCAGCCCATTTTATACAAACACCAGCCCTTGAGCGCACCTTTATCGCCCCATTCTTCAACAAATTCTGAAGCGTCATAATGCGGCCTTCTTTCACAATAATCATGAATACGTTTTCCGTAAGCCCATACCGGTCTGCCCAGTGAATCCAATGGGGGCAATGAACCAAACATGAGGTAGTGGAGCAGCGTGCCTGTGAAATTTACGGAGTTGGGTGGGCAACCGGCGATATTCACCGTACTGATTCCTAATGCTTTACTGATACCAACCGCGTCGGTAGGATTTGGTTTGGCAGCCTGAATATTTCCATAACAGGAACATGCGCCGATACAGACAACAGCGGCAGCTTTGGAAGTGACTTCCTTGGCTACCTGAATGCCTGTCTTGCCTTTAGGACCAAGTGTAAGATATTTTCCATTCAACCCTCTGGGTAAGGCGCCTTCGATAACACAAATGAATTTACCGGCAAAGTCTTTAATGGCTTTTTCCAGATTTTGCTCTGCCTGGTAGCCGGAAGCTGCCATTAATGTTTCATGATATTCCAGTGAAATAGTGTCAAGGAGTATATCATCAACATTGGGATAAGAAGAACGTAAGAAGGCTTCTGAGCATCCGGTGCATTCGGCAAAGTGCAGCCATACCACGGGAAGGCGGCTGAAATTCTCCGCTGCTTTTGCCACCATCGGACGGAAAATCGGCGGAAGCATCAAAGCAGCAGTCATAGCCGAGGTCCACTTAATGAAATCCCTACGACTAACGCCATGCTCCTTTAACACTGCCTGAAAATCTTCCTTTGGCTCAGGTAAATCTTTTTCAACTTTTTCCATTTGAACCTGACAATGCTTCATCAAGTCACTGTACTGCTTGTCAATCATTTTCTTGTATTCGGAATTATTCCCTTTTGCCATACTTCCCCCTTTCAATAATCTAAGGCTGTTCACCTGGGTGCAACATGCCCATATCGTTAATTTCTATTAATTTTATAATTTCGTGATTAAATACAAGCGGGTTATTTTTCATAATAATATAAATAATAAAAAGGAATTCATTTAATTTATTAATTTTTAACTGATAATATCATCATAAAAAAATACTTTCATGCAATGACTATCAGTCACTAGCATAAAAAATTATAGTTGTAAAGATGATTTTAACAGGAAAATAATAAATATAATGCAAGAATAAGTCATGGTCAGTAATATTTTGCTAAGATTATATAATTATAGCAAAATTACTTATTTTCTATTTTGCAACCTACAAATTGCCGGAATCAGTTAATGCACTTGCAAAAAATGAGCAAAATCCGGATATCAAAATTCAACATTTTCATTCAAAATGGTTGAGTAATTCATTCTTCACCAGAAAAATGGAGCAGGGCATCTTTCGAATTATCGCATCGTTACTGCTGCCGACCAGAAAGTGTTCGACACGGCTTTCTTCATGGGCGCGCAAAATAACCAGATCAATTTTTTCTTCTCCAATAACCTTCAGAATTTCTTCAATGGGATCGCCTTCCTTAATAATTTTTTTGATCTTTACGCCCTTCTTTATTTCATTGCCGATAAGATAATCCAGTTCCGCTTGGATTCTTTTCATATCCTTCTCTCGCCCTTCCTCCTGCGACATTGTTGGCAAATTCCAGCCTTGCAACCATAATGTATCGATTACATAAATCACGGAAAGTTCAGCGCCGTACTTTCCGGCCAGTGAAACCGCGTAATGAAACGTCCTCTGACAATATTGAGTCATCCAGTTCACAACAAGTATTTTTCTAATATCTTCCATAATACGTCTCTCCTTTTTATATTCAAAATTACGCGGAACCCGCCGATATCTCTTTAGGTCTCCATAGAAAACTTAATGCCGCAGCCGCAAAAAGTTTGAATTGTAAAAATTGCGGCAAGACCGACGAGGATACTTATTGATATTAGCTTATTACCCTCCAGAAAATCAAACAAAAAATGATTTATAGTAGGTCACCTTATTAAAAAAACCTGTCCTGTTGTCTATTTCCTCTCTGTGTTACACGACAAAATGTTTCCCGCCTCTTCACTTTTTCGCAAAAAAACTTGACAGAATCAAAATAACGTGTTACTAAAATAAATATCGTAACACCCTAAGGAGAATTTAAGATGACGTGGAAATGGTTTACAAAGGGACTGATATTTGTGGCGCTGCTGCTTATCGTCTGCCCGTCCTGGGCGGCACATCCACTGATTACCGATGATACGGGCACACAGGGGAAAGGGAAATTTCAGCTGGAATTAAATGGTCAATACGATTGGGACAAGGATGATACTGAAGACGTGTCTGTCAAGACTACCGGAGGTCAGGCGGCGGCCACGTTATCCTACGGGATCGTGGAAAACGTTGACCTGGTTCTGAGCCTGCCCTATCTTTGGGGGAAGGCGGAAGTAAATGAAATAACGGTATATGATGAAAAAGGAATCGGCGATGCGGTGCTGGAAACGAAGTGGCGGCTATTCGAGAAAAACGGATTCAGCATGGCATTAAAACCGGGAATCAGCATTCCCACCGGTAATGATGAAAAGGGTCTGGGCACCGGACAACTGGGCGGCCATCTTTTTTTGATCGATTCGAAGGAGCTGGGTTCCTGGGCATTTCATGCAAATCTGGGTTACATCAGAAATGAAAACAAGGTCGATGAACGCAAGGATATCTGGCATGCTTCTTTTGCCGCTACATGGGAAGTTATTAAAAATTTGAAGCTGGTCGCTAATGTTGGCATTGAGCGCAATCCCGATGAGGACGCAAACAACGATCCCGCCTTTATCATTGGGGGAATCATCTATTCTATAAATGAAAATTTTGATGTTGATCTCGGCGTTAAGGGCGGTTTAAGCAAATCCGAGACCGACCTTTCCCTGCTGGCCGGAGTTACCTTCCG
>PLMV01000144.1:6933-9585 GCA_003141615.1 Syntrophaceae bacterium
AAGACGATTCCGCTGATGGGGGTAATGGGCGCATTTATTTTTGCGGCCATGATGATCAACTTCACCATCCCCGGCACAGGTTCGAGCGGGCACATAGCAGGAGGCATCCTTTTGACCGTCATGCTGGGACCATATGCGGCCTTTCTCGTTCTGGCTTCGGTGCTGATGGTACAAGCGCTTTTTTTCGCCGACGGCGGACTGCTTGCCCTTGGCTGTAATATCTGGAATATGGGCTTCTATCCCTGTTTTCTTGCCTATCCTCTAATTTACAAACCCATCGCGGGTGACGGAACAAGCGCCAAGCGGATATATATCGCTGCAATCGTGAGCGCAATCATTGCCCTGCAACTGGGCGCATTTTCGGTTGTTTTGGAGACGCTTTTATCCGGCAGGAGTGAACTGCCATTCGGCACATTTGTTTTGCTTATGCAGCCGATCCATCTGGCCATCGGCCTTGTGGAGGGAATTATCACAGCCGGAATAATCAGCTATATAAAAACTGTCAGGCCGGAGATTATCCAAGCCAGCAATACCTTGCGGCCTCTCGATGCCGGTATTTCGCTGAAGAATGTTCTCGCCGCTTTTGTGATTCTGGCCGTTGTCACCGGCGGCGCCCTCTCCTGGTTTGCCTCAACTCATCCGGATGGTCTGGAATGGTCCATTCAAAAAGTTACCGGCAAGCGAGAACTTGCCGAACAGACAAATGGCATAGCTTCCCTGCTCAAGGATATTCAGGAGAAAACCGCCTTTCTTCCTGACTATAATTTCAAACCGGCGGAAAAAGAGAAAACAGAAGAAGAGAAGCCTCCGGTCTGGCCGGGAATTGAAGCCGGCACTTCGTTTGCCGGTATTCTTGGGGGAGCAATTGTTTTGATGTTTATTTTATTTATCGGTTTCGGAATTCGGCGCTTCAAAAAACAATAGTCTCTTTAGGAAAAATCAGACATATGCTCTGGCAAAAATAACTGGAGTTCTTGCCGGGGCATATGATATTTGACAACTATGTTTGTTAAGGCGCCGGATTGAACCATGACTTTTGATGAAAAATATTACAATATCGGATTTATTGACCAGCTATCCTACAAGAACACCTTTATTCATCGGCTGGATCCGCGGGCAAAACTAATCGTAACCTTGCTCTTTCTCTTTACGGTTATATCCTTTTCCAAGTATGAGATCGTCGCCCTGCTGCCTTTTTTCCTCTATCCGGTGCTGCTGATGACAATAGGTGAAATTCCGCTCATGTTTATCCTTAAGAAGGTAGCTTTAGTCTCGCCTTTTGCTATCTTTATCGGGATTTTCAATCCTCTTCTGGATTCAGGACAGGTCTTTATTTTTAAGGGATTGACGATTTCGGCAGGATGGCTCTCTTTTTTTTCGATCATGGTCAAATTCACCCTCACCGTCAGCACGGCGCTTTTGCTTGTTGCCACCACCTCTTTTCCGGGTGTTTGCCACGCCCTCAGGCAGTTGGGCGTTCCGTCGCTTTTTGTTTCGCAGCTTCTCTTTCTCTACCGCTATATTTTTGTCCTCATGGAAGAAACCATACGGATCGTCCGGGCCAGAAACATGCGATCTTATGGACAGCGCGGCAAAGGCACAAAGGTTTTTGTCCGTATAGTCGGAATCCTTTTCATCCGAACCGTCGAGAGAGCGGAACGAGTGTACTTCGCCATGCTGTCCCGGGGATTTCAGGGGGATATGCCTACGCTCAAACGTTTTCATATTAAAGCAAGCGATCTTGTCTTTGCCACATCCGTTGCAGTCTTTCTCTACATCTTCCGGTTCTATCCGGTAACGGAAATTCTGGGCCGGTTTGTCCAAGGAGTGTTTTCATGAGCCATCATATTGTAGAATTTAAAAATGTCTATTTCCGCTATCCGGACGGAACAGAAGCTCTGCGGGATATTTCTTTCCGCATCACGCACGGCGAATCGGTGGGCATCATCGGCGCCAATGGAGCCGGCAAATCCACTCTATTGCTGCACATGAACGGCTATCTCATGCCGACGTCGGGAACCGTAAATATCGGTGATCTTTATCTCACCAGGCAGACCCGACAGGAAATCCGCAGAAAAGTCGGTATTGTTTTTCAGAATCCCGACGATCAACTTTTTATGCCGACCGTTTACGAAGACGTGGCTTTCGGTCCTCTCAATCTGGGCATGGATGAGACTGCCGTGCGGGAAAGAGTGGAATTTGCGCTGAATCTGGTAAACAGTCTCGAACTGCGCGATAAACCGCCCCATCACCTCTCCTGCGGCCAGAAAAGCGCCGTGGCTATTGCGTCGGTCATGGCCGTGGAGCCGGATATTCTGGCCATGGACGAGCCTGCGGCGAATCTCGATCCCAGATCAAGACGATTGCTCATTAATCTGCTCAAAACCTTCGAACATTCGAAAATAATCGCCTCACACGATCTTGACCTGATTATGGATGTCTGTCATCGTTGCATTGTGATCAGGGAAGGCACCGTTGTCGCCGACGGCCCGATTTTGGATATCCTCACAAACAGGAAACTGTTGGAAGAAAACCATCTGGAACTTCCCTTGTCGCTTCAGAGACGTTGAGAGTGTTCATTACCAATTAGTTATCGGATATTAAAAAAGATGTGCCTTGACAATTGTTTCACCTACTAAGTTTCAGTAATGG
>PLMV01000192.1 GCA_003141615.1 Syntrophaceae bacterium
ACTACAATATAGCAAGCTGTAAGAAACAAATCGTTATCCTTGTCAGGTATGCTAACTTTCAATCCGTAATCAATAATACCGTGTATTTTTCTTTTTGAAAAAAAGAATATGTGCTATATAGATACCTGCCCATCTGAATAAGCAAAGTTCGTATAATTAATTGTCAGCAAATAAATAAATGGAGAAATAATAATGTCTCAACACAAGACAATTCTGAATTTATGGTTATTTCTTTTTTCTTTGACATTATTTTTATCACTAACAGGTTGTGCAACTTTAGCCGTCAATCAGTTCATTTACCATCCCCAATCGGATTTCGTCGATGAATTTACGCCAACAAATAATGAATTGGCAGGAACTTACTCTGGGCGTGAAACGATTAATGGTCATAGTTATGCCAGTATAATGGTCTTACCTGATTCCAATGATTGTAAAGAAAGACCTGTCATTGAATTACTGTTGCCCATGGAAAAGAATTCTGATGCCAAATCAACGCTTCGTTTTGGCAAATCTACAAAGGAGCAGTTACCTAGCGGAGATAAATATGCTGGCCAACCTGTGAGAATTGTCTTTTATTCTTCATCGAATGATAATGAAATTAACATTGATAAATCTATAACTTTAATGCTGTCCGGCCATAATTGGCGTGGCTATCCTTCCGTTGTAATTGTCGGATATAAAAAAGGTAGTCTTTATATAGATAGACTTGCATACAGAATCGCTCCTGAAAATAATGACTTTTTAGTGCGGCCATTTGATTGTAATGAGCTTTGTCATTCAGCTTGGACATGTAAAAACAAGGAAAATAATGTCGCCGGAATAATTCTTACGCCTTTTGCTGTTGTTTTTGACACAATAACTGCCCCTGTTCAGTTGTTGCTCTCGGTAGTTAACCTTTTCATTCCTGGTGGGCCTTAAATTCTCCAAACAAATGTTCTTCCCAGTGTATACGCCACGCTATTATCTGGATTCCAACTGGATAGGTGAAGTTAATATCTTTCAAATCGTAATCCTCAATTCTGACAACTGCCCATTACTGAAACTAAGTATGTATAATCAACGTTTGCGATGATTATTTGTTTTTCAAAATTGATCATTGAGTTTTTTATTCACTTTTTCCTGTAACGTTGTTTTTCTTATTTCTCCAATTCATACAACATTTATCGGTAATAATCAAAAACTGCGCAACTTTAACTTAACTTGTGGTACAAGCATTTGGGGCAGGTCATTAACCGCAAGCCTGTGTTAGTTGTTCCTTCTTAAGTTTCTTGATAGTATCATTTATTTATATACATTCGCATTCATTGTAAAATAGTTTTTCGATAACGAATACGTTGCTTGTTACGGAATAAAATATAAAATTGCCGCTCTTGTATGTCAATAAAATATTGATCTAAAAATGTGAGGTAGCTAATATAGTCCTCTTCGCTCGATGAGTCTGCCGTACCGATTTTATTGAAAGTGGCTGATACCGTTACTGGAAAAATAAAAAATAGCTGCACTATAACTTAAGATGTGGTACAATTATCAAAAGCAGGTCAATTGGGTATTACTGTGGAACAGTTTTTGATTTTATAGGGTCTGACGAAAGATAATCATAAAGCAGCATCTAAAATCGGTGCTAAGGAGAGTATGGCAAATAGATATGTTTGGGGGATGGTAATACTTCTGATTGGGGCTATACTGGCTGTTCCAGGGGTTGTAGGATTTTCAGATGCGTCAAGAATCCCGGCTGCCCATGTAAACTATTCGCAAGCAACGGCGATCCGGGCTCCCCGAAATCTCGTTTTGCGCTCCGCCTCCGCATTGGTGGAAGACCAGATGACAGGGGAATGCCTGATTCAGAAACAGGCAGAGACAATAATGCCCATTGCCTCCATCACCAAACTCATGACCGCCATGGTAGTGCTGGATGCCAAAATGGACCTCGAAGAATCGATCACCATCGCATCTGAAGACGTGGACACCTTTCGCCACAGCCACTCTCGCCTGCCTGTTAATACCCGCTTCACACGCGGAGATGCTCTGCTGCTGGCTTTAATGGCTTCCGAGAACCGCGCCGCTCATGCTTTGGGGCGGACGTATCCGGGCGGTCTCGGCGCTTTCGTTGCCGCCATGAATGCCAAGGCTAGGTCGCTGGGACTCGTCGAGACACACTTCATAGATCCCGCCGGTATTCACTGCGGCAACGTCTCCTCTGCCAGAGACTTGGCGCGGATGGTGGACGCAGCCTACCAATATCACCTTATCCGGGAATACACCACATGCAAAGAAACCACAATCCTTTCAGGTCGTCGAACACTGCAATTCCGTAACACCAATCACCTGATCGGGAATCCTCGATGGCAGATCGGACTCTCTAAGACGGGCTTCATAGATGAAGCTGGCCGGTGCCTGGTAATGCAGTCACAGGTGGCCAAACGTCCCGTACTGATCGTGCTTCTCGATGCCCAGGGCAAATTGACCCGTTACGGTGATGCCAACCGCATCAAACAGTGGCTGGAAGGGTCACAGGCCCTGCGACAAAAACATGGAGGTTGAATACCAATCGTCATCTTCTCCTGGCCGCCTTAAAAGTCTCTGTAACAATAGCGTTGATTTCAGGATTAACCGACCTTGTCCGCGCGATAGCGGCTTCAACGGCTTCGAAGACGCTGATTTCTCCTGCCGAAATTTTTTCCGCGATTCCAACTACATCGATGGTTCCCAGCGCGTCATCGCAAAAGGCACAGATTCTTTTCTTTCCTTCGCTCGTAAAAAATCATTTCATAAACTTCCCCACCCCTGGAGGGCGTGGACTAAGGGAGGGTGAATTTCGTCTCTGTCATTCTCTGGCGTGACCAGAGAATCCAGAAAATTTTTATCACATAGAAGCTGGAGCCAAAGATGCGACCCCATGTCTTTCTCTTGTACTACGTCGTGATTCTCGCCTCTGATTTTTTAAGCATCGGCAGGAATGCGGTTCGTTTATCTTCGATGAGTTCGACAGCCGAAAAGGCGCACTGATGCACGCATTGTCCGCATCCGATGCATTTTTTTTCATCGATGAAGGCTTTTTTATCAACAATGGAAATTGCCGCAGTCGGGCAGTACTTTTCGCACTTTTTGCATCCTGTGCATTTCGTGCTGTCCGCTATCTTCGCCATATAAAAGCTGCTGTATCGCAGCGGCAGAGACCCCATGTTGTAAGAGCGAAGTATTCCGCAGCAGTCCCAGCAGCAGTTGCATATGCCTACCTGAGGAAGACCGGCATCGTCTTTTTCGTGAAAAACCGTATGAATGGCGCCCTTGTCTCTCACTTTTTGTAAAACATCAAACGCCTCTTCTTTGCTGATTTGGCGGGCATATCCATATTTGATAGCTGGTTTGATCCCATTTCCAAAACCCAAACATCCTCCGTCGTCAGGTATTTTTAACCGGCAGGGATCATCAAGGTTCAAGGTAACCCGTCTGCACATACAGGTTAATTGACCGATGACGCTTTTTGTTCCGTATTCCAGTATCAGATCGTTAACGGAATTTGTCGGATAGATCTTTGAGTCCGGCACATTAATGGTATGATTGATATTAATAATGGACTTTCCCTTAGCGTCTTTAGTTTCATGGACCAGACCGACACTCTGATTCGTTACCGGCGCTTTCCTGATCGTCACGTTCATTATATTCCTGAGAGGGAAGAAGTTGTATTTCCGCCCGGATTTAATAAATTCCATCCACCTTCGTGCAAATTCCTTTTCGTCAGGCTTTCCGATTAAGTACGAAACCTGTGCTTCAAACCATCCGACGATAATAGGATGGAGGGAATAACGCTCTTCATCTGTTTGCGTGTATTTTATTCCGATAAATCCCTTTTGTTTGAGGGATTCAAAGAGCGGCTTGAACTTCCCGGTATCCATGCCGCTTACGACCGCCGCCTGTTCATATGAATAAATATCGGTACTCAACCGGAGCAAAAGGCCTAGTTCCTCCCCGTTGAGAACATAATCGATTGATTTAAGTAATGCATAAATGGGCGGGAAAAATTTTTTATTTTGCTTGTTCATCAGCATAACAAGTTTTCTAAGGTCACTTTTCTTGTTTTGCAGGGTAATCTTTTTTTCTTTCATGGCGACTCTCCGTATAATATACTTTATTGTTGAAACTCCAATTCTAATGAAACNNGTCGAATTATCCCGCTAAGCGGAGGGTATGAACCCCAAAGCTTGCTTTGGGGTTCATACCCGTGATTTTCAAGGAAACTTATTCTTCATTCGATTCGGCTCAATAGACATACTGATCTTTACCTGCACTGATTATTTTCTTTCCTTCGCTCATCAGAAATCCATCCTCCCCCTGTCATTGCAAGGCGACTCTCAGGAGCCGTGGCAATTGTCAAGGGTAAAGATGCGATCTCGTTTCCGTTCGACCCCGTTTCGTACGGTTGGGTAGAGACTTTTACTTGAGGTAGCCTTGATTTTTAAGAATCACCCGAAGCTTCTCCAGTGAATCCGCCAAGTCATGGAACTCATCACCTGGACGCACTTTGATATAGCCAATTTCCTTACCCTCCTGCAACGCTTCTACTGCCTTCGTTAAACGGTAGATCGGACCGGCGATACGGTGGGAATAAATCAGGGATATTATACCCACAGAAAGCATGCCCAGGAAAAGTACGGCCAAAAGCTTCATTCTAGTTTTAGCCCATTCTTCAACCAGGTTATAATATTGAATATTCAGTTCTTCTTGAAGTATGCTTATTTTTTTGGAAAATATTTCGAGCTGATTGTTGACATCTTNNCAGGCTCATTAGTAAAACAGGCAAAACGCTCATCATAATATACTTAAATTGTATTGAGAAATTCACAAAATATCTTTTTCTTATTGCCTTTAAAGCCATCTTCTGCCTCCTGTTTTATCAAGAATTATTCATTAAAATAACATGTTCCGGGACTATAAGTGTATTTTGTGCCACTACAACCTTCATAGGCCGTAGAGCCGAGTTTACGCCATCCTCCTGCTTTTACCGCATTATTGATGAGGACATTGGTAAACAAAGGATTGTCTGACGAAGCATAGCCGATATTGGCTGAATCAAGAGTTTCGGGGCATAACGGAGTGCGGTTTTTCAGCATAGAGTCGATGTAATAGTTGCTTATAGCGATTCTTATGCGGCTTAAGTCCTGTTTTTCATACGCCCTCTGGGCTTCCTCGCTAAGACTGCAGAATTTAGGAATAACAACAGCGGCCGCCAGTATTATGATTATGACCAACGCACTAATTTCTAGTCGGGTAAGGCCTGTTTTGCTGTGTTTTTTCATATAATAATATTATACATTAATTTTCAGATGAATCCTTCTTTTTTATCCCTGCTCTACGCCGCGATTTATGACACCATTATCAGCACAAAAATTGCACGGATTCTTTTCCTTCCTTCACTCATCAGAAATCCCTTCCCAAACTTTCCCACCCCCGGAGGGCGAGAATTGAGGGGCGGGGAAAATTCATCTTTGTCATTCTCTGGCTTGACCAGCGAATCCAGAAATCTTTTATCTCTTGAAATCTAGAACTGGTAATAGTTTATGAAAAACTTATATTTCAAGACCTGACCCCTGGCACCCAGGGATAAAGTCTGGAATCAAATCTACTGGGGATTCAGCATATGCTATTGCGACACCGAGAAATAGTTTTGAGACACGCGGTGTTCGTGGATGTCTGCATACACGTTTGTAGAATTCAACCTCCTTCGAAAAGTGTCTTATATGGTTTCGCAATTGTTCGAGTAATTTAATTTCTGCCCAACAATTAATATACGAACTTCGCTTTTCCCGGTAATTTGAATTCAAAGAAACTATTTCTTTTTTGTCTTGGAAGCATTGCCAGCACTACAAACTTTATTATTAAGCGTTTCAGAAGATGACTTTGGAATAATCTTCTGCCATTCACCATAAACATTTTTCGGAAGCGAAAAAACAACATTACCTTTTTTATTATAAAAACTTGCAGAAGAAATTCTGCTTTTTTTATTTACGCAGTCAATTTCCTGCAACCTTAACTCCAGTTCCAAGATGTCAGGATTGTCGGGTGCTTTATTTATACTTTTAAGAAATGAAAAAGCCTTTGTTTTTCCATCTTTATTGAATATTACTTTAGTCCATACACTGCTAATATTTTTATTTACTTTTTTTATGCTACTTTTATCATAATACGAGTTCCCTGAGGCATTTGACATATAGTGTATCCATTCTGCCGCCCATGCTTGATTAGCGAATAGGAAAATAATTACTAAACAAATAATGCCCTGAATATTCATTATTTTCATTATTTCTCCTCCCAACAATTAATATACGAACTTCGCTTTTTTATTCGCCTGAAACGATAACTTTGTAAGATCCGTAGATTCCCAGAACATTCATTGCATCCCAATCAACATTGTTCACTTTCGTGATACCGCCGTTTTTCTTGGCGGCATCGATACTGCAGTCGCCAATGGCAATCAGGGAAAGTACGCTTATGCACTTCGCTTCTCCAGTCTTAGAGGAAGCGCCGCTGTTGCTGGTTGCTATCACTGGCACTTTTACTCCCGTGTATAAGCCACCCACCGGTATCATAGTGGCACAACCCATAAGCATAGCAACTGCACCAAGAGCAAAAACAGACCAAAATTTTTTCATAATAACCTCCTTAAATCTTGAATTGAATTGATAAGACATTACTTCTGCATGGTTGAACTATAGGAATACCGGTCTTGTATGTCAAGGAAATCTTGGTCGCACGGGTAGGGTTCGTTGCCGATGTTTGTCGTCGGGCTTTTTAGTAATAAATTACAGACAACCCCAGACGCGCCGACTTGAGCCGCCGAAGCGCGGATAGACAATCTGTCAGACGGTTTTTTCAATTTCAACAGCGCAGAAATTTTTCCCTGCGCGCAGGGCGGGATCCTGACGGTAGTATTCTTTAAGAACACGATAAAGATCAGGGGCGTTTTTTATCATTAATAAAGGTTGATCAAAGAACTGCTCCGTGGCCACAGCGAAAAATTCAGCTTCACTGGTTGCGCCGTAGGCATTAAGGAAAGATTTCCTGCCATGTTCGGCGTCATGCTTGAGGCGCAGATATTCACGGGAACATGTCTGCACCCAGTCACGGTATTCAGCCCTGTCCCGCAGCGGAGGCGTGCCGTCAGCGGCGCCGTCGAGCATATCGAGCTTGTGGGCAAATTCATGATAGACAACGTTATGGCCCAATTCGGGATGGCGGCCGCCATGCAGAGCCGCATCCCAAATGATAATGACAGGTCCCTGTTGAAAGGCCTGCCCGATAATGGGGTGGGAATTTTCTACGGGCGCAAGAGCTGTTTCAAAAAAACCGAGCTTCCGCTGGGGTGGCACCACGGTGGATGGATAGACGATGATCGTTTCGACATTCTGATAGTAATTGTGAGGCAGGCCAAGAAGAAGGAGGCACGCCTGCGCAGAGATGATAACGCGGATTTCGTCGGTCAGTTCCAGTCCACCGCATCCTTCCCAATCCTTTTCGGCAATAAAGACCCGGACAAGTGCGCGCAGTTGAGAACGTTCAATATCGTCCAGCATGCAGTAATGGGCAACATTCCTTTGCAGGATATCTTCCCATGCGGGAGGAAACGGCTCCTGTATTAGTTTCTTCCGGCGTCGATTGGCAAACCAGCTAAACAATAGCAATCAACCTCTTACAATGAGTACGTGAATACGTTTATCATTGTGGATAACACCAGAGGAAACACTACCAAGAACTGTGGCTGATAAGGCGCTTCTTCCATGGGAGCCCATAACAATAAGGTCTGCTTTTGATTTCTTAGCCTCTTTCACAATTTCTTCCACAGGATGCCCCGTCTTTATAAATATTTTAGATGCGACACCATTTTTATCGCACAGTTTCTTTATTTCTCCGGTAAACCGTTCGGCAGTCTCTTTCAGATAATCGTCAATAGGCTCTATTGTGTGCATTGCCGTCTCCGACGCGGGAACTGTCCGGGCGATCAGTGAGCGCTGATCAATAACGCTCAGGATAATAATAGAGGCTTTCAACTGTTTGGCGAGATCAACCGCATACGCGGCTGCTTTTTTAGCTGTTTTTGATCCGTCTGATGGCACAAGAATTTTTGAAATCATAAAGCCTCCTTTAATAATAAAAAAGTGAGTAAAGCAGTACGCTCTTCTTGATAAGAACTTCCTTTGTTTGTGAGAAAAGTATAAGATAAGGGGTCTTGTGTGTCAAAGGAATTTTGATCATAAAATGTGAGGAGTGGTAACGATTTTTGTCGTCAGGCGTTTTAGTAATCACGGGTATGACCCTAGAAGCAAGCTGCTGGGTATTATACCCTCCGCTTTGCGGGATAATTCGACCTTCAAGCTTCAGTGCATTCTATTTCTAAAGCTTGGGTCTCATTAACTTTCCAATTCCGACTTGTGACCTTTAGGTTAT
This sequence comes from Syntrophaceae bacterium, assembly GCA_003141615.1. Taxonomy (GTDB): domain Bacteria; phylum Desulfobacterota; class Syntrophia; order Syntrophales; family Smithellaceae; genus Smithella. The sequence continues at coordinate 8,443 of PLMV01000192.1, forward strand.
GCGCTTCGCTATCGAAATTGGAGTTTCACGAATAAATTATAGACAACCCAAGAAGCTCCGCCAGCTCTACATTATGCCGCCCCTCTACATTGCTAATGCCAAACTTTTTCATTGTTTTTTCTTCAATGAAAAAGGGCAGGATCATGATGGTCCTGCCCTTACAAATAATAATTCAAACCAGCGATATCTTGCTCAGTACTTCCCTCCGATATAATCGCTCAGGTTATCAATCAGCAAGTCCTTCTGGGAGATCGTTGATTTTACAACGTCTCCAATGGAGACGACTCCAACAAATTTGCCTCCATCGAAAACGGGCACGTGCCTTATATGTTTCCCGGTCATCAGCACCATGCAATCCTCTACCGAAGTATCAGGCTTTACCTTATACATTTTAGCCTCAGGCGTCATAATCTCTTTTACACTGGTTTTCATGGAAGTTTTACCCTTCAAGATGATTTTTCGTGCATAATCGCGTTCCGTGATGATACCAACAACCTTATCCTTTTTATCAACGACCATCAATGCCCCGATTTCTTTTTCCGCCATGAGCTTCAGGGCGTCAAGTACCGAAGCATCCGGCAGAATCGTCCATAGCTGTTTTGCTTTGCTCTTTAAAAGATCGCTCGCTCTCTGCATAACACAATACCTCCATGTGAATTCAAAATGTTCGATTGTTAATAAAAATAAGTCGCTTAATCATTCTTATGTCCAACAACTTCGATGCTATTGGCAATATGTTCATTGCCAGATGTGTTAAGTATACGTGTTAATGTTCTTGAATGTCAAGATAATTTAACTCTAAGATAGTGGAAATACTGATTGATTCCTGAGGGTACATTCGGAGTGTTTTCCTGGCGAACTCAATTTATCGTTTGCGGCAACAGATGTTTTTTGTTATTCCTTCATCATGGATCAGGAAATACTATCACTTGGTAAAAACGCGCGGCATTTGGGTATTGAGCTAAACGATACGCAGCTGACTCAATTTGATGTTTATAAAAATGAGCTTTTACAATGGAATGCCAAAACAAATTTAATTTCCGAAAATTCTTCGCAGGAAATTATCACGCGCCATTTTCTGGATTCGCTGACAGCTCTGCAATTTATTAAAAAGCCCCATGCCCGGATTATTGATGTCGGCTGCGGCGCGGGTTTCCCCGGCCTTCCCTTAAAAATAGCTCTGCCCGCTTTAGAGCTTTATCTTCTGGAGACCAATCGCAAGAAAGTTTCTTTTTTAAAACATATTATTCGTCTTTTGAATCTTTCTCACACGGTTGTTCTTCATGACCGCGTCGAAAATATCATCAAGACTGATTCGTGGAAGGAAAAATTTGATATTTTAATTTCCCGCGCCGCCTTTAAATTGTCAGAACTTCTGCCGCAAGGAGAATTTTTTCTCGCCCCGGGAGGCGAACTGATTGCCTTGAAAGGCCCTAATGTTGATGAGGAACTTGCGCAGTGCTCACCAACTATAAATCAATACAAAATATCTCAATTTATTCAGCATGATATAAATGTTCCTTTTTTAGAAGCACAGCGTAAAATTATTATCGGAAAAAAGTAAAAAAACCTTCTAAAAAGAACTTTTTTATGTTAGTGCTAACGACAGTTCTTGCAAAAGAATTTATTTTTAGACGCTCAATAAAATAATGAATAAAATTATATGTATAGCAAACCAAAAAGGTGGTGTTGGTAAAACCACCACCGCGATAAATTTATCTGCTTCTCTGGCGGCTGCGGAAAAAAAAACTTTACTAATCGATGGTGATTCCCAGGGCAATTCCACCAATGGGATGGGCGCGGATAGAAATTTTTTTCAAAAAGCTAATTTATATCACGCGATGATCGGCCAGGTGCCGTTGGAAAAAGTAATTTCTAACACGGTGATACCGCATCTCGATATAGTACCTTCTAATCAGGATCTTATTGGACTTGAGGTTGAATTTGTCGGGATGGAAGAAAAAGAAAAGCGGCTGCGTAATTTATTAAACGCTCTGGACAGGCATTATGATTTTATAGTAATTGATTGTCCACCGTCGCTGGGTGTTATGACTGTAAATGCTCTTGTCGCTTCCGACTATTTGATTGTTCCTTTGCAGTGTGAGTATTTCGCTATGGAGGGTTTGGGATATTTGCTCAATACTGTAAAGCTGGTGAAAGCGCAATTAAATCCTCAACTCGTCCTGGGCGGTATCCTGTTGACGATGTTTGATCAGCGCAATTTACTGTCGCATCGGGTCTCCGATGATGTACGGCAACATTTTGGCGACAAGGTCTTTAAAACGGTGATCCCGCGCAATGTGCGGCTTTCGGAAAGCCCCAGCCACGGCTTACCTATTATTCTTTATGATATTAAATCGCGCGGCGCTCTGGCTTATATGGAAATGGCGCAGGAAATAATTCGAGGGGGAATGTAAATGGCACAAAAAAATGTGCTCGGCAAAGGGCTTGGCGCCATTTTTCCGGATTTGTTGGATGATTTCGACAAGAAAAAATCTGTTTTTTCCTGCGGCATTGAAGAATTACGGCCCAACCGTTATCAGCCCCGCAAAAGTTTTAATGACAACACTCAGAAGCAACTTATTGCTTCCATTAAAAACAGTGGTATCATTCAGCCGCTTGTCGTCCGCAAACTGGACAATGGATATGAAATTATTGCCGGAGAACGGCGCTGGCGGGCGGCGCTGGCCGCGGGCTTAAAAGATGTACCTATTGTCATTCGCGAAGCAACAGATATGCAAGCGGCGGAAATGTCGCTGATTGAAAATATTCAACGGGAAGAATTAAATCCTCTGGAAGAAGCAA
>PLMV01000120.1 GCA_003141615.1 Syntrophaceae bacterium
ATAATCGCCAGAGATGTAATGACCAAAGTGTGCTCATTGATTAGAAGCATTGACGTGGTCAACACCGCCGGCCCTGTTATCAGCGGCACACCGATGGGCACGGCGCCCATGCTATCCAGATCAATAGGATATGGACTTTTATCAGTGGAAATAATTTCCCTGATCGAGATAATGAAAAGGAGTGTACCGCCAGCGATCATGAAATCGGCAACCGTAATACCGAGCAGGTTCAGTATTATTGTACCCAAGGCAATAAAGGCCAGAGCAACAATTAATGCCGTAACCATCGATTGAAAAACAACACGCCTGATTTTTTGCGGCTCAACCCCCTCGGTGAGATTTATAAATAGCGGCAAAACGCCAAAAGCATTTACGGCTACAAAAAGAGGCACAAAACACAACCAAAATGATTTCATCATATTAAGAGTTCCTAAGGTTTAATCTATTTACTTATATTATATCAGATTACTTTAAAAATGTTACAAAAGAAAAATAATGAGACCCAAGTTTCAGAAGCGTAGTGCGCTGAAACTTATTGGTCGAATTATCCCCGAAGCGAAGCGTAGTGGGATAATTGACACCCTTCACTCTTCTCCTTTTCCCGGTCACCAGTCCAAAAATAATAATTGAAATAAAATAAATTGGGCATATATATAATCACGTGGATTTTTAAATACATTATTTACCGAGTGACCCATAAAATAAAAAAGCGAGGTGAACTATGAAGAAAAAAGATTATCTCCGGCTGGTATTGATTTTGGCCATCTTTTTTTTAGCCCTGGGTGGCTGGCTGCTTCATCTGCGGATACATCCGATTGCCAAAGACGCGGAAAATTACATCCCCCTAGTGGCCGGGTTTATCAGCGTGTTCCTCATTCCTGCTTTATTTATTTTTCGATCAACAATTCCTTTTGCTTATCTTCTCAATGGCATGACAGTAATCATCGGTACAATCACTATGACTCATTTTTCAATTGAAAACCACCCGCAAGTATGGACTCTACAGACAATCTTATTGGGAACTTGCCTGCCTGATATTCTGATGCTTTGGGGGAAATTTGCCGTGGGCAAAGCCCTTTTTGATCTTGATCCTGTAATAAGCCGGCCCGACACGCAGATAAGCAGCGGCAGGTTTTTCCGTTTTCCGAATATGGGCTTTTGGTTTCTGCACCTTATCACATTAACCGTCGTTTACCTTATCGGTAATTATTTTTGGAAATAGGAGGAGGGCATCATGAAATATTTTATGTTATTCCAGCCGGGCTGGTGGGTATTACATGTTGTGGCGATTTTACTGCTGCTCCTGATCGGTCATCTGTAATCCGCTAAGCGGTAAAACGAAATATTAAAAATATTGTCATTCCGGTCGTAGATGACCTTTAGGTTACTTGACCGGGGAATCCAGAGTTTTACTTGTCATGTCGAACCCCGGCATGCGCCGGGTGCTTCTCTTGGAGACATCTTTTCCTTATTCCTTTGGCCTTGACCCTTGACCCTTTGAAGTTTTTTTCTTGCATTGTTAATGAAACTCAAATATTACAAACACAGTGCTGTAATATTTGTTAGTTGAATTATCCCCGAAGCGAAGCGTAGTGGGATTAATGATACATCTTAAAACAAAACACACATTCCTTTCGATGTTCATCTATGATTGAAAACACCATAGCAGAATGGCATAAATTGATTGAAACGAAGGATGCAGCCGGTTTGGATAATATTCTGGCTGATAATGTTGTCTTCCACTCCCCGATTGTTCATACACCACAAGAGGGCAAGCCAATCACCACACTTTATCTTACCGCAGCACTTTATGTTTTCAATAATGACAGCTTTAAATATTTAAGAGAGGTCATCTCAAACAACAATGCCGTTCTGGAGTTCTCTACAGTGATAGACGGAATCACCATTAATGGCGTGGACATGATTACTTGGGGCGCGGATGGCAGGATTACCGAATTTAAAGTCATGGTTCGCCCGCTTAAAGCCATCAACTTAATCCATCGCATGATGGGAGAGATGCTGCAAAAGATTAAATAAATATTGCGGATACTTCTATTCAATACAAACAGCAAATAGAAATAAGTTATAAAATCAATAGCATAGCAATTTAATAATATTAACATGGTATGTTAACTATTTGTTGACAAGCTGATCATATGAGGATATACTTTAGAACAGGCAAGCTACAGAAGATCTGCTCGCAGGAGCGGGAAATGGTCAAGCATTTTGGGGCTAAAAACGCCGGCAAACTAAAACAACGGCTGATGGAACTCGGAGCAGCTGACACACTTGCAGATATTTCTTATCTGCCNNAAAACAAGTAAAAGAAATTGAAATTATCGAGATAAAAGATACTCACTGAGAAAGGTTCAATATGAAAGCTAAAAAGCAATATGAGTTTCAACCTGACTACGCAGTATGTCCGGGCGAAACACTTCAGGAAATCATGGAATCTTTTAATATGAGTCAGAAAGAGCTTGCCGTCCGTGCCGGACTGACGGTGCAATCACTCAACCGTATTTTCAAAGGTGAACAACCAATTACCTATGAGAGCGCAAATCGACTTGAGCTTGCGACTGGGGTTCCCGCGCGTTATTGGAATAATCTTGAAGCTCAGTATCGTGAACACTTGGCCAAGGTCGAAGAACGAAAGGGCATGGAATCTGATTTACAGTGGTTGAAAACTATCCCGACAAAAGAATTAGTACAACGGGGTTCCATTAAAAAATCAGATAGTCCAGTGGCACTGTTGCGCGAAACTCTTGGTTTTTATGGTGTCAGCAGTGTCAGCGCGTGGCGCGAAATATGGACGACTCCTGTTGTGGCGGCCCGTCGTTCTTCGTGCTTTGAATCACAGCCAGGCCCTGCCTCCGCGTGGATTCGTCAAGGTGAGCTGCAAGCACATAAGATAAACTGTCAGTCCTTCGATAAATCGGCATTCACACAGGCGCTCCAGACGATTCGTTGCCTAACACGTGAAGAGCCTGCAACGTTCGAACCGGAAATGAAACGCCTTTGCGCCGATGCAGGTGTCGCCATTGCCATGGTGCCGGAGATGAAGAAAGTGCCTTGGACTGGTGCTACGAAGTGGTTGTCTCCGCGCAAGGCGATGATTTTGCTATGCCTGCGAGGTAAAGGTGAAGACAAGTTTTGGTTTTCCTTTTTTCATGAAGCCGGACATGTGCTGCATGACGGCAGGAAAGACCTGCTCATAAACGATGGAACCATCAAAGACCAACGCGAAAAGCGCGCGGATCACTTCGCCGCAGAATTTCTTATCCCATCTGAATATAACGCTAATGTTCAGAATATTAGCTCTCGTGATGAAATCATCACATTAGCCAGAAAATTGAAAATAGCACCTGGCATTGTTGCAGGCCGTTACCAATTTTTGACAAAAAAGTGGCATTACTACAAAGCGCTGATTCGTACTTTGCAATGGAATTTTCTACAGTGATAGAAGGAATCACCGTCAATGGCGTGGACATGATCACTTGGGGCGCGGATGGCAGGATTACCGAATTAAAAGTCATGGTTCGCCCGCTCAAAGCCATCAACCTAATCCATAAAATGATGGGAGAGATGCTGCAAAAGATTAAATGAATATTGCGGATGCTTCTAATAGCTTAAACAGTATGTTCAACAAATCTTTAACTGGATTGCTAAAGAATGCTAATACCAAACTTTTCTTTGCATGCACTAATTCCTCAATATCGTGATGCGGGCGAAGCCTTCCAAGCCTTTGTGTGCGATCTTCTGAAGCGAGAGTACCCTGGCCTTGAAGAATTCCCTGCGCGTGGGAAGGATGGCTGCATCGATTTCTGCCATACTGATGGTAATCGATGTCTTGTCGGAGATTGCAAGTTCATGGAGGACGGTGACTTCGACACCGCTCAGCGTGAATGGAAAAAGGTAGAGGCAAAACTCCGTGAACACCTTGCATCTCCTGTAGGTCCAACAATAGGTCAAGCGCAATACCGGCCTTGGTATTGTTCAGATCCTGTTATCGATACATTTTTCTACTGCATTAATTTTAATCTTACCAATCTCAACCAAGTAACAATTCTAGAGAACATCATCAAGCAGGATTTCGTTCAGCTTGCCGACGATTTCCACCATCTCGACCATCTGCGCGAAATACAAGTTCAGGCACTGCATTGGCAAAGAATCAAAGACCGACTCGCGGCGCATCCATTCGTCTACTTTTATTGGTTCCGTGATAGTTTCATCCCCGGTCTGGAACCACATGACTCTCCATCCCAATTCCGTGGTTTCCGCGCTTATCTTGGCAATGACAAACTTCCCTATTACAGCATCGAACAGCATAAAGGCCTTATCCCCACCAGTGATGGTTCCACAATCCTTGGTGAGGAAGAACTGCTAGACATTCTACAATCGGGAAGTAACCCGGGGATAATTGTCACCGGTGGCGGCGGCCTCGGTAAAAGCCGGCTGTCGCTCCAGATTGCTCGGTTGGCAAAGGATCGCGATTGGCCAGTCTTCAGAGTAAGGCGGATAAGTAGCGATACGATCGAGCGGTTGGCAAGAATAGTCGGAACTGCGTCACCGGCGCTCCTAATTTTCGATTATGTGGAAACCCAGGGCGACTTTGCCCAGATTATTGAAGACATGGTCCAGATTAACGACCAGTCTGGTTGTCGGCTTCGCTTTGTAGCCAGTTGCCGGCCGAGTTTCTACAAGGCAGCCGTTAAGGGGCGCGTCGGACATCTTGAGGTAACCCTTGACAAGGAGAGCACTTGGCTGGATGGTTACCGCCATGCCGCCATACGCCACATCCTTAATGCCACCGGTATTAAGCCGGATGCCGGACATCTTCGGGTCTGCAAGGATATTCCTGTCCTTGCCGTTTTTATGGCCTACTTGCGTGAGCAGGGGCGCGAAGATGAACTGCATGAACTTATCCGCACGGAAGATTTCGGTTCATGGGTGGTAAAACGTCTGGATGCGGCGTTCGGCCGTTCAGCCGGGCGCGACCTCGCGACGCTGGGCGCACTTTTCCCCTTGCCGAAGGAGACCGTCGATCATCTCGATAGAGATCGTTTCAACGGACTCTTTACCATCCTTGCCGAAGACGGCTGGATTGAGGAGAGGGAATGGGATGAAATGCATGACGGCCCCGTATGGGGAACGGTGCATGACGTGTTTGCCGATGGATTGATGCTTGCCTACTTGGGAACGGTGGAACGGACAGCCGACCGTTTCGTGGCCGACCTGTTTCGAACAGCGGCCGATCTGGGTGTATTGCGTTCAGCCCTGACAAGTCTTCAGCGAATCGTTTTTGAGACACCATTAAGTCATGTGGATTGGCTGGCGCTCTTCTCAACGCAGATGGCAGAGAATCCCGCACCTTGGCGGGGGGCGAGGGAAATGCTCTTGCAATATGCGGGACTTGATCCCCGGCAAAGGATTCACCTTCTCAATCGATCACCGGAGATTTGGGAAGGTGCAGAAGGAGAGGTGCCGATCCAGAACACCATCGGCTGGATTGCCCGCTGTCTGGTGAAAGACGAAAATGAAGTTTCGGTTGCCGAGAATGCGATCCTGCGGAAATGGCTCAGCAAGGCTGCTGTCAAATTAACAAATAGCAACTATCTTCTTACTTGGGGATTGCGGCTTTACCCGGAGATGCTTAGTGAGTACGCGCTCGATTGGTTCCGCAATCACCCAACCATATTCCAGACTCATTACCTCCTTGTCGCTTGGCTGGAAAAGGGTTTGCCCATCGCCACTGTAACCGAATGGATAATACGTTGGTCAGCACGTAACGCCGCCATCTCTCACTTCAGCTTTGTTGCACCGGCGTGGCTCGATGCCGGCGGTTTGCGTAATATCATTGAACCATACGTACAGGCGTGGCTGGACGTAGAAGCTAACAGGGTCTCCGCAGCGGCAGAGTTTGTCTACCCATCCTGGCTGGACGCAACCAAGGACGGAGAATTCGTGCGGGCAGACGTGCGGGCATGGCTGGATATAGATGCTAACAGAATCTCCGAAGCGGCCAATTTATGTCTACAAATCCTGGCTGGATGCAACCAAGGACGGAGAATTCGTGCGGGCAGACGTGCGGGCCTGGCTGGATATAGATGCTAACAGAATCTCCGAAGCGGCTCAATTTTGTCTACAAATCCTGGCTGGACGCAACCAAGGACAGAGACTTCGTACGGATAGATGTGCAAGCTTGGCTCAGTCGCTTTGCCGAACATTTCGAAGCAGATTATGTCTGTCGCGCTTGGCTGGAGGCAAAAGGAGAACCTGAAGTAGTCAGGGAACCGGCCATCAGGTGGCTACGGATATACCATGAAAAGGAAGAAGCCGTTTTTGTCACCAAGTTCCTCGCCAGGCTGCCCGATCTCCCCTTTCAAGCTGTCCTGGACATCCTCACCTGGTGCAGGATTCATGTAAAGAATCCCGATGTTCTTTGGCGACTGACAGGGGCTGCCAATCATATTATGCATGCGGAGACGGCAACCGATTTCTGCCATACGTGCGAGACGATTATTGCTCATTACACTGTCCAACCGCATATTGACGAAGAATCCGCCAATCAGCTTGATGTGATAATTTCCTATCTGATCGGGATTTCGTTGCGCGCCCCCGTCCTCAATAACACTGTCGATAGCCTGTTTGTCCTCTGGCTCAGGCATCCTGGTTCATATAGTGAGAAAAAGGCTCCTTTCTATGGCGTTCAACGCAAGAGCTATCTGCAACGGGTTGTCCTGTTGCTGAAAGGGCAGAAACTTAATATGATAACTGATCGCGATGTTCTTATTCGATTTATTCACTGGGTGAATCTGTGGAGGCCGGAGAAAAAAGCACAGCTTCGCGGTATCATCAACCATCTTCGCAATGATTTCCCCGATCCTGATCTTTGGGATCTTGTAATGTATTGAGGTTAATAGATGCCCATCTGGCAGCCACCGGCGATTGTAGCGCCCAATTTAATTCAGGAGGATGAACATGACAACAACTTCCGTAACCGAAAAAGATAAAAAAATGGCCCAGCGCTGCGTCGAATGTCCGGTATGCACAAAAGCAAGAAAGCAACAGCGCGGTTTCGCTTATTGGTTTGTCAAGACTATCGAGCATGGCATATGCCCATACTGCGCGGCATATGAGAGGGTTTACGGTAAAAAAGCCCATGAGGCTTGATAAGGGTAATGAAAAACAGGTGACAGCTCCAATTATTTGACAGAACAAGAAAGTTAACATAATAAACAGAATCATCCCCCAATAGATGTACAAGGCGGCGCTGCTTATGGTAAGGTTTCCCGAAAAAATAATAGATTTCCATGTGCATCTGTTTCCGGATAAGCTTTTTGATGCCATCTGGGATTCCTTTGCTAAAAATTATAACTGGAACATAATTCATCGATATTATTACGAGGGGTGCATCGCGCGTCTGAGGCAATCAGGCGTCGGTACAATTGTGTATTCCAACTACGCCCACCGTGCCGGTATCGCAGAAGGACTGAACCGGTGGAACATAAAAATCCTTGAGGAATATGAAGATCTCTATTGTTTCGCGGCGTATCACCCGGACGATGATAATGCGCTGGAAATGGCAGAAAGGCTTCTCGAAAATCCGAAGATACTCGGGTTCAAGCTCCAGCTCCTTGTCCAGAATTTTTATCCGTTCGACGCGCGTCTCTTTCCCCTGTACGAGATGGTAATCAGAAAAAATAAACACATATTGTTTCACACGGGAACGGGACCAGTGGGGAATCAATATGTCGGTCTTGAACCCTTCATGAAGGTGGTCGAAAAATTCCCGGAACTCCCCGCCACTGTCGCCCACATGGGGGCGCATGAATATACCGGTTTCATCGGGCTCCTGGACCGGTGTCCGCGATTGTACCTTGATACCGCCTTCTGTTTTATGTCGCCGCCGTATGCGGGATATAATCTGGGCCCTGATTATCTTGAAAAATATAAATCAAGAATTTTATATGGGTCAGATTATCCGAACCTGATAATGCCGCGGGAGGATGAGATTGAGAACCTGCTGAAAATGGACCTCTCGCAGGAATTTTACGATAAAATTTTTTATTATAACGGTATTGCCCTGATCCGTTCTCTGACGGGAAAAAAGGAAGGTCTTATCAATTGATGCAAGACGAGAAAAAATTCAAGCCAGCCGCCCGGACGGCTAATTCCAGATCCGGTATATCTACCGGAGGTCGCCGCACCCAGGTGCGCAAATCGGGCATCCACGGTAAGGGCGTCTATGCCATCCGTCCCATCAAGACTGGCGACAAGGTGTTGGAGTACAAGGGCGAGATCATCACCTGGAAAAAAGCTGAGGCCCGCCATCCGCACGACCCAAGTCAACCCAACCACACCTTCTATTTTCATCTGGACGACGGCCACGTCATCGACGCCAGGCACACTGGCAACTCCGCCAAATGGATCAATCATTCCTGCGAACCCAATCTGGAAGCCGAACAGAATGGCTACCGCATCTTTCTTAATGCCCTGCGCGATATAAAAGTCGGCGAGGAACTCTCTTACGATTACGGTCTGGTGATCGATATCCGCAAGACAGCCCGGGTCAAGAAGGAATTCGCCTGCTGGTGCGGCGCCATAGGTTGCCGCGGCACCATGCTGAACTATAGATGATTAAAGGAGAAGGGTTAAGGGTTGACGAAGGTGTGCTGGATTACCATTTGAATTGTGGTATCCGGCTTTTCGTAACTTAATTGTACATTTTTCACTGACGTTTCCCTCTCTGCATATAGGAACAATAGAAACAGCCCTGCCCTTTACTTCTACTAGATATAGCAGCCTTCCATTCATGACCCTTCGAGCATAGCCACCATACTTGATCGTGAGAAATTGCGGTTACGTCTCTCGGTGTTAGGCTTCCATTCTTCGTGGGATGCCATTCTTTTGCCAGATTTGGATTAACTGTTTGCAGGCAATTTTCAGGGCTTACTTTCTTATTAGAATGTGTTGTTACGTCTTTCGGCGTCAGGCTTTCATTCTTCGGAGGATGCGATTCCTCTGCCGGAGGTGGGTTGAGTGGTTGCAGGCTGTTTTCATCGTTGACTTTTTTGTTAGAACAATAGGGACAACTATTCCCATGGCTCCTTTCATTAACTGTAGCCAACCATTCATGACCATGCGAGCATAGCCACCATACTTTCTTGTTAGAATTTACTGTTACGTCTCTTGGTGTCAGACTTCCATTCTTCGTAGGATGCCACTCATTCGTTATGATAGAATTGGAAATATGAAGATTGTTTTTTGTGGGAGTTTTAATCTGCATACCGGCACTCTAATTTTTAAGATTATTTTCATATTCTTAATATCAAAATTTGCATTAAAAATCCATTGTGTAGTGGTAAAATGGATTGGTATGCGTTATAGGAATAAACGCTTAAACGCGATTCTTAAAGGTGAATTACAATTTCTTTTGAGCCCTCCCCCGGTATCAGCCGGAAAGGATCTCCGGGGAAGGAAGAAAGAATGGAAATTTACTTTTTGTAAAGCGCTTCGATCTGATCCTTTAATTTGGCCAGAACAATATTGCGTTTGAGTTTCAGCGTCTGTGTCAGTGTGCCGCCATCCACACTGAAAGGTTCCGGAAGAAGCAGGAACTTTTGGGGGATTTCATAACCGCCGAACTTGCCCTTCAGTTGGCTGGTAATAGCCTCGCCAACCATGTCAATAATATCCTGACGCTCCACCAGCGTCTTAATATCCGCCGGCAATCCTTTTTCTTTGGCGTAGTGCAGCAGAACATCAAAATCGGGAACGATGATGCAAATATTGTAAGGCCGGTTGAGACCGTAAATAACCGCTTGCTGGACAAATGACACTAGGCAGATTTCTTCTTCCAGAGCGGTGGGGAAACAGAATTTCCCGTTTTCCAGCTTGTACTGTTCCTTGATGCGGCCGGTGATGAAAAGGAATCCGTCTTTATCCAATCGTCCGCGGTCGCCGGTGCGGAAACCGCCGTCGGGTGTCATGGATGCTTTGGTATCTTCCGGCCGGTTGTGGTAGCCCTTCATAACATTGGGGCCGTAAACAATAACCTCGCCATCTGTCGCGCCTTCCTCAACCACGGACTTATCGATGACTATCTTGACCTTGTCAATGGTCTTGCCGACACTGCCCAGCCGGTAATCGAAGGAGGCGTTCATTGCAGCTGCCGGCGATGTTTCCGTTAGACCGTAACAATCGTAGATGGGAACTCCGACGTCAAAGAAGAACTGGGCAATTTCGGGGTTCATGGCCGCACTGCCGCTCATCGAGCCCATTAGTCTGCCGCCGAGACGCTCCCTAATTTTCTGAAAGACAATTTTATTCGCCAGAATGAATTTAATATTGGTCATAAAATCGGACTGGCCTTGAGCAGCCAGTTCTCTTTTTCTTTTGGCCGCTTCGACACCCATCACAAAGAGGGTTTTGGCCAGTCCCCCTTCTTTATTCATTTTGTTCCACAGGCCATCGTAAATCCGGTTGAAGACGCGAGGCACTGCGATCAAAAAGGTGGGCTCGACCTGAACAATATCATTGACAATAGTTGAAGCGCTTTCCGCCAAACCCATGGCGCCGCCGAGATTGATCATCGCGAATAACTCGGCAGTCTGGCCGTAAGAATGGGCCCAGGGCAAAATGGCCAGGGACAGCGCCTCGTTTGTTTTAAGTTCGGGATACATCTTAATGCCGGCTAATGAATTGCTGGTAAAGTTTCCGTGAGATAACAAAACGCCTTTGGGGTTGCCGGTTGTGCCTGATGTATAGATGAGTTCGGCGATGTCGTCCGATTTCGGATGTTGAGGAGGTACGGGTTTTGCCGCTCCCATCTTTTCGAGGGCGGCCATCGAGTGCTCGCCTTCGGCCTCAATGACAAAAATGTGTTTTAGTGTGGGAATGTCTTTCGGGAAGTCCTTTATTTTCTCATAGATTTCCGGCTTCGAAACGAAAAGGACTTTTATCTGACTGTCGGTAATGATGTATTTCCAGATCTGGACAAGTTCCGCTTCATACATGGGAACAAAACGAGCGACGCGTCCCCAGGTGGCAAAAGCCGCAACAGGCCATTCCACACACGATTGTTGGCGATGACACCGACGGCATCACCTTCGTTAACGCCAAGCTGGGCCAAACCTGCCCGGAGATTATCGATGCGGGTGTTTACTTCTTTACGGGTCACCCATTCGTAAACACCGTTTTTGTTTTTAGTGCCGAAAAGTCTTCTATCGGCAAATTTGGTGACACTTTCTTCCCACCAATCAATCAGATTGTCAGGTTTGTCTAATGTAAATGTATGCATATGAAATTCCTCCATGTTTTACGTTTACGCGGGGGAATCTCATCCCCTGCGGGTTTTTTATACAACAATACCTCTTTCACCCCCCACAGGCTTCGTGACCCTATGACATTTCTCTGAAAAATGCAATCAAAACATGGATGTCATTCAAACTGACCGGCGGTCATTGGTTTTCCACTAATGTTAGCTGCTTATCACAAATAAGGAACTGTTCATATTCTCTGATTGATGTTTTTTAAAAAAGAGGTATAATCGCAATTAAATATGTGAACTATTATTCCTATGATTAATTTTCCCTTCATCGACTTATGCTGATGCTCGACGGCATTAACTGATTTCAAAATAGATATTCTCATAACGATATTGTTTTTTAGCCTTTTCCATTTGCTTTCATTGGACATTGCCATGGTGCCGCTTATATGATTCGAATGCTGTTTTTTACCTTGATCGTTAAAATGGACTGCTTGCGTTATCCATTATTATCGGCTGAAAAGCTGGTGTGAAACGTTTATTCTTTTCAACTCATTAAACAGAAAGGAGAAGGATTATGAGCAGCATTTATAAAGTCATTGAAATTATCGGGGGCAGTGAAAAATCATGGGAAGACGCTGCAAAAAAGGCTGTTGAACTGGCCGCAAAAAGTCTGAAGGAAGTCAGGGTTGCGGAAGTCAAGGAACTCGACATGAGAATTGAAGAAGGCAAGGTGGTAGAATATCGCGTGAAAATGAGAGTGTCGTTCAAGTATACTCCTTAGTAGAATTTCAGTTCTCAAGCGCCAATGCCGCGCCGGACGCGGGAGACAATCCAATAATTATATTACAGCGGCGGAAAAATTTCCGCCGCTTGCGAGGGTAAGAGTGTGCCGTAAACCATAACCTTTTCATCATTGAGGGGAAAAAGTTAATAGATGCCCATCTGACAGCCGCCGGCAATTGTAGCGCCCAGTTCATGGCATTGACTTATTATTTCTTCCGTAATGGCTCCCTTGGCGATAACCGGATTGCAAACAGTTTTAAATTTATAGCCCAAAGCGATACGCTCAATTGCTCTGAGCGCTCCCGTTCCGTCGTTTCCCGCGCTGATGAAAACAACAAAAGGTTTGCGGAAAACTTTTTCCTGCGCGCCGTAAAAAGTGCGGTCAAAAAAGTCCTTCACCATCCCGGACATGTAACCGAAATTTTCCGGCGTGCCGAGAGCGAATCCGTCGGCCGTCAATAAATCATCAAGAGTGGCGTCAGCCGCTTTTTTCAAAATCACATCCACGCCTTCAATCCCACGCGCACCTTCTGCAACGGCATGCGCCATCTTTTCCGTGTTGCCTGTCTGAGAATGATAAACGATTAATATTTTAGCCATATTATTTTCTGCCGATTTTTTTCTAATGATATATTAAAAGAGAAAGAGCCGTCAATAATATTCTCCAAGTCACTGCGTGTAACAATACTTGAATAAGCGATTCCTCTCTTTCCTCTCGTGCCCCCTAGTGACCTTTAGGTTATTCAGGGTAAAAGAGGGGTTAGGGGAGATTTTGTATCAATGCGGACGGATATCCCTATGTGCTCATTGTCCTACGTCGCTTCGCTCCTAGGATGGTTCGTCTTACAAATTTCAATGCGCTATACTTCTGAAATTTGAGGCTCACTATTTTCAGCGAGTTTCATTGAATTACTCCTTGACACACCATGGCTATTTGGCTATATTGCCATATACCATATAGGAGAGATCAAAATGAAAAGCATGGTAAAACCTCAGCATGAAGCGCGAGCAAAAATCATCAAGGCAATGGCGCATCCCAGCAGGCTGTTTATCATTGAGGAACTAAGCAAGCATGAACGCTGCGTGGGTGAACTCACCGACATGATCGGAGCGGATGCTTCGACAGTTTCCAAGCACTTGAGTGTTTTGAAAAACGCTGGTCTGGTGGTCGATGAAAAAAGGTCAAATTCCATTTACTATACCTTACGTTGTCCCTGCATTATGGACTTTGTCGGCTGTGTGGAAGATGTTTTGTCGGCAAACGCTAAACAACATAATGAGATTTTAAAATGTTGTACGAACCACGGGCATAAACTTTAAAGCAAGATTCAGGGTATTATACCCTCCGCTTTGCGGGATAATTCGACCAACAAACTTCAGTGCACTTTGTTTCTGAAATTTGGGTCTCATTAATAAGGAGCTCAGTGATGAAAATAGAAATATTGGGTATGGGTTGCGCGACCTGCAACAAACTTGAAGATACGGTTCGTCTTGCCATCAAGGAGACGGGTGTTGACGCGCAGATAGATCATGTCAAAGACATTAAGCAAATTATGGCCTACGGCGTATTGACGACTCCCGCTCTCGTAATTGACGGGAAAGTTAAAGCCGTCGGTAAACTTCCGACGCTTGCGGACATTAAACAAATGATCGGTGGCAAAAAAAATGACTGAATGCTGTACAACAGATAATGGCAACAAGAAAAAAATA
The DNA here is from genome assembly GCA_003141615.1 of Syntrophaceae bacterium. Taxonomy (GTDB): domain Bacteria; phylum Desulfobacterota; class Syntrophia; order Syntrophales; family Smithellaceae; genus Smithella. The sequence continues at coordinate 13,763 of PLMV01000120.1, forward strand.
AATTATTATATTCCTTTTTTGCTGATTCCTTTTGCGGTTCTGATCTATATTTTCTTAGAGCAGGGAGTTGATTTTCTTGTCTATGGAATACTTAAGCTGGATAAATCATCTCATTTGACCGAATCAATCAGGTTTTTTCTCTATGACACCCCCAAGGTGTTTATCCTTCTAACCGTTATCGTTTTTGTTGTGGGAATCATCCGCTCTTATTTTTCACCGGAAAAAACAAGAAAAGCGCTGGAAGGGAAACCATTGTTTATCGGCAACGTCATGGCCGCTTCTCTGGGCATCTTAACTCCCTTTTGCACATGTTCGGCCATTCCTCTTTTTATCGGCTTTGTGGAAAGCGGTATTCCGCTGGGCGTCACCTTTTCTTTTCTTGTCGCCGCGCCGATGATTAATGAAGTCGCGCTGGTCCTGCTCTTCGGCCTATTCGGCTGGAAGACCGCTCTGCTCTATGCTTCCACAGGCTTATTGATCGCGATTGTTTCCGGCTGGGTGATCGGCAAACTTAAAGTGGAACGCTTTGTCGAAGAATGGGTTTATGAAATTAAAGCCGGTGATTTCCAGATGGAAGAAAAAAAGATTACTTTTAACGATAGAATTCAGGCGGGCCATACTGCCGTTGTCGATATAGTTTCCAAGGTCTGGATTTACATTGTGGCAGGCATTGCCGTGGGCGCTGCCGTTCACGGTTATGTGCCGGAAAACTTTATGGCTTCAATTATGGGCAAGGAAGCGTGGTGGTCGGTTCCTCTGGCGGTACTTATCGGCGTTCCCCTGTATTCCAACGCGGCGGGCATCATCCCGATTCTTCAGGCGCTGCTCGAAAAAGGCGCGTCCCTCGGCACTGCCCTGGCCTTTATGATGTCGGTGATCGGGCTTTCGCTTCCGGAAATAATCATTTTAAGAAAAATTATCAAACTGCCGCTGATCATAATTTTTATCAGTGTCGTTGCCACAGGCATTATGATTGTGGGATTTATTTTCAACTGGATTTATTGATGAAACTCCAATTCCGAAAGCGAAGCACATCGGAATTGGTAAGTTGAACAATCCCGCGAAGCGGAGGGTATAATATCCAGCAGTTTACTTTGGTATTTATACACGTGATTAAAGAAAATAATTAATTGAGGTGAGAGATTTATGTCGGAACATGTTGCAGATAGATTATCGTTTCTGGATCGATTTCTAACTTTGTGGATTTTCGCGGCCATGATTATGGGCGTGGGACTTGGTTATTTCATTCCCGGTGTCGAGGCCTTTATCAATAAGTTTCAGGCGGGCACAACGAATATTCCCATTGCCGCCGGACTTATTCTGATGATGTATCCGCCTTTTGCCAAAGTGAAATACGAGGATTTGCCGGAAGTATTCCATAACGGGAAAGTCCTCGGACTATCGCTTGTGCAAAACTGGCTGATCGGGCCGGTCTTAATGTTTATTCTGGCAATTGTGTTTTTACCCGATAAGCCTGAATACATGGTGGGTTTGATCATGATTGGTCTGGCGCGCTGCATCGCGATGGTCATTGTCTGGAACGAACTGGCGAAAGGCAATACGGAATATGCCGCCGGCCTGGTTGCTTTCAATAGTATTTTTCAGGTTCTTTTTTACAGCGCTTTTGCCTGGTTTTTCATTACCGTGCTCCCACCCTATTTCGGATTTTCCGGCAGCATCGTGGAGGTAAGTATCGGGCAGATAGCTAAAAGCGTTTTCATCTATCTGGGCATTCCCTGCATTGCCGGAGCATTGACGAGACTTATCGGCGTAAAGCTCATGGGGAAGGAGAAGTATCATTCGCGCTTTGTGCCTCTGATCTCGCCGCTCACACTCATCGCGCTGCTTTTCACCATCGTGGTTATGTTCAGCCTGAAGGGCAATCTGATTATTACGCTCCCGTTGGATGTCGTCCGCATCGCTATCCCGCTACTCATCTATTTTGTGGTCATGTTTTTAGTCTCTTTCTATCTGGGAAAAAAGATGGGCGCGGATTACTCTAAAACCACGACTCTGGCCTTTACGGCGGCCAGCAATAATTTCGAACTGGCGATTGCCGTAGCCATTGCCGTCTTCGGCATTAATTCCGGCGCCGCGTTCGCGGCTGTCATCGGCCCGCTGGTGGAGGTGCCGGTTATGATCGCCTTGGTCAATGTAGCTTTAAAATTTAGAAAGAAATTTTTTTAAAGATGAGATATAGAAAAACACGCTGAGGATATATCAATCCCGCGGTTTGGAATCCCCCGGCTTCAGCCGGGGAAGGAATGCGGTGTAACCCGCGGGAGGTCGCGTTATCCTCTGCTTTGCGGGATGAATTCAACTTACAAATATTATGGCGCTACGTTTGTAATATTTGAGTTTCATTCATTCGACCTTCAAGCTTTAGTCGCAGATGACCTTTAGGTTATGCTCTTTGTTTCTGAANNTCTGAAGCTTGGGTCTCATTATTATAAGGAGCCGTCGGCTCCTGCCGGAGGGGGCTCCACTAATGATCATAAAAGATTTCATAAAAAAATATCGTAATATTATAACAATTGCATTGTCGCTGATTGGCATCGTCCTTATGGCGTATTACGACTACTGCGGTACGACGTGCAGCTACCTGAAAGGCGACATCTGGGGCATTAATCTCAAATGGGTCGGCATCGCTTATATGACGGCCATCATTGTCTTCGCCGCTTTCAGGCAAACGCCCTTTGTGCGAGCGCTGCTAGCCGCTGGTCTTGGTGTTGAAGTACACTTGTATGCTTTTCAGTTGCAAAACGACGTTTATTGCCCTTTTTGTCTTGCATTTTCGGTAATGTTGATTTTGTCGTTTATAATTAATTATGAAGTCCCTTCCGCCTGGCGTGAAAACCGCCGCCGGATGTGGCTATATTTTCTCGGAGAGGTTGATTTTCCTATGTTTAAAATAAATAAATTGCCGTTGTTGATTTTTAGTTTGTTGGGATATTTAACTATTTTATTTACTTTTTCCGGTTCCGTCACACCGGCCTACGGGCAGGACGCTACCAGTAGCGTTCCAACTCTGGGCAAAGGCGCCTATGAAGTTGCTATATTTGCCGACTATTTCTGCCCGCCTTGCCGACGCATTGATACAAAAGCCGAACCTCTATTAAAGGAATTGCTGGCTACCGGCAAGGTAAAAATAACGTTTGTTGACGTTCCCTTCCATAGCGCCACGTCTATCTACGCCAAGTATTACCTTTACGCGGCAAATGCCGATTCCGACACCTACAACATTCTTCACGTCCGCAAAATACTTTTCGAAGCGGCACAGGCCAAACACATCCAGACGGAAAAAGCTCTGGTTGCTTATCTGAAAGAGCAGAAAATTTCATGGAAAATATTTGATGAAAAGTCAATTTTAACGATGCTCAGCGCCATCATTAAGGAAAATAATATCAAAGCCACGCCTACCTGCGTTATAAGATATTCAACCAAGGATGTTAAAAAATTCGTCGGTGATGACGAAATATGGAATGGATTGACTTCATTGAAGACGCATATATCAATAGGAAAGAAGTAATCTCTGGAGAGGCGGCAATTTGCTGTGGGCCAATTTCTTTGCCTCTGGGCAAAAAATGTACTGCTGTGTCCATAACCTTTTAACATCAAGGCAAATATAAACTTGTGTAAGTAAAATATTAGTCCGGCAAGGAAATGCACAAGCAAAAAAGAATATTCTCATCAAACAAGAAAAGTTAGGAGCGGCATTGCTGAAAGAAGCATAGTGAAATGCGCTTACGGGAAAAAATAGCTGAATTTTTCGGCCTGAGAAAAAGCATGGTGGCCTTGCTCGCTATGGTCGTCCTGGTCGGCCTTGGGGAGAAAATGGCCGAGCGTTTTTTGCCGATTTATCTTATGGCTCTGGGCGGAGGCGCGCTTACGATCGGCCTGCTCAACGGCATGACCAATCTTCTTTCAGCCCTCTATTCCTTTCCCGGCGGCTATTTGAGCGACCGTCTGGGCTACAAAAAAGCGCTGCTGGTTTTCAATCTGATTGCCCTGTTTGGTTACGCCATTGTCATTATTTTCCCCTACTGGCAGGCCGTGCTTGTCGGCGCAATATTTTTCCTTTCCTGGTCGGCGATATCGCTCCCGGCAACCATGAGCCTTGTTTCCCGTGTGCTGCCGCCGGATAAACGCACCATGGGGGTTTCGCTGCATTCGCTTGTCCGGCGGCTGCCAATGGCTCTGGGGCCAATTATAGGCGGAGTTTTAATCGGCATCTATGGAGAAAAATCGGGCGTGCGACTGGCTTTCGTGGGGGCTTTCATTCTGGGTATCGTTTCCCTAATCCTGCAGCAAATTATGATTGAGGATGATAAAGGTGTGCGGGAAAAGGCAGAGAAGCGTCCTTCGCGCCTCTGGCGGTTTATGAACCCCTCGCTGCGCAATTTGCTTGTCTCCGATATTCTTATCCGATTTGCCGAGCAGATTCCTTATGCCTTTGTGGTTGTCTGGTGCATAAAATATAATGGCATCACTGCTACTGAGTTTGGAATTCTTACCGCCATTGAAATGACCACTGCCTTGTTGATCTATTTGCCGGTGGCCTATATGGCCGACCGTTCTACGAAAAAACCTTTCGTCGTGATCACTTTTTTCAATTTTACTCTTTTCCCGCTGGTCATCTTTTTTGCGCACTCTTTCTGGATGATGGTTGTGGCTTTTATAATCCGCGGTCTCAAGGAATTTGGCGAGCCGACACGCAAAGCGTTGATTATGGATCTGGCGCCGGAAGATAAAAAAGCCGGAATGTTTGGTCTATATTATTTGATTCGGGATATCATCGTCTCCATCGGCGCTTTTGGCGGAGCCTTCCTCTGGCAAATGTCGCCACAGGTAAACTTCTTTACTGCCTTCGCTTGCGGACTTATCGGGACTATTTATTTCTGGATATTCGGGAAAGATCTGATTTCTTCAGCATCGGGAAATCCGTGACTTCTCTGACCAAACAGAAATAATTTTCAAAAAGAGCGATTATATCCTCCCCATGCTGACACTGCTTTATGCCATAAAAAAGCGCGGCCAATCACCGGGACTAGCCGCGCTGTGCAACGATGGGTTTTCGATGGAGTAAGTATCAGGGATATTACAACGATACGTTTCCACCAATTCCGCCGTTCAGGCGGCGGCAAGGCGTCTTGATTTTTTCTTAAGTCGACTGATCTGATGCCGCATCCGAAGGGCTTTTTTATTTTCATTAGATTCCAGCGCCTGCAATCTCAAGGCTTTCAGTTCACGAATTTTTGCCTTGAGCTCAGGTTTGGTCATCTTGATTTTGCCAATATGCTTCTTTTTCTTGACGGGTGTTTCATCCTTGATGCCCCGCGCTTCTTTGATAAAGGCGAGGAGTTCCTCCTTCTTCATTTCGTGGACCGCCTTTTCATGCGGAATTTCCGCGGCGATCTCCCGCAATTCCTTAATGGTCAACTTTTCCAGATGTTTTTCATCGTGTTCTTTCTTATGAATTTCTTCTGACATCGCGCACGGACCTCCTTATTTTTTATATTTAGGGAATCAACTTGCAATGCATAAAATAAATGTGTAGGTTTTTATACCACAACCGATATCAAGGTTCAACCACAACCTATATTAAGGTTCAACCCGATCTGCATATTTCTTGACAAATCATTGCCCGCATGTAATAGGTTTTTACGTCATTTTGGCGTCAAAATGCTGAACATGTCCAGAGAAGAATATCAAACAAAACAAACAGGAGGATTTTATGGCTCAAAGAAATTTTATCATTACTGTAGTACTGATGCTTTTAATTGTTGCCTCAACCAGTTTTGCCGCCGACAGGTATCAATGGAAACTCGACAGCGTTGAAAATGATTGCCAGATATATACTAGTACGGTTCCCGGCAAAGAGTATATTGCGGCTAAAACTACCTGCGTTATCCCCGCTAGAATTGAAGTAGTTAGCGTGATCCTTAAACATATTGAAAAATATCCGGAATGGATGGAAGATTGCAAAGAAACAAAAATATTGAAAGTAGTAGATGACCAAAAAGATGTTTTTATATTCTGGTTCCGTCAACATATTGACCTGCTTGCGGACAGGGATATGGTACTTAAAAGCAAAGTAATAATGAATATTGAAAAAGGTCAGCATTTTATTTACGCCGACACAAACAATGAAATCCCCTTCGATTCGGGCAAAGGATATGTCAGAATGCCTTCATTTAGTTCAGTGTGGACACTTGAGTGGAAAGACAGGGAACACACCGTAGTAACTTTTATGGTAGATCCAGATCTTGGCAAAGGTGTACCAACGGGGATTGCGAATCGTAAGATCAAAACTTCTACATATAAATCTTTAAAGAAAATGATGAAAGAAGTAAAAAAATCTCAATATATTGAGGAAGCCAAGACTTCTAAATACAATAAAATAGTTGAGGATGGCATTAAATCAGGGTTTCTAAAATAGTAACATTGCTACAATATATTTCAGAGTAGTAGTGTCCGGTTAATAGTGGTTCTTTGAAATTTGATTTTTTTGTAATCATAATTTGCAGATTGCTGATTTAACGTCACCCTTTTCAAAAATGGTGACGTTCAGCATCTGTAAAATCAGGTAGAGATTCAGTTCCAGATAGGGACATTGGCAAATTTTACATGATTTATTTGATATCCCGCGTCAACGATTTGAGCATGATCAGCATGAGGAATCACAGGTATGAACTCTCAGGCAAGCCGCAGGGTATTATGTCCCTTTTTCGATGCCCGCTAAAATGTTTTCCTGAGTCTTTTTCCCCAAAACATCTGAGTTCAATAAAATTGCTGATATTAAAGCTGTTTTTTGTCATGGATTTGTTGAGTCAACACTTGACATTCTAATTTGAACAATATATAAGGCGCAACTTACATAAAATTACACGGATGTCCCCATCGTCTAGTGGCCTAGGACACGGGCCTTTCACGCCTGTAACCGGGGTTCGACTCCCCGTGGGGACGCCAATATACAAATAAAAAGGGCAACTTAGAAAAAGTTTGCCCTTTTTATTTACCTGAATTTTAATCTTATACCATTTCGCTTTCAAAGGATAATGCGGCGGCAAGGAGGAGGCGACGAGGCGTATTATATATACGTTGAGGAAGCCGACGACGCAGCCAACAAAGTTAGCCAAAGAAAGCGAATTGGTATTATTCTTCTTTCTTCTTACTTGCTCGTTTTTTTGGTGTAGCTTCATCCGCTTCAGCTGGTTGCTTCTTTGGCTTTTTTGGTGCCACTTCATCCGCGGCAGCAGCTTGCTTTTTAGGTTCTTTAGGCGCTGTTTCATCCTTGGCAACCGGTTGTTTCTTCGGTTCTTTATCAGCCGTGTCCGCCTTCTTTTTTTGTTTCGGCTCCGTCTGTTTTGGCGCTGGTTCTGATTTTTCATCTTTCTTCGCCGCTAGATCGGCTAACTTTTGCACTTTAGCTTGCGCTAATGCCTGGGTAAGCTGAACAAACTTCTCAACCGCCGCAATTCTTACATTAGTCTCTCTAATTTTTGATTTCAGGCTCTTAACAAGAGGGTCGCTTTGAGCTTTTTCTTTGCTGATCCCTTTTTGATCTAATTGCTGCAATCGCATGGCCAGTTTTTTTTCAAATATCCTGAGTTGTTCCATCCTTACATTTTTACTCTTTGATGCCATTTTCCCCTCTCCTTGTGTTTTTAAAAATTTGCGTCTTTAAATAACAATATTTTCACTTTAAAGCTATAAATATTATTACTATTATAGATTAATTTTTTCCGTTAAATCACCATCATTTTTCATCTTCGTACCATTAACCCAACAACTTCAATATGCTCGGTTTGCGGAAACATATCCACAGGCAAGAGACTTTGCAGATCATAACCGTATTCATTTAAATATTTAACATCTCGTGCCTGCGTGGCAGGATTGCAGGAAACATAAATAATCTTTTGCGGTTGCAAATCTACAATTGCCTTTAACACTGCTTTTTCACAACCAATCCGGGGAGGGTCAAGAACAATCACCGAGATTTCATCTCCCGGCGGTAAAAATTTCCTCCGTAATACGTTTTCGATATCCCCGTGAATAAATTTTACGTTTTTCACACCTGCATTTTCGGCATTTATTTGCGCATGCTTTACTGATTTTTCATTTATTTCTATGCCTATAACATTTTTAGCATAGGGCGCAAGAAAAATAGAAAACAGCCCGCTGCCGCAATAAGCATCAACCAAAGTACTTATTTCATTAGTTGCGGCCAGACGGCAAACCTCATCGACCAATTGATCCGTTAAATATAAATTGGCCTGAAAAAATCCGTCGCGGGGCACCAGAAAATTTTCCCCTTTCACTACCCTGACAATTGATTCTTTTTTGCTTGCCTGATCGACAAAAGAATCTGACCAAATTGTCAGTTGCGCATCCGTATTGCGTCGCAACTGCTTATTTTCCCGAAGAACGCGCATTTTTTCATTAATTGTTTCTTCCATGATTTCGCAACGTTCGATGTCCACAAGGTCGCCGCCGGAAATATCTAAAAATCCGATTTTCCAACCATTCGACACGGCTTCGGCATGATACTGTGCCTTCCCCCGATAATGATAAACCTTTGGCGCGGCTATTGGCTCCAAAACAGGTGGGGATGCCATTTTGCCTATTTTCCAAAAAGCTTCCTCTACCTGCTTTTTTTTGATTTTCAACTGATGTTCATATTTTAAGTGCTGATAGCAACAACCGCCGCAGTTTTCATAATAACGGCACAAGGGGTTTACTCGCGTTGATGATGGTTTGATTATTTTTAATATTTTACCGCGGACAAATTTCTTTTTCAGCTGAGTGATTTCAATTTCCAGTTCATCGCCTGGAGCGGCAAAGGGAACAAAGACAACAAAATTATCAATGCGGCCAACGCCTTCCCCGCCGAAGGCTATTGATTCAATTTTTATTATCACGCGATCTTTGAGCTGCAAAACAATCCTCCTTTATACAGATAGCACATAGATAAAGTAGCCGTCAACATGGGCAGTATTTTTCTTTACAACTCGGGCTAATATTGTTAATTAAGTTCTTATTAAAAAGGATATAAATAATTATGTGCTCACAAGAATTTATAATAACTATCCGCTGCAAACGGCCTCGTAAAAAGCTCCAGGGGCAAGGCGCACAAATACCGAGGAATGAGGCGTATATATTCATACGCCGCAATGACGAGGAATGCAGTGCAACGCAGCACATGGACTTTTTACGAGGCCGTTAATGTCTTCAAAAAGAAATTCCATTCTCTGCCCCAATTGCCGCAAACTTATCAGCCTAGATGAGCCTGCCTGTCCTTATTGCGGACTTATACGTCCCGGTTTGCACAATACGGCAGGTATTATTCGGAAAATTTTTCTTGGCTCCGATCCGGTTAGAACCATTATCTATGTTAACATTGCTTTTTATGTTCTGTCTCTGCTTTTAGATCCGGAAGGAATTTTGGCCGGCGGCGGTTCTTTTAATTTCCTGTCGCCGTCAAATCAGAGTCTTTTTTTATTAGGAGCAAGCGGCACCATTCCTGTTATTGAGGCTCATCGTTTTTGGACTTTAATTTCCGCTTCGTTCTTGCACGGCGGAATCCTGCATATTGGCTTCAACATGATGGCGTTATACCAACTGGGACCATTTGTTTTTCGGGAATTCGGGTTCCATCGTTTTATCAATCTATATATTATCACCGGAGCCTGTGGTTTTGCGGCCTCCGTCCTGTTCGGCGTTCCCTTCACCATCGGAGCTTCCGCCAGTATCTGCGGATTAATCGGCGCTATCATATATTACGGCAAAAGCCGCGGCGGCTCTTACGGAGAAGCCATATATAAACAGGCAATGGGCTGGGTCGTAGGTTTAATATTCTTCGGAATAATATTCCCCGGCATAAATAACTGGGCGCACGGCGGCGGAATATTATCAGGAATACTCCTGGCTTTCCTGATGGGCTATAACGACAATAAACAGGAAAGTGCCTGGAGCAAGCTTTTGGCCTATGCCTGCATCTTACTTACGGTGTTAATTTTAATCTGGGCGATTATTTCTTCTTTGCTGAATGGCAGAAGTATCGTGATCTAGTAAAATTTAAAACAATAAGGAGCATTATTGAATGTCCGATCAATCAACTTCCCCCCAGCCAACGCTGCAAGCTGGCGATGAATTACATGGATTTAAAGTTTTGCGCGTGGAAGCATTTCCCGAAATACGAGTTACTGCTTACGAAATCGAGCACAAAAAGACCGGCGCCAAAGTTCTGCATCTGCACTCGTTGGACTGTGAAAATTTATACGCGATTGGTTTTCGTACTCCGCCGGCTGATTCGTCGGGACTGCCGCATATCCTGGAACATTCCGTGCTGGCGGGCTCCGAAAAATATCCGCTTAAAGACGTTTTTAAAGAATTGCTGCGTTCAACACTGCAAACTTTTATCAACGCTTTCACTTACCCGGACAAAACGATTTATCCGGTAGCGAGCCAGATAAAAGCCGATTTTTTCAACCTGGCCCGTGT
>PLMV01000172.1 GCA_003141615.1 Syntrophaceae bacterium
TTGACACTGGCATTCATCTCTACCCAGCCGTCATATAAACGTCTCATGCATTCACAGCAGTGCGGAATAATGACCCCATCCATGTAGTCGTATTTACCTTCCAGCGCACCGCCAAAAATGCTGTGAACGAAAGAGCAGAGGCCTCTGCTTAGATATACGTCGTCGTCTTCACACCCGGAACTCTTTCTTATGCCGTAGGTATTAAATCCGGCAGCGTGAAGAATCTCTTCAGGCACATATGTGCAGAACCACCCGATGGAGGGGCCGATATTTTTATAAGGTTCCAAAGTCTGTTTAAATTGACTCAGATTCATTTTTGCACCTTTGCTGATTGTTTTTTTCTCAGTTGTTGCCGGATTCGGCCATCAAATCATGGCCCATATCGGCCCGTACGGTTTCTTCATGATAATCATCGCAGGCACCGATTGCCGCTATCGTCTTCCTGTCAATTTGCAGCTTTACGAGGTCGCAGTAGTTTTCCTTCGGCAATCTCTTGGGACATTCATGGTATTCGCATTGAATAACGCTTGAAGTGATTCTGTAGACGTCCTCAAATCCCCTGAAACTGGTAACGATATTTCTTTTCTTGTGGAGCCTGCTTACGATCAGCGCCATGCCAATAGCGCCCATCACATCGTGATACAGAGGTACAATAAGTTCAGGCTCTTCGCCGCCTCTTGCCTCGGCAATGTATTTTTCTAATTCCCGCTTCACCCCTTTGTTCGCAGAAACGCCGCCCTGGAAAACAATTGGGGATCCCAATGTCTTTCTGCTAATTCCCAGGGTGTTGACAAAGTTTTTTGCGCATGCCTTACAAAGACCGGCAATAATCGTCTCGATCGGGTAGCCTTTGGCCTGGGCATCGATCATACATGAATCCATGAAGACTCCGCACCTGGTCCTGAAGTCTATGGATTTGACCGCTGTCAAGGCATAGTCGCCGAATTTCTCAATCGGAATGCCGAGCCTGTTCGCCTGCGCATCCAGCATGGCGCCCGTTCCGGCTCCACACCATTCATTCATCTTCGACTTCTCAGGGATCCCGTTATTTACATATATGACCTTGGAATCCTGCCCGCCTATTTCCAGGATGGTTTGCACGTCCGGGATCTGGTGGATGGTTGCTGCTGCATGGCTATATATCTCGGTCCTGTATGTATCCGCATCCAAAATGGACTTTGCCATCTCTCCGGAGCTGCCTGTAGTTCCCACACCGAGGATGACCGCATTGACCGGAAGCATCTGCTGCAGTTTCATGAAAGATGTTTTAATTGCGTCAAGAACCCGCCCGCGTGTGTAGGTATATACCGTTTCAATGACATTGTCGTACTGGTCGAGAAAAATGACATTCGTTGACACCGAACCGACGTCAACCCCTATAAATCCATGCATTTTATGATTCCAAGCTTTTTCTGTATTTGAAAAAGTCCGCGTCTTCTCGTTCTCGTGGCAGTATTTGTATACAAGAAAATCAAAAGAACTCATCATCTCATCCAGCTTTGTGGCCATTGTTTTAATGTGCTTGTCCAGTTGAAGATCTTTTATGGTAACGGAGAGAGTCAGGTCCGTCTCATTATAGGACAAAGTTACGGATGCGTTATCATCATTGGTCAAAACATTTATGGTCTCAGGACTTAAGCAGTGGAAAGAAACCGGAAAGGTATCCAAGACATTCTTGAAAAAACGAATGATCGTTTTCGTATCATTTTCGGACGGCTGAATTGGAGCATTAATAAACATCAATCTGAACCGTTTATTCATCTCAGGAGTAATAATCTGTGGAAACCCGGCAGTGATGGAATTAAATTGCTGCAATAAATTTACCTTCTCATTATTCATGCTTTTAATCTTCCTCTTCTTCAGGATGTCATTAAATCCGAAGGGGATCCTGTAAGTAATGTGGTAGTTATTCATTAGTGCCTCCTTTGATCCAAAAGGGTATTATAATCTTAATTTTTTTTTCTACATGGGTTATCGGTAAGTCAATAGGTTGATCAATGGTCTTTTCCATCACGGCGGTTTTCATAAAAACTCCCTTAATATCAATTGATTTTTATATTTTATTGAATCTAATCCCTTCTGAATCTTAAGTGACTCAACTATTACATATTTTTTCTGAAATGTCTCACCTGTTTATTCACAGTATACTACAAGCCATAACCAAGTATTATGAGCCGATATCCTTTGATTGGCTTGTTGATATAATCTAATGAATTAATATAATTACGGACGAAATACGAAATGGAAAACCCGACATGCCCAATGATGGATTTAAGCACAAAGGAGTCCTGCAGGAGAGTTGAATAGGGTTAAAAAATGTCACGGGACGGACTAAACGAGCAGCCTTTTATGCTCAACGTGGGCGGGACGGTCTTTCAGGGGATTGCCGTCATGCCGGCAATCGCTGAACGGTAGGTTGTCGCTTGTGGCTAAGTTTGCGATCAAGGAACTCATCAAGTTTGATAAGAACTTCCTTTTTGTGGGAGAAAGTAGTTGCCGAAAGAATCAGAGAACTTTAGAGTCAGCTTTCCATTATCAAGGACAAACTGGACGAGATTAAATCTCACAGTGCCATGCCTCTCCACTTGTTCAGAGAGAAATCCCTCGGAGAATTCCAGACCATGATTAAGGAGCTGTTCTTGGGAGATGACCGGGTTGCGAGGCTTATCTCAAGCTCTTCATAGAGAAGATCGTAATCAACCTCCCCTGGATTGACATTACCTGCAAGTCGAATGTGCTGTTGGCGGCGCTGGAAAACAAAACGGCTGTAAGAAGTGGTGAAGTTCTTACAGCCGATATGTTTTGGCTCCCCAGCGCGGACTCGAACCACGGACATGCTGGTTAACAGCCAGCCGCTCTACCGACTGAGCTACTGGGGAATATTTATTTTTTGCTGGGGCTACATAATACAAGAAGAAGCGGATGTCAACAGCAATTAAGTATTTATTCGTGAAACTCCAATTCCAAAAGCGAAGCGCAGTGGAATTGCGTAGTTGTAATGAGACTCGCTGAAA
>PLMV01000113.1 GCA_003141615.1 Syntrophaceae bacterium
CAGCGGCGTCGCCTGTGGTGAAATTGAAGCGCAAAAATAAAAGCTTGCCTGCCGCATTGTGTTCGATATTCATCAGCCTGCCGATGGAGGTGGTCTTGTCGGTCACCTCCTTGATCTCGGCGAAATGCTGAGTAACCCAGTGCGAAAAATTCCTGGCATCGCGGGCGTTGTCGAAAACAAATACCGGGGCGCGCTGCATGGCGTCATCCACGATTGTGGTCGTTACTCCGCCGCATTCATGCACGAGTTTCATGCCCCGGTTATAGCTGGCCACGAGGGTACCTTCAGTGGTGGCCATGGGCACGTAAAATTCTCCCTGGGCATGTTCGCCATTCACCAGCAAAGGCCCGGCAATTCCGATAGGCACCTGGGCAACACCGATAAAGCTTTCGATATTGCCCTTGAGCATGGACGGGTCGAAGGAATGGCGGCCTACATGATTCACAGCTATGCCGGTTTTTTCCTTGATAAAGTCGTGGCGGGCAACGATTGCCTCCTGTGTGTAGTCATCTTTCGAACGAGGAATCTTGTCTTCCATATTCTTACTCCTTTAACTTTTATTCATTATAGAGCGAGTTTAGTTTTTCGCTATATTTTTTCATGACATTACGCCGGACAAGCTTCAGTGTCTGGGTCAGCATGCCGTTGTCAACCGAAAAATCCTCAGCATTCTTGGCACCGAAAAGATTGCGGGAAGCATGCATGGCCACGCTATTTTCAAAGAGATCAACGATATTATCTGGTTTAGTGTAATAAGAATCCAGATTCGTTGCCGAAACGACTCTTCTTTCATTTGCCATTGGTGTATCTCCTTTTTTTGTCTGAAATTAAAAATCAATAATGATCATCATTGCAAAATATTTTCATTTATTATAGGCATGAAAATATAAATAGTGTCAATTAATTATTCGTATGAAATAAGGAGAAAAAGGCGGCATGTCACAAATCTATAGATATGAATTAACGGTGCCTGAAGATGCTTTAGATGTGAACGGCCACGTAAATAACCTTGAGTATTTACGCTGGATGCAATCCGCCGCCATTCTTCATTCAGATAGCCAGGGATGCACTAAAGTCACGACAGCAGCCGGAGCGACATGGGTTATCCGAACACATCGAGTTGAATACTTACGTCCCGCGTTCGCCGGTGAGCAAATTAATGTTCTAACGTGGGTGTCCAACTTTCGCCGGGTGCGATCTCTACGTAAATACAGAATCATTCGTGTTGAAGATAATGCGGTTCTTGTCGAAGGTGAAACTGACTGGGTTTTCGTCGACGCCCAAACCGGCCGGCTGCGCTCAATACCTAAAAATGTTATGGACGCATTTGAAATATTGCCAAAAGAAAAAGAAGCGGAAATTTTCCATCACTTGAAATCAATAATTAGATAAGCCATTAAATGACAACCCTTATATTTTGCTGGTAATTTCCCTTGACACACAACTCAGTAAAAAGTTAAATTATACACGGCCCCGGGCAATTCCGGGATAAAGGCGGAAAGATAAAAAAGCCTGCAATTTTTATCGGGAGAAAATGATGGCAGATATAGATATAAAGCTGAGAGCTTTAGATGCACTTATTATTATGAACACGGCTATAAAGAATGTCCGTCTCTATCCTCCTGCCAGCGCCACGATTGCGAATACCATCGAAAAACTTCATCTAATCTTTCTGGACCTCCTTGAACAGGAGGCACCGATAATCTTTGCAGAATCAGAAAAAAACATCCTGATCTGCGGAAAACCTTTAGAACAGAAAGACCAGGAAAGATCCCCGGTTACGGCATTACTGAACATCATTCTCAATTTCGGCATTAGGAGCATTTCTTTCGACAAGGGTCTGGAAAAGGCTGAACTCAGTGCTTTCATGGAACTCCTTTCGAAAAAGCCTGAGGTTGTAAGAAATGAAGGTGACCTGCCCAAGATTATGGCAGAAAAAAACATATTGCATATTTATCTGGATCAAAAAGTATATGTATCCATGGATAAAGATCAAGAAATCATTTCCAGCCTTGATATTAACGATGATGAGATCACCCAATTTCTTATAAGTACTCATCCGGAATTGGCGTCTGATCCTCAAAAACTTCAAGAAATGATGAAAAACCCGGAATGGTTATTGGAAGCATTCCAGGCCGGTTTAGCGCAGATAATGGCGCAAAAGGGGAAATTGTCGAATCAGCAACTTTCTGAAAAGTTGAAAAATCTGCTTGCTCTTGTGGATAAAGTTACGAGCCCGCTCGAGCAAAATGATCAGGAGAACATATTACAAAACATCGGCAAAACCATTGCAACTATGGATAACGACATAATTCAAGAGTTAAGTTCTCAGGAGATAGAACAACTTTTTGGTGGCATGCTGTTGCAATATATTATGTTCAGTACACTGGATGAGGTTAAACCGGAAGACAAATCTGTGGAATCAAATATATCCAACGCCGCAACATCCGAGGAAAATAGCGGCTCTGCAGGTGGGGCCGGTCAAGAAAATACCGACAATCAAGGTTCCGGTTCCGGGGATACTGCCGGTTCGGAAAAGACCGACAATCAGGGTTCCGGTTCCGGGGATACTGCCGGTTCGGAGAAGACAGATTATCAAAAACAGCTTTTTAATCTCAAGGAAAAGCTCCTCTCGCGTATAAAAGATACTGGCCGGCCTTTTATGGATGCCCCTTTGTTGTTAGTTCTGCCCAAAATTATTGAACAACTCGTCGCTCAAAAAGAGCAGGAAACCATGGAAAAAATCATCAGTCGCCTGATGGCTGATCTGCTTAACGAAGATGCTGACGTACGCGCGAAAGCATCCAAAGGGTTGACTGAGATCATTGAATCTTTTTCTCCCGACCGGCAAAGCGAATTGATCGAAAGATTATCCGGTCAATTGATTGATTGGATCAAATTGGAAACAGTGGTAACACTGGACTACAGAAAAATATGCCGCAGTTTGCAAAAACTTCTACAGGATTTTATTCGCCAGGGACGCTTTACCGAGTCAATCCCGATCATGGATGTTTTCAATGACATTCATTCCCGCATCCTGGAGAAAAGTGATGCAATACGTGATATATCTTCGGAGATTATCCTAAATCTGGCATCAGAAGAGTATCTCTCCATACTCTTTAAAGAACTCCATACCAATGAAAGAAATAAACGGGATGAGGCTGGCCAAATATTGGTTAGATTTGGCGACGTTATATTGGACCGCTTACTCGATATTATCCAGAAAGTCAACGATAGCAAAGAACGTGTAAATGTTATGCATCTTATTATCGACATGGGACAGAAGGCAATACCAGCTATCAAGGACCGGATTAATAATAAAAATGCGGCATGGTATTATTTGCGTAATCTGGCCTTCATACTCGGCCATATTGGCAATGAAACTAATACCCTCATACTTCAACCGCTTTTGCTCCATGAAAACAGCAAGGTTCGGTTGGAAGCATTGAAAAGTGTTTTTCAAACCGGGGGAAAGCAGAGAGGACCGTTGCTTCTGTCTGTTCTGCCTAAAGCAGATGATCAATTCAGGCTTAGCATCATTGAAACTCTCGGTAATGCGAAATGTGCCGAAGCAGTGCCAAATCTTTTGGATCTGCTCAAGAAACGGTCATTAATTGCCTCGCAGTCGCAGATTGATCTGCAGGAAAAAATCTGTATCGCTTTAGGATTAATCGGATCTCCCGAGGCAATATCTGCCCTTTCCGAAATCGCTGAATCAAAATCATTTTTGCGCATCCGCGCTTATCCGGAAAAAGTCAAATATGCCGCCGGCAGGGCATTGGAATCCATTAGAAAAAAACAGAAATAGGCGTGCAGGTAATGTTGAAAGCTGATGCGCTTAAACCTCTGCAATCGATCTGGTAAACTCATACCCTCTCAGTTAAAATCAAATTGATCATTTCATTGATTCTGCGGGCGGCGGCCTCGGAATGGGGTGATGCACAAATTGCCGATACAACGGCAATGCATTCAGCGCCTGCCTTCACAACTTCTCTGACGTTGGATTCATTAATCCCGCCTATTGCAACTAAAGGATGACGGCTGAAAGCTTTTATTTTGGCAAGACCTTCCAAACCCCAAGAGCCTTTCGTGTCCGTTTTGGTTGGAGTGGAAAAAACCGGACTGACACCTATATAATTTACATCCATTTTTTGGCTTACCTCCACATCTTCCCATGTTTCCACTGACAGGCCGATTATTGCTTTTTGCCCCATAAGTTTGCGGACAATTTCATAAGGCATATCTTCCTGGCCGATATGCACCCCTTCGGCGCCGCAGGCTAAAGCTACATCAACGCGGTCATTTATTATCAGCGGCACTTTATACGGTTCCAAAAGTTTTTTAATCCGTTGAGCTTCTTCCACAAAAAAACGTGTGGAAACATCTTTTTCACGCAGTTGCATATAAGCGGCACCGCCTTTAACCGCCTGAATAACGACTTCTTCCAGAGGCTTCCTTCCGCACAAACCGCGATCAGTCACGAAATACAATCCGCGCATAACTAATCCTCAACTTTGGCGGCTTCGTAAAAAGTCCATATGCTGCGTTACACTGCATCCTTCGTCACTGCGGCCTATGCAAAAGTAGGCCTCATTCCCCAGGCTCCGGGAGTGCTTCCCTGAGCATAAGGCGAAGGGGTACTATGTAATAAATGCAGCACCTTGCCGGTATGCGCCGTCAGGCAAATACTTTGTGTGCTTTGCCTATGGCGCATTTTACGAAGTCGCCCTAAATTTCGCATTTCTCAATTTTTAAATGTTGCTTAATATCATCCTCTGTCAGGCGATAAAGTATATCCAGAAAATTGGTTTGGAGACNNNNGATGCCGTGCAGCCGAATCCTGTAACTCTCGACATCAACGGATGACCATTTTTAATCTTCATAATTTTTTCTTTATCAATAATGTAATCTGTCGGTCCGCTGACGCATATTACGCATTTGTGAATTTCACTTAATTTTTGCGCTAAATCAATTGCCGCATCTGAAGATGCGGCGCTATCCACGCCCTTCGTCTTGGACTCATCATCGTAAAGAGCCATAATCTCCGAAGCATTACCTCTAATGATAGCCGGGGGTTCATTATTAATCAGATCCCTTGCAGTTTTCGTCCGGTAAGCGGTTGCTCCAGCGCCAACGGGATCTAAAATAACAGGAATGCCTTTTTTTCGGGCCTGGTGGGCAGCCTTCAACATTGAGTGTATCCAGCGTTCGCTTAATGTACCGATGTTGATAACCAAGGCCGAAGCGATATTCACCATTTCCTCGACTTCTTCTTCCGCGTGCGCCATTACCGGAGATGCTCCGATCGCCAGCAACGCGTTAGCCGTGCTATTCATGACCACGTAATTGGTAATGTTATGCACAACCGGTGCTTGGAAACGAATCGATTCTACTGATTTGTAAATTTCCGCTGCTGTTATCTTCACGATTTCCCACTCCTTATATTTTTATTTATCAATATAATTAAAATTCGTCAACCCACATTAAATTTTAATACCAAGTTGCATTGAAGCTCGAATTACAGTTACGCAGTAAACTGGAATTCGTTAGTTGAACTGTCCCGCTTCAGTGGGGCAAGAAGGAGGCTCCACAGGCGTATTAATAACGCGTGACCTTCAGGTTATACGTCGAGGAAGCCGACGACGATACCAACAAAGTTAGCCGAAGACCGGGAGCGCACATTAAATAAATCTTACGTCATCGGTAATTACCACCTGGAAAGTGGTAACTTACAGGCGACTTGGTATAACCATTTTTTCTTGACTCCGATTGCCTTTTACTTATATTACTTAAACGATAAAAATAGGATGCTGAACTTATGAAGATAAAAATATCTGAAACCTTACTTCTTGTCCTTTGCTCGCTCTTTCTAATCTCCGTTATGGGAAAGGAGATAGAAGCTGCTGAAACACAACCGAACCAATTTCATTCTTATCTTCGGCAGGGAATTGATAAAGCTTTTAATCTGGAAACAGCCGGCGCTGATGTCTTCATAAAAAAGGCTGTGGAACTTGAGCCGGAAAATCCCACCGGCTATGCTTACCTGGCCATGCTCCACTTGTTTTCCTACGAGATGAGCTTTGAACAAAGTGACAGGGACACAAATCAAGAGGCCTTGCTGCGTTATGTCAAGGAAGCCATCGACAAGGGAGAAAAAAGGATTAAAAATAATTCTCAAGATAGTCAGGCTTACTTTGCCATGGCGTTGGCGAAAATCGCCAAACTTCAATGGGCAATTCATCAAAAACGTTATTTCATTATAGCACAGGAGACATCGAATATATGGGATTATTTGGAGAAAGCGAAAGGAGGAACTTCCCAAAATTATGATACATATTTTCTCACTGGCCTGCTTCATTACCATCTCAACCATCTCTCCGGCGTTATTCGCTTCTTGTCTTCGGCCTTTATTATTTCCGGAAGCCGTCAAAAAGGGCTTCAGGAACTGGAATTAGCGGCGCAAAAGGGGGACTTGCTCAAGGAACTTGCGCAAGCCGAACTTTCTTCGGATTATCTGAATTTTGAAAAACAACCGGTAAAGGCACTGCCCCTTGCCCGGGAATTGAATAAAAGATTTCCCAACAATTATAATTTTTCATTTGCTCTGGGCAACACCCTTTCCGACCTGCATCGATTCGAGGAAGCTTTTGATATAGCCAAAGAGATTGAAAAAAATATTCAGGCAGGCATTTCTCCCTTCGTCCCTCAACTCCAGCCCCGTTATAATCAATTAATGGGCAGAATATTTTTTAATAAAGGTGAATATGAATTATCCCTGGAATATTTTTATAATGTCCTGAAGGATACATCGTTTTACAACGCCCGATCACGGGTCTGGGCTTTTGTTCGCCTGGGAATGATCCACGACATCCGCAAAGAAAGAAAGCAGGCTGAAGAATATTATTTAAAGGCGCTGGAGGAGGAAGGAGGAGAAGGCGCCGCCCAGGTTGAAGCAAAGAAATATCTAAAAATTCCCTATGCGCCACCGGCTAAAGTTTAAATCTCCGTGATTCGATATACAATTTCTGATGTACCACCAGCGCGGCCATCAATGCCGCACCCTAACTTTTGAGGTCACTATTTCATTGACATACAAAATTGAGTTTTCTATAGTTCAACCATGAAAAAGCAAGGCCTTATCAAAAATAAACTTATGCGAATGAAGTAGCGAAAGGAGTGCTATATGTATGAGCAAACATTGTTGAAACCCTTAAAGATAGGTCCCTATGATCTTCCCAACCGTATCTTCATGGCCCCCATGACCCGCAGCCGGGCGGACAACCCGGAGAACGCGCCTACCGCTCTGCATGCATTATATTATTCCCAACGCGCCACGGCCGGGCTTCTGATCACCGAAGGCTCGCAGGTCTCCAAGCAAGGTGTGGGTTATATCAATACTCCAGGCATTTACAGCACGGTTCAGATCGAGGGCTGGCGGCTGGCCACCAAGGCTGTGCATGAAAAAGGCGGGCATATCTTCCTGCAAATCTGGCATGTGGGTCGCATTTCGCACCCCGATTTCCACGACGGCATGTTGCCTGTGGCGCCCTCCGCCATCAACCCGCATGACCGTTCCTTTACGCCATCGGGCTTCAAGGAAACCGTTACCCCGCACGCTCTGACCATCGATGAGATCCATGCAATAGTACAGGACTTTAAGAACGCGGCCGTAAATGCAATCTCGGCCGGGTTTGATGGTGTTGAGATCCATTCCGCCAACGGCTATCTCATTCACCAGTTCTTCACTAACTGCTCTAATACCCGTACCGATGCCTATGGCGGCAGTCATGTAAACAGGGCGCGCTTCTTCTTCGAGATACTGGATGCAGTTGGTGGAGTCATCGGTTTTAAGAAAGTCGGCATCCGGCTCAACCCTTCCGCTCATGGCTTTTTCGGTATTACCATCGATAAAGACACCATCCCCACTTTCGAATATGTGGTCGAACGCCTGAATGATTATCCTGATCTGGCCTATGCCCACCTGGTCGAACCAATGCTGCCAGTCGACAATGTGCCCTACGCGGTCAAAAATATCGCCGAACATTTCCGGCCGCTCTATCAAGGCACCCTGGTGACCAATTGCGGATATAGTGCTGAAAGCGCCGATCGTGTCATTGCCGAGGGATATGCCGATGCCGTGGCCTTCGGCAGCGCCTATATAGCGAATCCCGACCTGGTGGAGCGCATCCGGCGCGGCTCCCCCTGGGCAACGGCAGACACGAACACCTATTACACACCGGGCCCCCAAGGGTATGTTGACTACCCGAACCTATCAAATAATATTGCAGACTAAAGACCATGCTGACACGGATTGCGCAATCCTTTATCTTGAACCGTCTGCACATTATAGTAAGCGCGCCGGCGGTCATGTGGTGCTGGTCTGAGTTTTTAAAGATGCGTTTTCGCAGCATCGATTATCTGATCATCACCCTCGCGGTGGCCTGCATCTGTCAGTGGAACCGACTCACCGACGTGGAAGAGGACGCGCTGAACTGTCCGGCCGATCTGAAGGACGCTCAAGCCAAAAGCCGCGCCATCAAGGTTTTCTGCTATGCGGGTGGGGTAATCGCCATACTGCTGGCGCTCTTCACTGAACCCGCATGGCTGCTTGCGGAGTTGGTCGCCTTCGGCGCTGCTGTCGGGTACTTCTATAACAGTCCTCTGCTGCCCTCTAAGCCGCATCTGCGTCTTAAAAATATGTTCATAATCAAAAACTTGAGTTCGGGCGCGGGGTGGTCTACGGGTCTGCTGGTTTTTCCGATGCTGCGTGCGCATACACAACCGGATGGGCGCTTCTTCACGGCGTTTGTTTATATGTTTGCAATGGTTATGACCTATGAAATCATGTGGGACATACGCGATGCAGCAGGCGATTACAAAGCCGGAATCCCGACCTTGCCGGTTGTGCTCGGAATCAACAGCGCCAGAGTTTGTGCCGCCATACTCCAGTTAGTCTGTCTCGGCATTATTATCAGCGGCCTTGCGAACGCCCGCTTGACGCCCGTATGGTCATTTTATCTTCTTCCAAGCATAATGCTTTTGACGTTGATCATCTTTTTCCCGCGACTGATAGGATACAACCGCGGCTTTTCGCACTTGCTGGTCATGGCGCTGAGCTGTTTTGCATGTTTGGGAGGTTTTCTGGCGGCCCGGTTCGGGTGAGGATTTAAATGCCTTATTATATATCGCCAATTACAATCTTATACCATTTCTAAATCAAAGATGATATTGAGGCGGCCATGAAAAAATATGTCATCTTAATAGTCGCTGTTTTAATTCAAATCTGTATAGGCGTCGGTTACTCCTGGAGCACCTTTGTCCCCGCTTTAAAACAAACCTTTGGTCTTTCCATTACCCAGACAGAGACAATCTTTGGCACCGGCTCACTGGTAATTACATTGTTTATTTTTTTCGGGGGTCGCATTCAGGATCGTCTGGGCCCGCGAATTCCTGTTTTCATCGGCGGCATTATTTTGGGCAGCAGTTATATGCTGGCCGGATGTTCCAGCGGATCATATACAGCTCTGCGTTTACTTATCGGAATCTGTGCCGCCACCGGTGTGGGAATCTGCTATATCTGCCCGATCGTCTGCTCAGTCAAATGGTTTCCCAAACATAAAAGTCTGGCAACCGGCATTGTCGTTGCCGGATATGGAGGAAGCCCTATTATTATCTCCCTGCTCGGCGAATATCTATTGTCTCATCAAGTGAATGTGCTGGCTATTTTTAAATATATGGGATTAGCCTTTCTAATAATTATCCCCATAGCCGCCATGTTTTTACAAAACCCGCCTCAGGAGAAGAATTACAAACCCGTTGCCGCTGATATCAAAACAATCGATCTTTTCAAAGACCGCAACTTCTGGGGTCTCCTGTGCGGCATATTCCCCTGTCTGTGTATAGGATTAATGATTATCGGCAATATCAAACCATTCGGTCTTTCTTTAAACTTGAGCTTGGTGATTACCGGAACAGCGGTAAGTCTTCTGGCCTTTTTCAACGCCATCGGCAGAATAGGCTGGGGAATTATCGGCGGATTTCTGGAAGGGAAAAAAGCGATACTCTTATCGCTGATCAGTACATCCCTGGTTTGCCTTGCCACAGCTTTTGCGGTTAAAGATGATTTGACATTCTTTCTCTTTGTAGTGTTTGCCGGTTTTAACTATGGCGCCTGCCTGGTTCTTTATGCCGCCGAAATCGCCAATCATTACGGAACGGAAAAAATGGGAACAATATATTCCACCCTTTTCCTCTCCAATGGAGTTGCCGGGTTTGTAGCGCCGCCTCTGGCCGGAAGAATTTTCGACAATACCGGTTCCTATACGCCTGCCTTTCTGATTTTCGGTTCTCTGACCTTCATCTCGATATTTCTATTTTATTTTATTTATCAACCGGCAAAACAAAAAGAGGAATAAACAATCAAGTGTTTGTTACACCTACAAAGTTTCAGTATTGGACAGTTGTCAGAAATGATGATTACTATTCAAAAGGTGCAATAAAATATTTAGTCATCGACTTACTCTTGATCCATATCAGAACAGGTTTTTTTATCTCTAGATAGACTGTATTTAGCCATTTCTTCAAATCCAATAAAAAAAGCATTTGGACCTGAAATATTATTATCGTCTTTTCTTGAATCATTAATATACTTTCTTACATCTTGGTTACACCATGCCTTTTCTAGATCATATCCCAATTCATTATATGCCATTTCTTTGGTTATTACTTCTTCCTTTACTAAGTTACCAAGTGTTTCAAAACTACTTATATAATCCTCAAGCTGTTTTTCACTGAATCTCTTGTGCAATAATTTATAATTACTTTCATGGTCATCTATTGCAGACATTATTTTTGAATATTTTTTATCTAATGAATCGCTAATTTTTAATACAAAATTAGCCGAATTAACCTTTTGATTATCTTGTAATGATTTACTCTGAATTTTAATAGATTCAGACTGGCTCTTAATTTGGTAGCCAATAAAAAATATACCTAAAATAAGTGAAATGGTTTGAAGAATATCCATCCATTCCTTTAATGTCCATTTTTTCATAGATGGCACCCTTTATATGCGAAAGAAAAAAATTACAATAGGTACTTTATAATACATTGCTTGCTTATATGTGAACCCTAAAATTGTTAGTTTTAAATGTCAATAAAATATTGATTACCGATAAAAATGAAATATGTCCATAAAAAATCCTAAATACTCACTTAC
>PLMV01000040.1:0-14027 GCA_003141615.1 Syntrophaceae bacterium
GGAAATTGATGCATTTTGTTTTCCAATCAATTTTTCACTTGTTACCTGCTCAAGTTTTGTTGATCCGCTCCAGCAGACAATCGATGGAGTGACTCTGCTGCGGGCGATTTGGGCAAGCTCTTCCATCAGCGATCTTTCCAGAAGTTCCTCATCCGCAAACGGCCAGTCCATTGCCAACCTCTTATACTTATCACGGCACAGATTGTTAAAGGCGCAGAGTTCCCATCTGGCTACTGTCCCGTGCAGGTTTGCGCTGATAAAATCGCCTATGCCCCGAATATTTTCGGAAGTGTCTGTAGCGCCCGGAATCACCGGCGTGCGTATCCAGAATGTTTTGGGGGTAACATGAGTTTTTTTATAGTTTGCCGCGAAAATGGCATTGGCCAGTATCTTTTCGTTGCCATAGCCTACAAATTTTTTGTGCCTCTCCGTTTCAATCTCTTTTATATCATACAGCAGAATATCAACATAAGGCAAAAGGCTTGTAAGAACTGACTGAGACACTTGCCCGCAGGTATCGAGTGCTGTCTGAATCCCCCTGCTTTTGAGTTCTTTTAAAAGGGACAGACAGAAATCGTTTTGCAGGGCGGCTTCTCCACCGGAAAGGGTGACGCCGCCGAAGGATGGTTCAAAATACGCGCGGTCTTTGACCAGCTCATCAGCAAGATCATGAACATTCCATTTTTTACCCAAAAGTTCCATGGCTGTTGTGGGACATTCCTCCGTACATAAACCACAGCCATTGCATAAAGACCTGTTGATGATGATGCCTTTTTCGGTCTTCTCCAGTGCCAACTCCGGACAGGTTTTTACGCAAATACCACAGCCAATACAGCTTGTCCCTATCCATTGAATCTGAGGCTTGGGGCTGATGCTCTCCGGATTGTGGCACCATGAGCAATTGAGCGAACACCCCTTGAAGAATACGGTTGTCCTGATGCCGGGGCCGTCCTCGGTGGACATGCGGACTATCTCCAGGATAGTGCCCCACGTGTCTTTATTTGTTTTGCGTTCCATCATCGGGGAACTTCCTTAAAATTTTTTGTGACTGACACGTTCGATCACTTCATTCTGAAGCTCTCTTCCCACCGTGGTAAAGTAGGCATTATAGCCGGTAATGCGCACCAGAAGATGCCGATAGTTCTGCGGATGATCCTGCGCGTCTTTGAGCATACCGGGATCAAGCATGTTTATCTGAAGAGCAGTGCCGCCATTTTGGGTGTAGCCCCTGAGAAACGCCTTGAATTTATCCTTGTGCACCGGATCTCTCAGAATTGAAGGATTGAAAGTTATGGTGTGGCTTGCGCCGTTGGGAAGCTCATTTAAGTAACCCTCCCAGTCGCCCTCGTCACCATGGGCTTTGCCGCCGAGCACTTTACCGACAGAGTTCGCGTTTGCCGTCGGTCCTTTAATATCAGCTCCGTTGGAAGGACATATCGCGTTGGATAAAAACTGCCCCTTCGCCCTTCCATCCGCGCTTGCCGCCATAATGTATCCATCGCCTGCCCAGTAATTCCAACTTAGCATTCCCGGTCGGTATCTGCGCCCGGTGGATTTTGTGCTGTGACGCCAGGCTTCATCGCACCACAGAGTCATTACTTGACGAGCCAGGGCATCCGCTTCATCGTCGTCGCGGCCGTATTTAGGAGCGCGATTTTTTGCCGTTGCCTGAAGTATTTCGTACCCCTGCCAGTTAGCCGTAAGCGCGGCAAGCAATTCTTTCATCGTGCAGGTTTTTTTGTCGAAGATCAGATATTTTATTGCCAGCAGCGAATCCACGGTTGTCGCATAGGTAACGGCCTCCAGGGTGGTAAAACTGATTTGTGCTCCACCCTGCGTAACATCCTTGCCTGTCTCCGCGCAGCCTTTGACCATGCAGGAAAGATAAGGCGTGGGGAAGAAACGGGCGCGTATCGATTCCGATGCCTCGTACAAATCAACGCATCTTTGAATAATATATCGCGTCTGCGTGGCATAGGCTTCCCAGAATTCTTCCCACGTTTGGAAAGATGCGGCATCTCCGGTGCGGGGGCCATCCTGCTTTATGGATTCAGTCTTACCTGTCATGGGGTCGGTGAAGGGAAGTAAATCTTTTCCGCCGGTCATCGCCAGTTCCACAGCCTTGAGCAAATTGAGATTGTTGTCCACCGTGCCGGACCTATCATTGCCAACCATCGTGTTTTCCAGACAGCCGACTGGCGCGTAGTCATAAACATTGTCCTTGTTAATAAGATGTGTCAGGCTTGCTTTTTTTGCCTCGAGCATCATGCCGGCCATGGAGCGTTCATCAAAATTAAGCAGGAAAGGCGCTCCCT
This sequence comes from Syntrophaceae bacterium, assembly GCA_003141615.1. Classification (GTDB taxonomy): domain Bacteria; phylum Desulfobacterota; class Syntrophia; order Syntrophales; family Smithellaceae; genus Smithella. Next base: position 2,316 of record PLMV01000040.1, read on the forward strand.
GACTGGATTCGATCATGTCCACAACCTTATCATACAGCTCTTCAGGACTGTTGCGGTGCAGCCGCACGTTGGGCTTTGGCTCCAGGATAGGCGACATCTCATCGATGACTTCTAAAATGACATAGGTAAGATCATTGGTCATATCTTTGCCGTCCGCGCCAAGGCCGGACAGGGTGATGAGCTGGCCAAAACCGGCGGTGATACCCTGATTGCCGTTGCGGATCATGGCATCATAGGCCGTATTGGCGTGAACCCAAAAACATTTCAGGATTTCTTTAGCAAACTCTCTGTCCATACCTTCATGAATTGAACGCTGATAATATGGCCAGAGATACTGATCAAATCTGCCGAAGGAAACTCCGGCACCGGGATAATTTTCATCGGTCATCACAAGCATGTGGTTAATCCACAGCGCCTGCACGGCTTCCCAAAATGTCGTCGCCGGCTCCCGGGGCACTTTGCCCAAGCTTTGAGCCATCCTCGATAGCTCATCTCTTCGAACATTGTTTTTCTCCTTTTGGGAGAGTTCAAAACATAGATCTTTGTATTTTAAAGCCAGATCCCGCGCCATAGTGGAGGATGTCATCATGGCCTTAAGTTGTGCTCCTTTTGCGCCCTCGCGCTCTTTACCTTCCAGTGCGTTGTAAAGGGAAAGAAGTTCGGCATATACACCCTTCCAGCCAATTTTCAGCAATCGTTCGTACCCCGGAACAATATGACCGCTCGTTGCGCCGGCATTTCCGTAACCATGATCATGAAACCATTTCATCTTAGCCCTGGCGCCATTTTTACCTTTTATCTGCCGCAACCACTGGCTGCTTTCCTCTTTCGTAAAGCACATGGATGTCTGAATATTAAATCTGGCGCCAGCCAACAGATCCCCCGGCAGTATTTCCTGCGGTACATTATTGACAATAACTTCCTTCACAAACCAGGCCCGCCGCTGGACCCGCGGCCACTGCCAGAAATCCGGATGCAGCGTAACGGGTCTTGCCGCCTGAAGATAGGAAGCGCCCAGCGTGGTGAGCAGCGTATATGTCTCCGGCACAATATAAAAGGTCAGTTCATTATAGATGATGTCCCAGGGAGTTCCTGTTGTCCATGATGTATACTCATTGTTCCAGGCGCGTTGGGTGCCCTGGAAATAATAATCACGCAACCATTGGACACGTTCAGATAATCCTTTGGGCTCTTTGATTGTATTTTCTGGCGCTGAAACTGTATTCATAACAACCTCCCTTTTAAAGATGATACACAAAATGGCTATTCTTCACTATCCCGCGGCGCTATGCCCCTGGGATAGTTCGACTAACGCTTCAAACTTCGCTGTGCTCGTTTTCAGCTAGTCTCACTATCGATCCTTTTACGGAGATATTTTTCCCCATGATTAAGTATCGTTTTCATTATTGATACGGCCTTTTTCTCATCCCTTAATTCCAAAGCCTGTACCATATCCCTGTGATACCTATGCACAGTGCTGATGACTCTCGAATCTTTAAAAAACTGGCCGGATAGATTAGTATAGACCTGACGAAATGAATTGAGCAGAAGCGGAAAAACCGCGTTGCCCGAAGCCAAAGCGATAAGAAGATGAAATTCAAAATCCAGATCAGTTATATTTTGAATATTTTTATAATTGGCAGATTCTTCTTTTTTGAGTATTTCGTGAAATTCTCTGACCTGTTCTTCAGTCCTGTTTTGGGCCGCAAAGCGCGCGAATTCCGGCTCCATCAGCACTCTCATTTGCAACAGACTATCCATAAGCTCCGGCTCCAGTTTTCCTTTTTGATACTGTATCAGCGAGGAAAGCAAGGTTATTGATCCCTCTTTTCGATAATCATTGACAATGGCACCAAAGCGCGGTTTGAGTGAGACAAGCCCACGTGAAGCGAGTTCAACCAGGCCTTCATGCACCACAGGGCGGCTCACGCCAAGCTGAAGGGCAAGTTCTCTTTCCGAAGGGAGTTTCTTTCCTATCTTGACTTTCCCGGAAAGAATAAGCTCTTCAAAACGAATGACAAATACATCTTTGAGACTATCGGTTTTTATTGGTTCAAGAGGTTGTGAAAGCATTTTGTCTTTTCTCCATTTAAGTGGCTGGTGGTATTACCAAGTAGAAAATAAACTCAAAGCAATAGTTTGTCAAGTTAAAAAAAATGGTCATGAAACAGAGAAATTGCGGTACAATTACACTTGTTTTTAGCGGTTGGGATTGCTACTGAGCGTACGATTATTTCTTTCTGAACAGTTTCTTAATCACGACAACAACGACCACCAGTACGGCGAGCACCGCCCAAATCCACCTCTGTCCGCTAAAATATAATAGAAACTGCGTCATTTTAAGTATCCTTTAAACAAATAATCCAAATCATCTACCATCCGGCTGTCTATCGAGAAGTTTACGCTGTCGGCAAAAATATCAAGTACAACGACAGCATTAAGATTAGCGTCTTTACCCTCGATAGTCCTGAGCCTTTTACAAAAGCTTTCGTTAACTACCCTTACATTCTCATACGCCTCAGCCAGTTTCTTCAAATCCCAATCAGGCTGACTGCCATGCTGATATAAAAAATACTGAGCCAGCAGATACATCGAAATGGCGCGATATTTAGTTTCCTCTATCGAGGCAAAAGGCAGATGAAAACGCACCATAGGTTTTAACTTCTCAAAAACAGGGCACCCGCTGGTAACCATATATATACCGATCAAAGAACTAACGCCGTGCTGTAAAGTTACTCTTTTAATATATTTTCTCTCATCCGCAGTAACAATAACCTCTACCGGTTCGTGAGAAACGAAATTTCTGAAGTAATCTATGACATCTACCATGTTCACGGCTATGGGGCAGAATTCGTATTGACGTTCATCCAGAATACAATTAGGGCACTTGAAACAGTCAAGTTTTGTCCATTCAGGGCAAGCTTTAACTCCTGTTTTAATTAAATTCAAAGTGACGCTATCTAACTCAATGTTAAACTCTTTCTCACGCCCGTTGTTAAATATAAATTTGTAATTGTATGTTCTTTTACCTGTAAAACTCCGTCTATCATCATTCATACTTAAGTCACCTCCCATGCCTCACCTGTTTAGTTGAGCAATCAGTTTTATAGCTCCCCTGAATCAACGACAATATTGCTTACCTTTAGCCATTTCAAACAATTTGCAGTCTCCCAATGCACAAGCTTTTTGCACATCACGGCAGAAAAGATTTTTGTTGCCCTGCATAAAATAAGCACCCGCCCGGTTGGTGTAGGCCAAGGCATCATCCGGCTTCAGGCTGATGGCCTCGTTAAAATCCTCGATGGCCCGCTTCAGCTTGCCAAGGTTATCGTAAGCAATCCCCCTGTTGTAGTAGAGTTTGGCATCTTTCGGTTTCAGACTGATGGCCTTATTGAAATCATCAATGGCATGCTGATACTGACCGAGGTTATTGTAAGCATTTCCCTTATTGTTGTAGGCTTCGGCTAAATCCGGTTTCAGGCGTGCGGCCTCGTTATAATCATCAATGGCACGCTGATATTTGCCGAGTTTAGCGTAAGCAATCCCCCTGTTGCTGTGGGCAATGGCATCATCAGATTTCAATTTAACGGCATTATCTGGTTTCGGTTTAATAGCATTGTTCAAATCCGAGCAGGAACAAAGAAACGTTAAAACAAGAAAGATGGCAACGATAATTTTGCGCATATCACCTCCGTTTATATGTTTACATTGTTATCATAATTATTGAGGAAAGAACATCAATGATAACGGATTGAAATCTAGCATTTTCGTAGAGGTTAACGATTTGCTGCTTTCAGGAAAAACTAGTAAATTAGTATTTTTAAGAAAATATTCGTCTATAACATCTATAAGTTAGGGAAACGAAGGACAGCGTCCCGTTATTTTTGCTAACCTCTTTGTTACATAGATACTGGATTCCCCAGTGTTCGTAACCTAATAACCTGAAGGTCACGCGAGGTCATCTGCGACGGGAATGACACCATTTATATATTTTATTGCCTGAGTAATATTTACCCCATTATACCTTCATCCGCAAAGCTGAAGTAGTTGCCATCGCCGATGATGATATGATCCAAAACTTTGATGTCCATAAGCTTTCCGGCGGCTGTTAGTTCCTGTGTAAACTTTTTGTCTTCCGGGCTGGGCGCAATGTTCGCGCTGGGGTGATTGTGAACGCAAATAATCGCTGCCGCGAATTTTTGCAGGGCCGCGTGAATAATTTCACGTACAATCGGCATGGCATGATTGACCGTGCCTGTCGCAGCATCGGCAATTTCGATGATTCGATTATTGCTGTTGAGATAGACAACTTTAAATACTTCGGTCTTGAGGTCGCGCATCTGATCGCTCATCTGTGGCATGATGTTCCTGACGACATCCTGAGCAGAAGCGATTTTTTGCTTTGGCGGAAGGACTTCAACTTCACGGAAACGCCGTCCGATTTCGAGCGCGGCTTGGATTTGCGCAATTTTGGCCGGGCCCAGGCCCTTGAATTTCTTCCATTCGCGCATATCGGTATGGTTCATGTTACGGAAGGTGCCAAACTTGTCAATAATCTGGCGTGCCAGATCAATGGCACTCACGCCCTTCACGCCCGTGCGCAAAAGAATTGCCAGAAGCTCCGAATTGCTCAGCGCCGCCGCGCCTTTTTTGAGAAGCTTTTCTCTGGGCCTGTCATCCTGAGGCCAGCTTTTGATTCCGGATTTTTTATTTTTATCAATCACGTCCTGTCATCCTTTTTATACTGGATTCCCGACTGCTCGGGTATGACAAAGTAAAAAGTTATCTTCACTCAATCCATCCTCTTGGCTTTCAAACATCCCGTTTAAGTGATTTGTCCATGATTCGGGTCAGCAACAGCATTATAAGGTGGAACAGCGTGGGAAAATGTCGTTTGAGAAAGTACAGTAGCTTGATGTCGAACGAAGTGATTACCAGGAATTTGCGGGTGCGGATGGCATTCATAATGATGTCCGCCACCCTCTCCGGGGTAAGGGCAATCTTGGTAAAAAGGTGGCGAATTTTGTCCGTCGATCCAGAACTGGCATGAATCTCCGCGGTCTTCACCAGGCCGGTATTGACCGCCCCGGGGCATATCACACTGACCCCGATATTGTGTTTCTTCAGATCATAACGCAAAACTTCGGAAATACCCACAAGGGCATGTTTGGTGCCGGAGTATACGGCATGCCAGGGCAGGCCGATAAGGCCCGCCGCTGATGATACCGAAACGATATATCCGCCATGGCCTGCGCGGATCATCTCCGGCACAAAGCATTCAATACCATGGATCACGCCCCAGAGATTGACGTTGATCACCTTTTCCCAATCGCTATGCCCCATGTCCTCCACCTGGGAAAAAAGAGCTACACCGGCCACATTCACCAAAATATCCAGAGGGCCATACCCTGCATGCACTTCCTGAGCAAAGGTAGCCATGGCCTGATAGTCGGCAACGTTAAAGGCCCGGGCTAAACACACTTCGCCGCCCGCATTTTTAATCAGGCTGCAGGTCTGGTTAATGCCCTCCTGATTGATGTCGGTCAAAAACAGACGTCCGCCTGCCTTGGCCATAGCTACGGCTGTTGCTTTTCCTATTCCGCTTGCGGCTCCAGTGATAAATACTTTTTTCCCGGTTAATATCTGCATTCTTTATTATCCATAATTAATCGAATAGTCGCGTGCCGCTATTATAATTCTTTGCCCGATATCAGTTTTATTCCGTCTTTGCGATACTTTTCAAAAATCCTCTCATTATTATTCTTTGTCCATATGCAAACGGTGTCTCTCCATGAAAGAATAGCGTCAGCGATGACGCTCACCTTGTATCCGCGGTTCAATGCCCCCCGCGCCGTGGCATAAATGCAAAATTCCGGGTCCAGTCCGGCAAGATACAGCTCGTTCACCCGCTGTTCTGTTAAAAATTCATTAAGCTTCGGATTGGCAAATGAATCTCCCTGTGGTTTGCTGAACTTGTAATTGGAAAGCATTGCTATTCTTTTATCGACTTTATAACCGGGGCTCCCTTTAATATCCGATCCACCTAAGACCGCCCAGGACAAGGTTTTGCCCCACAGGCCGTCGAATTGCTGTTTGACATATACTATAAGAATGTTTTTCGTGCTCGCGTCTTCTATTATCTTTTTCAGTCTGGAAATATATTCCGCCTTGCCCTTATAGGGCGATAAGGGCAAGGCGGTCGTACCGGTTGTGTCTTCCTGGATGTCTATCACGAGTAATGCCTTCTGCGGGTTTTTATATTCCGCGATCCGTGCGCCTGGTGTCGCTTGCGTCAGCATGATGTATATTGAAGCAACAAAGACCGCTTCAGAGCATAAAGCAACTAATATGAAACCAATCAAAAACTTTTTCATGGTTTTCTCCTGTTAATGATTAATATTATAATTTTGATAGGACATTGCTTCTGACGGAGGGGAGTATAAAAAGAACGTTCTTGTATGTCAATTAAATTATATGGGGTATTGTTTCGATGAGAGCGCAGGGGATGGAGTCGGTAAGAAACTTTCTGTTACCGTATCAGGTACGAAGCACCTGCTCGATATAAAGCCGCCAAAATTATTCCTGCCGCGAAAAATATTCAGCATAAACCTGCAGAAGGTTTTTTTTCATGCCTCGGGGCATTCCTGTCGGCCATGGTAATTATTATGAAATTCTAATTCCGGGGTTCATAGGTTTTTCTTTTCATCAATATCACCCGGATACATCATTGCATCCGGTCCCCGCTCGCGTGTGCGGACTCGAATGACATCCTCCACAGGCGTAACAAAAATAATGCCGTCGCCCGTCTCGCCTGTGTAAGCCGATTTGAGAATCGCTTCCACAGCAGCGTCAAGGTTGCGTTTGTTCAAAACGATATTGATTTGAATTTTGGGAAGCATGTTGACCTGATAGGTTCCGGCGCGTCCGACCAGTTGAATTCCTCCCTGGCGGCCATGACCCCGCACCTCAAACATATTCATACCCACAATTCCTATGTCATTAAGGGCTTCTCTGACATCGTTTACTTTATCTTCGCGAATGATCGCCTCGATTTTTTTCAGCATGGTAAAATCTCCAATTTATAAAAAGAAATTATTCTATATTATTGTTTGGTTGTTCATAAAGACAGCGGCCTATGAGTAAGATCTTTCTCCGTGAGAACTGATATCCAGTCCCACTTCTTCTTCCATCGGGCTTACCCGCAATCCGATACTCATATTCAGTGCCTTAGCCAACACATACGTCATCCCGAAGGAAAAAGCGATGGTGACAATGACGGCAATAATTTGAATACCAAGTTGGGAAGCATTGCCGAAAAATAAACCGTTGACCCCATCAGCGTTAACGGCAACTGTAGCGAATAATCCCGTGGCTATAGTGCCCCAGGAACTGGCCATGCCGTGACAGGCCCAGACATCGAGCGATTCATCCAGCTTGCGTCGCTCCCGGAAGCGCATCGCATAATAAGAAAGGGGCGCGGCTACTGCCCCGACAATCATAGCAGCCAAAGGAGTAATATAACCGGAAGCCGGGGTTACCGCGGCCAGACCGACAACCATTCCTGTTGCGATCCCCAGGGTGCTGGGTCTGCCGTCCAGCCAGGAAAGCAGCATCCAGACCAGACCTGCGGTTGCCGCCGAGGTGTTGGTTGTCACTAGAGCGTTTACCGCCACGCCGTTTGCCGCCAGGGCGCTGCCCGCATTAAAGCCGAACCAGCCGACCCACAGCAATCCGGTTCCTAAAACGGTAAGCGGAATATTGTTCGGCTCCATTGGAACACTGCCGTGACCTTTGCGCGGACCGATAACTAAAGCAAATGCCAAAGCCGAAAAACCCGCGGCGATATGCACAACCGTTCCGCCGGCAAAATCAAGAACGCCCATCTCCTTCAGCCAACCTCCTTGTCCCCAGACCCAGTGGCAAAGAGGATCGTATACCAGTGTAGCCCAGAGAAGACTGAAAAGCAGGAAGCTCTTGAATTTAACCCGTTCCACGAAAGCGCCCGTAATCAGCGCGGGCGTGATGACGGCAAACATCATCTGAAAGGAAGCAAAAAGTTCATGAGGGATGGTTTTAGCGTAGGCGACGTTCGGCTGGGCGCCGACTCCCTGAAAACCCAGGAAATTCAAGCCTCCGATCAATCCACCGATGTCCGAACCGAAGGCAAGAGAATATCCGTAAAGCACCCACTGAACTCCGATCAGAGACATGAAGATATAGCTTAAAGTTAAAGTGGAGAGAACATTTTTCCTCCGCACCATGCCGCCATAAAAAAACGCCAGGGCCGGCGTCATCAAAAGAACAAGAGCACAACACACTAATATCCAGGCCGTATCGCCTGCGCTGATTTGAGCACCCATCATATCCCTCCAATCTATAGATATGGCACTACATGATAGCAATTATCCTGCCATAATATATTAGCTATTAAATACAGCATGTTATGAAATTTATAAAAAGATGGGATAGCGCATATTTGTGCAGCTTGAAAAATGATGGAACATAATTGTGCCGATTTATAGCATAGGCGGAGCAGCGGTTCGGAAACTTTTTTGAGTCATGGGTCATGCGTGAAAAGAATTACTAATTCATTATTATCGCTAACAGGGCCTGCTATACTTCCGGTAGTTATGAAAAATAATGCAACACAGATCGTAGAGTGAATGATGTGTGACCCCTAGTGAACTCGTCGCCACTTCTTGTGACCATCAGGTTATTAGGTTAAGAGCAACACGCATCCACCGCGTGTTCCAATAATGGTGGAACCGCTGTGCTCGTTCCACACTACAAAACTGACCCTGGCCTTTAGTGATTAACTTCCGATTATAAATTGAATTCAAATCCCGCTCCCATAATCAGAAAAAGCTGCCCCTGGCGATTCGGATCTTCCAGATGATAGCCACCCATAATCCCCAGATGCGGACGGCTTATGTTCCAGACTGATGATGCTAATTCCCAGTAAAGAGCCAGCCCAACCTTTTGCTGGGTAATTTGCGCATCGACGGCGCGGGTGACTTCATAATACGGTCCGGCCAGAAGTTTCTTCCCCTTACTATCTGAACAAAACGAATAAAGAAATTGTGTCCGGTTAGCGACAAGATAATCGTCGTCTTTCATAAGTGTGTTATACCACAGCTCTAGAAAATATGGTCCCCTACCGGCAAAGGTGTAATAGGCCAAATCGGTTTGATTGCGGATAACAAAATTAGCAACTTTCCCTTGGAGTGTCGGTTGCAACATGATGCGGGAGCCATGCGTTTTTTCTTCGTCATGCCTGTCTTTCCGCACATCATCNNCATCATCACCGTACGGTGAATTTCCTGAGGGAAAAGAAAGGAGGCCATCATTTATGCCCGTGTATTCCATGTAATCGTATTGAGCGCGCATCTGCAAAAATAACCAGGGCATCCATTCGGCGTGAACACCTGCCTGCATGAACGCGGGGGTTACTCCGATATCAATGCCTGTCTCCCAGTAGGAGCTAACGGCATCATATTTTGCATCGTAATGGTAAGAGTTCCGATATTTGATGCCGCCCAGAAAAGCCAGACCGCGTGGATTTATCTTGCCGCCCAAATCTCCATAAATCGAAAAACGACCGCCCAGATTTTTATCCGCATCTGTTTTCTGCTGAATACTTTGCTGCGACTCCAAATTATCTGCAGCGTTTGCAGAGTTAATTAAAAAACACAACACCATCAAGGGAACCATTAACACAGGCAGTTTTCTTAGCAGCGATTTATTCATCTTCATTTTATTAACCGGCTTCTTTTCTTTGAATTAAGTTAATTTACATCATTTGCTTTTTCCAGTCAAATAATCAATCATCGGCCGGGTCATAAGCGGCACAAAATGAAACTGGTATCTTAATTAGCTGTCACTTTATTGTGAAACTTAATGAAACCCAAGCTTCAGAAACAAAGTGCATACCCTGAAGGGCATCTGCGACTGAAGCTTGCAGGTCAAATTAATGACACTCGCTGAAAACGAGCTCAGTGAAGTTTGAAGCGTAAGTTGAATTATCCCATGTGCAAAGCACCCCGGTATATCCTGCGAAGCAGAGGATAACGCGACCTCCCGCGAGTGCAGCCTGCCCTCAATCTGACACGTGACTTCGCGTGACCTTCAGGTTATTAGGTTATCGGGGGGCGCATTACTCCCCGGGCAGGAGCCGGGGAATTCCAAGTCGCGGGATTGAAGGACAATTGTCATGAACAGATGTTCCTAATATGACCCCAGCCATTTTGCCGCATCACGAACCGAGTCCTGGTCAAACTTGAAGCGGAAACGGACAAACGGTCCTCTGGCTGTAAACTCCGCCTGGGAAAAGTCCTTATCTTCAAAACCAGTCAGATTGTAGCCCAGACTTATCCAGGCATTCTGCACCACATTATAACCGATGGATATCCCTTCGCAGTAATCAAGCTGGCCCGAATTCCAGGAGTGGAGGATGCTGCTTTGCAAACCGATGTCCCAATCCTTGCTGATGTCATAACGCCCTTCTACCCCCAGCAGATCCGTATAGCCGCTGTAGTCGCTCCCGTCTATTGTTTCCTGCACATACTTGGCGCTATAATGCAGCGACAGTTGCAGGTCTTTCCGGGGACGATAGTTGGTGATAAAGTTGTTGACGAGCCGCCAGGAATTAGAACTAATGCCAGTGCCGCCGCTTTCGTCGTCGATAATGAAATCAAGACGATCCAGCACGATCCACTGGGTTTGCGGCGGACGGTATACGAGTCCATAACGCAGGTCGACCTTTGTTGTGTTGAGACCGGCAGAGGCGGAGGTTTGGTATACCTGGGCACGGCCTGACCAAGCCCAACTGCTGTCGATCTCCTTGACTAAACCACTCATCAGACCCCATTTGTTTTCACTATCCGCCAGACGGAATTCCAGACGGTTTTCCCAAGTCATCTGTTTGACTTGATACGTTGCCCCGCCGGAAACAGAGGTAAAATCATCAGTGGCGCCGGTTGAAGTAGTGGCGCCCGATGCCGGCGGGACATTCGTGTTGAACTGGTAGTGCTCGGCATTGGCTATCGTCTGACTGCGCTCCAGACCGGCATCCATCTTCCAGGCATCGTTGATCTTCCATGTCTGTTTGAGCCCGACATCGGCAAAGACACGATCGTCATTCTCATTGAACTGCCGCTCAACGGTGCTGGTCAGGGCAGCTCCATCCCAGAGGGCGGAACGCATGCCCAGGCGGGTGTCCTGTGTGGTGGCGCCAGAGCCCCAGGTGAATTCCTGAGCGGCCAGCAGGGTCAGATTTTTTGTTGCCTTATACTCGGCGCCCACAACTGCACGGGTCGGAAAATCGCTGTTGTCGTTGCTTCCGATCGATTGGGCATAATCCAGCGTCAGATTCAGACGATCATTCAGGGTCGGTATTTTCCCCCCCAGCGTCAACTGGTTGGATTCATGGCTGCCGTCATCCATATGGTCATCCGCATGCAGAATTCCGACATACGCGCTATAAGCTTTGCTGGTATAATTCAGTTTCCCCTCGGCGACATCCCGTGTTGCATCGGTCAGCAGATTGTCCTGACGATAAATATCTCCATTGGTGCTGAGCCTGTCACCTAAGCGATAGGCGCCTTCAACCCCGTATTTACGGGTGCCCGCCTCGCTGGCGGGCTGCTGTCCCAGTCCGAAGCCCGGCGCCTGTTCACGGATATAGGCCTTTACATCAAATATTTTGGTAGTGCG
>PLMV01000040.1:14083-18888 GCA_003141615.1 Syntrophaceae bacterium
CGGCCGCCGTAGGTATAATCCTGGCCGCCTCCCGCCACGACTTCATATTCCGCGACAATTATGATCGGGTTTAACTGCTGATCGCGGTAGTAAACCGGCTCCTTGAAGATGACGCCACCGGTATCGTAATCAATGGAATAATCCGTAAAGCTATTCATGGGGCGGGATGAGATCAGTATCTCACTGTGAAAACGATCCCGCACTTCGATGGTAATCTTTTCCGTGTTGGGCAAGATGTTCTTGTGGGAAAGCCGGTAGATCCCCGAAGTGCCGTCGCCGGGAATTTCATCCCGCGCATAGGTCTGATCGGTTTGGCTGGCAAAGGCATTTACCTCGAAGTTTTTGGTCTGCAGCTCGGTTTTGACACCGGTCATGCGGCGGCTGTAACGGGAAAGTTCCGTCACGGTCAGACCGGTGTCATAGTCGCCAAACATAGCATAAAACTGTTCCCGCTCAATCTTGATATACAACTTTTTGGTGCTGGCTGCGTCGTACTGCTGCTGAGATGTATCGCCGTAAAGCGTGTAGTAGCTCTCGGGATTGATCGTCTGGAACAGTCCGTTACGGCTGGTTTCATCTTTCTTGGCAGAGTCGTAGGCCACGGTCAGCAGCCATTTGCCTTTTATCTGCCCCTTGGCAAAAAGCGCAACACGGCCATCCTTGTAGAGATTTTCATCCACATTGGCGTTCTGCAGATTTTCCATGTTGCCCGATAAAGTGTTATAGCCGACCGTTCCTTCGGCCAGGCCGACCAGAATCCAGTCGCGCATCTTGGGCTGCACATAGGTTTCCGCTTCGACTGTGGCAGTGTTGAAGCCGAGCACAACACGATAGGGGCCGCTGTTGTTAACCGGTTGAAACAGGACATCTCCTTCCCTGCTCATCTGGACGCGCGGATGGCCACCTACAGACGGGAGTATGGAAAAAATGTCCGGCTGCTTCAACGGACTTAGCGTGCCTTCACGAATTTCCAGTTCCGCTCCGGCAGGGATGCGGGTGCCGTCGGCATCATAGAGTTCCAACCGAAGTTTTACAGGCGTCTTGCCGTCGGCGACATTACCCTGGGCCGATTTCATCCGGATGGAAACAATCTCTCCGCTGCGCTTTACTGATATTTTCTGCTGGAAACGGGCATTGCCGAAGGGGTCGACACCCTGGAACTCTACGACGTGATCCCCACGTTTACCGAAATCGACCCCGATATAGCTATAAATTGTCTTGCCCGCTTTTGCATCCTTCATGGTAAAACCGATGCGATTTTCCGGCACCTCTTTTTTGTCAACTAACAGGCGCGGTGTCAACTGGGAATCAAGACAGACACGAATGCTGTTTATACTATTAACAAGGATGTCGTTATCACCCGGGGAAAGTATCCCATCGGGATCCTTGATGGTGTTACCTGATGTTTCCGGCGCGGACGCGGTGGAAACTTCCGGCGCCGCCAAACCCGGCACAGCAGCCGCCTTCGCCGCGGATGGAGCGTCAGCCGTAATCGCTGCGCTGCCTGCGGAATCTGAACGTGGAGGCGCTTCATCTTCATTTTGGTCAGCGTCGGGAAAAGCAAAAATAACAGAGCCCGATGCCTGCTGCTTCACGGAAATGGGTTCGGCCATCGAAGATCGATCGTTACCGCCTTGAGGCGCATCCTTGGGCGAGATTATCTCTATTCGTTTTTCGCCGCTGTGTTCCTTGAGAACACGCAGATGCGAGTGATCGATTATGCGGCTGGACGTTATACGTACTTCAACACGCCGGTTGAGCGTCCTTCCCGCTTCAGTACGGTTATCGGCAATCGGTGCGGCACTCCCCTTGCCGTCTAAAAACAATTTTTCAGGAGGAATATGGAGCTTGTCCATCAGGTAGTGGCCGACACTCTTAGCCCGTGCCAGAGATAGCGCCTGATTGTCAATGTACTGACCACGGTGGATTGGAGCGATAGGAACGTTATCCGTGTATCCGGTGACATGGATTTTTTCCGTGCGCAGACCGGATAGCGAGCGGGCCAGTTCATCCAAATTTTTACAGTCTTCAGTGCTGAGTTCGGCGCCCCGGACCGGGAAGTGCGGCCGCAGGACAATGTCGGGCATCTGGGATATCTCTTCACTCCTGTCCAACTGCAAAATGGTCTCGGCCGGCGGCGTCAGAACCATCGCTTTTGCATCGCCATCAGCGGCCAGATAGGCCTGTGTTACGAGTGTGCCGGATTTGCTGCCGCTAGAGAGCATCCCCCGGAAATTGATCTCGTGACGCCAGCCGGCCGGCAGATCATTGAGCCTGAAGGCCAGCCTGGTCTTGTCGATCTGCAGTGGGTCGGCGATTTTAACGCCGTCCATCATGCTGCTGCCCGGCTCATAGAGAACTCCCTCCGGCAGAATTACGTTCAATCTTGCTGCCTGGACAGGCAGGGTGCTCCCTCGCATGGCGACCCGGTAGGCTATGTACCGCCCTTCTGTTGTGTTGGCAAGTTCCAGAACGATTTCACCTTTTAGCGGTCCAGGAACGGCTGGCGGACTTACGACAACGGATTTTTCGGTTGCCGGTTTTTTACGGACATGGAAATCCGTGCGCCAGAGGGTACCGCCCTGAGTTTCGACAAATTGTGAAAAAGACCTGCCGGCAAAACGGCTGTTTTCGGTGCAGGCAAAAGCCTCGTAACCGTCCGGCAGGGAATCGAGATCCAACTGCGCCACATGCAGCCCGTCACGTACTCCCTCGAAATGAAACAGCCCCCGCTTGTCGCTGATAACAAAAGACCCATCCTCAAGATAGACACGCACACCCTCGACACCGCCTGTTCCTTCTCCTGTTTTATCATTGCATGCCCCGGTCGTGACGCGCCCCATCAGGGTCGAGCGGGTCCGCATAAAATCGTCCCTGATTATAACAGTGGCGTGGGCATTGTTTGATTTTTCTCCGGTAGCGGCAGTGGCAATGGCGGTGTTGATCGCCTCCCCGAGACGAGTTCCGGCAGTGACCTCCGCCACATAATTGATCGTTGTGACAGAACCTCCTGCCAGAGTGCCGACATTGAAGGTCAGTGTTCGACCGTCAGCTGAAATAGTTGGATTGCCGGCGGGAACGCTGTTGATCTTGACCGATCCTTTGCGAAGCCGGAAACCAATAGGCATAGTATCGGCCACACTGACACCACCGGCGGCAACTAATTTGCTGTTATTGGTGAGGGTCAGCAGGTAGGGAATGAAATCACCTTGTCCCGCGGAGTCCTTACCGACGCTCTTCTGCAGCCAGAGAGATGAGGCGCCCGGATCGAGCGGGATGTCGATGCGCATGGACGGCCCGGGATTGAGGACAAATGCCTCGCCACGGGAGCCGGTAACGATTGTAAATGGCCCGCCGGGCAGGGCCTGAATGGTTGCGGTTGCTACGGTACTGGGAAAACCGTAGCCGGGCGGCGGCGTGACCTTATACTGATAGTTGCCGGGCAATACGAAGGGGAAACGGAAGCCCCCCTTCGAGAAGGAATACACTATGCCGTGGCTGTCGGTAGCCGATCCGCCGCTGGTGATAGTTGCCGGGAAAGTGCTGACCCCGTCGTCGCCGAAAACCGCAGCCGGTTGCCCGGTGGCCGTGTTGATAATTGTAATGGTGACGCCATTGACCGGCAGACCAGTGCTGCTGTCCAACACGGTGCCGTAAGGATCAACCATCTCAGTTGTCACCGACGTATCGCTTGGGTCCATTATATCAACGTAGCTGGCATAGAGTTTATCTCCCGTGTTGACAGAAAGGATGCCGTTGTAGGAGGTCACTTTGCCGCTAGTGGCACTAGTGGTGGGCAGGTAGCCGGCGAACACTCCGGTATTGGGACCTGTCTCTGTAAGCCTGACAACCTCAACATCACCAGTGCTGGAATCGGTGATGGTCACCAAAACCGTTTCGGCCACCAGAGGATTCAGATTCTGATCTAAATCGGTCAAACGGATGAAGATCGGTTCTCCCTCATGGATCTGGGTGGATGCTGTCAGCGGCACCGGATGGCTCAAATCAATGGGAGTTGTGGTTCCGACCGGAACCGGGGCCGGCATGTTGACAAAAGGATCTGTAGCGGCGCTGCCTTTCCGGTACGCCGTTGTGGATACGTTGACCAGATCAGCTCCGGGGAGCAAGGGCGCGTAGGTCATAAATTCTATGACAGATTTTGTCCGGATCACAGCGGTGACTGTCACCGACGATGTTGGCGTAGGTGAAATTATATCCGGTGAATAGAGTCGTGCGCTGTTGAAGATCTTGTCCCCCTGCACGGGATTATTAACAGTAACCTGGTACAGAACAAGAACACTCTTGCCAGTGGAAATCGTCCCGCCAGACGAACTTGTCGCGCCCGTCCCGACATTGACCGTTAGCGTAGGCGCGGCATAGCTGCCCGCGTCAGTATCATTGGCCGCGGTCAGATAAGACGCGGTACCGGCGTCATTGACATAGGTGATGTCGGTCCCACCGGAATATACCCCCGTATTCAGAGAGACGTAGCTTGTCGGCAGAACATCAGTGACAACAGCAGCCGAGATGGTTCCCGATGTATTGGTGGAGACCAGAATGTACTCGAGAATGTCGCCCGGTTTTGCCGTGACACCGGCCGGGTAGTAATTAATCGAGTTATAAGAGTAGGCAGTTCCTGTGCCGGCGGCGGATGTCGTCACGTTGCGGACATCTTTGGTAAAGGCCGCCACACCGCTGTTAGCGGTAGCGGTGACGGTCACCGACGATTTTACCGGAGTTATATCCGGTGAAGAGAGTTGTGCACTGTTGACGATCCCCTGGGCAGGGTTATTAACAGTAACCTG
>PLMV01000031.1 GCA_003141615.1 Syntrophaceae bacterium
AGCCGCTCCCGGATATGCCGGCAGGCCTCCACGACCCTCTCCTCATCGCCCATCTGGTAGACAGGATCAGAGCAGCAATCCAGAACAATCCCGACTTTCTCGCCGAGCTTTTGCTCCAGTCTGCCTCTGATCTTTTTAACCAGAGACGGGCTTGTCCCCGCCAGGCCGCACCCGGGCCAGAAGACGGTAGCGGACCAAGGATAAAAACGCAAGGGGAACCGGCGAGCGGTCCGGGCAAAAGACCGGGCATTCCGGAGGGCTTTATCCACCCTTTCCGGAATATCTTTGTTTTGAATCAGCCTTCTTTTGGTCTCCCATAAGGCTTGCGCAGGATCAAGGCCTTCCGGGCAAACCTGGTTGCAGGCCCCACAGTTGGTGCACAGAAAGGCCTCTGCGGGGCGCTCCGCCATGATGACATCCGGCGTCCCATAGATCTCAAGGAAAGGACAGACATTCCGGCACAAACCGCAGGCTGTGCAGGCCTCGATAAATTGTTTCCGGCCCCCTGAAAATGTCATCCCGTGAGAGATCCGTGCATTATTTCACGCTCTCCACAGGATAATCGGCTTCGTTCCAGGCCTTGATGCCGCCGGGATGGCGATAGGCGTTTTTGTAGCCGAGCCTAGTGGCCCACATCGCGCCGTTATGGCTGCGGGTGCATTCGGTAAAGCCGCAATAGAAAACGATCACGCGATCCTTGTCCGGCCCCAGGAGTTTCAGCAGGGCCTCTTTCGTCTTGTCGTCCAGTTGGGTCATCTCCGGCCTCTGCAACTCCAGATGGACGGATGTCGGCACATGCTGCTTCTTATAACTCGCTTCCGGATTCGTGTCCACAATCAGCGCGTCTTTCTTCTGGTCAATCCAGTCCTTAAGCTCTGCTGTGGAGATGATCTTGTATCCGCCCCTTTCCACTTCCCGGGCAAAGGTCACCGCATTTTTTTCTGTATCGAGTTCCTTCGGTCCCCAGGCTGCCAGTGCATTTCCGGTCAAAGCCAGAAGAAAGATGAACATCGGCACGATAACCCACAATCCTTTTTTCTTGAACATGTTTTCCCTATCCCCTTTCATTCTCTTTTATTTTCGGCCCTTTTTTTGAGGCTTCCGATCTTGCATGGATGACCCCGATGCAATGGAGAATGATATGAGACAATCTTGAATACGTCAAATTCATAGAATGAATAGTTCCCGGTCGCTCATAACGAATTTGCATGTAGGGTTTCTACGGCTTGTACCGCGATGGGAGAGGCCGATTTTCCCCTCCCAGATCGCCTACTGGATCTCTTCCGGAAGCCGTAAAAAAGACAGTATTCTTCGTATAAAAGTTATTGATTTACCTGAGTATTTACCGATTACGGCCAATTGTGCCGTAAATTAACTTTTGACCCGTTCCGGATCACGGGTATAGTTTATGATGGTGTTGATGATTCCATCCGGTTCCATGCCGGTCTGGCTGCCTCTGAGAAAGGCAAAATAGGCGTTTGCCTCATCGACGCCCACCGGGCGCTTGATGCCGCCGTCGATCTCTGCTACCGCCCGGCAGGTTTCAAAACGGAGTTGGAGCGGCTGAAATTCCTTTTCGACCTTTACCGAAAATACACCGAACCCCTTATGCGGACGACGGCCCAGTTGCCGAGAAAAAAGATTCATCAGGTTTAAGCGTTCTTGTCTAAAATGTCTTACTTCCTGTAATGTAGTTTTTCCTATTTTCCCAATTTATTCAACCTTTCAATCAGAAATAATCAAAAAATGGATGAACCCTAATTTGACATATGGTACAAGTATTGAGGTAAGTCACTCGTAAGGTTATTAAATTATTAATGTTGATCGTGTTGAATATAATGTTTAATAGTAGTTTAGATATACCAAAAAAAATTCTTTTAGGAGGTTCCCATGAATACTGCTCTTGAGCTTATAAAAGCCAGCCCTGTTTTTCACATTGCCACTGTAGATGGAACTAAAGCAAGAGTCCGTCCCTTTGGCTTCATAATGAAAAGGAACAATAAACTGTATTTCTGTACTAATAAAACCAAGGATGTTTATAAGCAGCTAAAGCAGAATCCAGATATTGAGATTTCGCATATGGCAAGTAATGCTACATGGCTGAGGATAAGAGGAAGAATTGCATTTGATGAAACCCGTGAGGCAAAAGCCAAGGTTTTCGAGCAAATGCCTGATCTTCTACGGATTTATCCTAAAGGGGCGGACGATGAGCTAGTTGTGACTTTTTTCTTTACCGAAGCAGTAGCAACGTTATTCTCTTTCTCAGAGGCACCAAAGAATATCCCACTTTTTTAGCAATAGGTCATCATAAGAGATGGTTATTAAATTCTGCCGACTCGTTGGTGTCTGTCACAAAAAGTATGACTGATTTGCCCAACCAGACGTTGGAGTCGATCACTACGCTCCGGCTGATTTCTACGTTGAGCCTGTAGAAAAAGTAGGCACGCAGCACTTGGCGGACGATGCATAAAAATACGACCGCGTAAATACCCCACAAGCTACGATCATGCGATGAGAAGGGGTAAAAAGACCCCTGAAAATAGTACAAAAATTATATTTTGGAGTTTTTCTACAGGCTCGTTATGCGAAAAAGGATATAAAGGAGTCCACACATGAAACAATTGAAAATTAGCAAAGCCTTCACGTTGATGGAATCGGGGCCCGTTGTCCTTGTTACAACGAATGACGGAAAGAAGGACAACATCATGACGATTTCATGGACAATGGTTTTGGATTTCACACCGGTCTTTGCCATAACCACTGGACAATGGAATTATTCTTTTACGGCTCTTCGGAAAACAAAGGAGTGTGTAATTTCAATCCCCACGTTTGATATGCTCGATAAAGTTGTTGGAATAGGAATATGCTCTGGTGCCGATACAGACAAATTTACCAAATTCAAGTTCACTCCCATAAAAGGTAAAATAGTAAAAGCGCCATTGATAAAAGAATGCCTCGCTAATATCGAGTGTAAAGTCGTCGACATCGTCAAAAAACACAACATTGTCGTTCTCGAAGCCGTTGCGGCATACTTTGACACCTCGCGCAAAGAGAAACGAACCGTTCACGCCGTTGGTGACGGTACATTTATCGTAGATGGGCGCAAACTATCCCGGAAAAAAATGATGGCATCCAAAATTCCAGATGGTATCTAACCCTCGACTATATTTGAGCAAGCATGTCTTGATCATAAATTATTTTCCAGAAAATCATATCGGAAACATTACTTCCTGAAATGTAGCATCGGATGATTTTCTCAGATATGCTTCCTTCCAGGCGGTAATCTATATTTAATTGACATACAAAACCAAGCTTCCTATACTTCCTTACACAAAAGAAAAATTTTTGCCAAAAAAGCTCGAAAAGGGGGATTACAATTTAATGAATGAATTTGAATCAGTATCAATATGGCATAAAGAAACCGTGCTTGAAGCATTGAGCGCCAAATTAATAAAAAGAGGATTTAACTCGGTAATTTTAAATACCGCAGATACGATTAAAGATTTCATTAGCAAGACGATACCGGTAGATGCAACTATCGGGCTGGGAGGATCTGTTACGCTAAGGGAAACTGGAATTGATGTTTTTCTTAAATCAAGGGGTAATACTGTATTCGATCACTGGGACAGCAGCAAGAGCTCTGGAGAGAATATTGACGCAAGGAGGAAGCAGCTTACATCCGACTATTTTTTGACCAGCATTAACGCAATTACCTTAGATGGCGAGCTTGTAAATATTGATGGAGCTGGCAATAGGGTGGCTGCAATGATTTTCGGACCAAAGCATGTTATAGCTATAGTGGGATACAACAAGATAACAAGGAGCATAGATGAAGCCATTTGGCGAACAAAAAATATTGCTTCAGCAAAAAACTGCAAAAGGCTTGGCCTGAGTACCCCTTGCGCTAAAACAGGATTCTGCATGGACTGCAAACTGCCAGTTTCAGTTTGCAGGATTACGACAATAATAGATTATAAACCGATGCATACTGAATTTACAATAATATTGACTCCGCTTGATCTCGGTTATTAATTTTCAGATCAGAATTTTAGAGTATAGCTTCCTGAAATTCTCGAAATTTCAATTCCGTTTCCCATACAAGACTTCTAATGTTAATATTTGCAATACAACGAAATAAAAAATGTGATATGTGAAATATTTATTGTGGAAACGTTGGCAACCAAGCTGCAAACTGAGAAAACAAATCGCAACCTAGGAGCTTTCTATGAAAGATGTAAACTACATGAGTATTATCGAGGATAGCATCAACAAGATCAAAGCGGGCGCTTTCTTAACCGTTAAATCCGGAAATACACTTAACACCATGACCATCGGCTGGGCTACCTTCGGAGTTGTCTGGAGCAAACCGATCATGATGGTGGCAGTGCGGTCTAGTCGGCACACCTTTGGAATCATCGAGGCGGCGAAGGATTTTACCGTTACGGTCCCGGCGGGAGATATGTATAAAGAAACTGCCTATTGTGGCTCGAAATCTGGCAGGAACGTGGACAAGTTTAAAATGTGTAACCTGGAAACGAACGATAGCCGCCAGGTTGCTTCGCCGATTATTAGAACCCGAGGGCGTCATTACGAGTGTAAAATCATCTATAAGTCTGCCATGGACCCGA
>PLMV01000130.1 GCA_003141615.1 Syntrophaceae bacterium
ACAGCGTGAAATTTTTATATTTAATTTTCTTATGATATATACTTAAGGCATTTTCTTGGTATGTTATGCAACAAAATTGTGGTGTTTGAGTTTTTTCAAAGATACGTTTATTCCCCTGCGGCAGAGNNGTGAAATTTTTATGTTTATCTATTACGAAAAAAAATCTGCCGATACCAACGTCTGATGGCGTGTCCAAACCGCAAAATCGCCGGGTATAGATAACTGTCCGTTAATCAAGTCAAGTGAATTTTGTGGTTTGGTCAAAATGGAATTGATCCCAGGCGCGAAGCGACGCGGGGTTATCCCGCGAAGCAGAGGATATCGCAACCTCCCGCGAGTTATGGCACATTCCTCCTCTGGCTGGAGCCGGAGGATTCCAAGTCGCGGGATTGAATATTTTATTCGATTTCTTTAAAACATTGAACGTTTCTTTCAATATTTTAAAGTCCAATACACCTCTCTATTGATGCAACATTAAGCAGTGTAAAATATTTTATCGTTAAATATCAAATACTTGAAAAAATTAATGCCTGCCAACTTTATTTGGCATACTTATTTCATAACAATAGCTAGAAAAGGAAAAAAATTTTCAAATTAAGGAGAAACGGGATTATGAAAAAGACGGTGCAAACAACACTTTTGACGATTTTCGTAATTTTGGCAACAACATCTTTTAGCTATGCCCAATTCAGCGTTACCGGAAATGATAATTTCCCCTTCTTTCACCTGGGCTGTTTAATTATAGGCGGATTGATTATTATTTCTCTAAAACGAAAATATGCTCAACTACATATGAGCGAAGCTATTGGATCATTTGCCTTATATACTGTTTTAGTTGCTCTTTTTACCGTTCCAGTGGTCGACGCTCTTAAAACTTTAATTAATTAACCCCTCCCTTCACCCCCTCGAAGCTATACCCTTAAAAACCCCGTGCAATCCCGGCGGGGTTTTTATCATAATATTTCCTCTTCGGTCCAATCATTTAGTTTGATGGATTATTTTTTTGACGAATTGTTCCTGACGTCATTATTTAATGGCCGAAACAAACCCCGTCAAGCGCACAGATAATGAATGGGCCAGATTTTGTAAAAGATTAGTTTCCATATCCGGCGTGTAACGATCATGGTAGGCATCGCCATTATTCCAGCTTCCTGCAATTTCATCATTCACTTTAAACGGAACTAAAGCCAATGATTTTACAAAATACTTTCTATTCGAAGGCAATAATTTATAATACGGCTGTAAATCCTTATTAACTAAAACCGGTTTTAATCCGGCAGGAAGAATTTCGCGAAACAACTCCGGCGTTATTACCTTAAGCCTGTCTTGCAAAACATCAGAAGATTTTATTGCCGCGATGATAGGCTTGTTATTTACAGTATCCATTAACGTAAGCCAAACAAAAGGAACTTCAAATTCTTTTTCTACTCCGGCAAATAAAATTTCAAAAAGCCCGGCAATATTTTCGGCTTCCAACAAACTTACTTCAATCTTTTCAAAACAAGCGGCAATTTTTGTATTGATGCCTTCAATATTCTCTTTGTTACTCATTTTTTCACCTTTCCCACTGCGCGTAAATAACCAGATGGTCGGACGGCTTTTCGGCAAGCCTTGTGGCTAAATCAATGGTACAACTTTGAAACTTCAGGGCAAGTGATTTTGTCGCCAGAATATGATCGATACGCCAACCCAATTTGCGGTTCACGGAATCCCGGACACGATAATCAAAAAAAGTATACTGACCGGCAACGCCCGGATGATGTTTACGGAAGATATCAATAAAACCCCATGATTTAGCATCCTCGTATGCCCTCCAGACTTCCGGATTAAAACAAACGTGTCCCAATATTCTTTTCGGATCGTGCACGTCTATATCTTCCGGCGCGACATTAAGATCGCCACACCAGATTATTTTATTTTGCGGATCAAAATGTTTTTTCAGATATTTTTTCAAACGTGCGAACCATTCCAGTTTGTACGCAAACTTTGGACTTTCCACTTCCTGACCCTGTGGAACATAAGTATTGATTATCGTCAGGTCATTATATGTCGCGATAATTAAACGGTCGGAATCGGCAGGTTCACTATCAAAGCCGAATACCACTTTTTGCGGTTTTTGTTTCGAGGCAATGGCCACACCGTTATATTGCTTATTTCCTTTAAATACTAAATGATAACCCAATGCTTCCAGTTCGGCCACAGGAAAGCTGTCGTCAGCGACCTTTGTTTCCTGCATACAAAAATAATCAGGATTATTTTTTTGCAGCCAGGGCAAAACGATATGCAGGCGGGAGCGTATGGAATTTACATTGTAAGTCGCGATCTTCAAAATAACTACTGCCTTTCGTAAATTACTGGCGATTAATATCACGACCGAAGATTGCGCTCAAGTTTTTTTGCGGCTATCTATGAAATCGTGTATAGATTTTTCGTAGCAGCACAGATGCCCTTCTTTTTCGTTGACAGAGTGGTGCCCTTACCCTATAAACTGTGGGCAAAATAACGAAGAAAAACAGGAGACATTCCATGAAAAAATCGTCAATATTTATTTGTGAAACTCTAATGAGACCCAAGCTTCAGAAACAAAGTGCACTGAAGCTTGCAGGTCGAATTATCCCACGTGCGAAGCTAAGTGGGACTATGAAGCTGATTAATAATATCCCAAAGCTTGCTTTGGGGTTCATACCCGTGATTATCCTTTTAATGATTCTCACGCTGGGCATTTGCGGCTGCAGCAAAACGGATTCCAATACCATTAAAATAGGTGTTATTGCTGAATTGACCGGTGATGTTCCTGCGGTCGGTGCGTCCTGTAAAAACGCGGCGGAAATGGCCGTGCAGGAAGTCAACGATGCCGGTGGGATTCAGTTGGGCGAAAAGAAATATAAAATAAAGTTAATCATTGAGGACAATGCTGGGAAAGCTGATCAATCGGCATCCTCGGCGCAAAAGCTGATTACCCAGCAAAAAGTTACAGCGATTGTCGGGCCCAACGTCAGCCGTTACGCTCTGCCCGCCGCGGAAATCGCCGAATCGGGAAAAGTTGTCTTGATCACCCCCTGGTCTACAGCGCCAAAAACCACGCTGGATTCCAAAACAGGAGCTTCCAAAAAATATGTTTTCCGCTCCTGTTTTATTGACCCCTTCCAGGGACGTGTATTGGCGAAATTCACACTGGAAAATCTCAAGCTGAAAAAAGCGGCCGTTCTTTATGATGTCGCTTCCGAATACAACAAGGGCATCGCCGAAATTTTCAAGGAAGTCTATGAGAAAAACGGCGGCAAGATCGTCGCGTTTGAAACCTACACCACCAACGACAAAGATTTTTCATCCCAGCTGACCAAAATCAAAAAAGCAGAGCCGGATATTATTTTTCTGCCCAACTATTACAGCGAAGTGCCTCTGCAAATCCAGCAGGCCAAGCGGCTGGGCATCACCGTGCCGTTTATCGGCTCCGATTCCTGGGGGTCTGAAGAGCTTGTGAAACTCTGCGGCAAGGACTGCAACGATTATTATTTCAGCACGCATTACGCGGCTGACTCGGCAAGCGACGCGACGAAGAAATTCATCGCGAGCTATAACGCGAAATATGGAACCACGCCGGATGATGTGGCCGCTCTGACCTACGATTCATTTGGATTACTGTGGCAGGCGCTGAAAACCGCCGGAAAGAACGACCGTCAGGCCGTGCGTGACGCACTGGCCAAAATTCCGCAATATGAAGGCGTGACCGGAAACATGCAATTCAAGGAAGGCTCCGGCGACCCGGTCAAGAGTGCCGTGATTTTAAAAATAAAGGATGGGAAGTTCACATGGTTTGCTAACGCCAAACCATGACCAAATGATACCTTTACCTTATTCCCTCTCCCTTGAGGGGAGAGGGTTAGGGTGAGGGTGATGTGTTTTATGCCCCCTCCCCTTCCTCCCCGCCCACCGGGGGCGAGGAAATTCTTATTAATGTGAAAGTTTTATAATCTCAATTCTATGGCCTATATATTTCAACAATCCCTTAACGCTTTGCAACTGGGCAGCATCTACGCGCTGATCGCCCTGGGCTACACCATGGTCTATGGCATTTTGACTATGATCAATTTCGCCCACGGCGATCTGTTCATGGTCGGCGCTTTCTTCTGCTTTCTAATTGCCGTCTATCTCAAACTGCCATTTGTCCCGACCCTGCTTTTATCCATGCTGGGCGTGGCCTGCCTTGGCGTGATCATCGAACGGCTGGCCTACAAACCTCTGCGCAACGCTCCGCGCGTCTCCGCCATCATCACCGCGCTTGGCGTCGGCCTCTTTCTGGAAAATTTCACACTGGCACTTTCACCCTACCCCAAACACATTCCGCCGCTTCTGGAAAATACAACCTGGACGCTTGGCTCGTTTTCCATTTCCTCTCTGCAGATAATCATCATTATCCTTTCACTGGTTTTGATGCTGATTCTGGATTTTATCGTCCAGCGAACCAAAGCGGGCATGGCCATGCGCGCCATTTCCTGGGACAAAACCATCGTCCCGCTGATGGGCGTGCCCGTGAATAAAATCATCTCGCTTACTTTTGCCATCGGCACTGGCCTGGGCGGTGCGGCCGGCGTGATGTACGGCCTGGCTTATCCGGTGATCGATCCCTACATGGGCATCATGGTCGGCTGGAAAGCATTTATCTGCGCCGTGGTCGGCGGCATCGGCAATGTCCGCGGCGCAATGATCGGCGGCTTTATTCTGGGCGCGGTGGAAATTATGGTCGCCGCATTTTTCCCCTCCACCTACCGTGACTTTGTGGCCTTCACGCTGCTGCTGATTCTTTTAATCGTCAGGCCTTACGGAATCCTGGGCAAGCCCCATCCGCAAAAGGTATAGCCATGCCCAAACTCTCAGCAGCATATTACACACTTCTTACTCGATGGCACACGCTCACCGGCAACAAATATTTCTGGCCGGTCTTTATGATCGCGGGAATCGCGTTTTGCATTGCCGCGTCTGCTTTTGAATTTCTGGATTTATATCTGCAGCTGATTTTAATTTATGTGGGCATCAACATCATCCTCACCGTCAGCCTGAATCTGATCAATGGCTACATGGGGGAATTCTCAGTCGGCCATGCCGGCTTCATGGCCATCGGCGCTTACGTTGCCTCCCTCTTAACGGTGCATGTATTTCCACCGGGCGCTCAAAACTTGCTTTTCCCGCTGGCGATACTGGCAGGGGGCATCGGCGCGGCGCTGGTTGGATTTCTCGTGGCCATACCCTCTTTTAAAACACGCGGAGATTATCTGGCCATTGTCACGCTGGCCTTCTGCATGATTGTGAAGTCCATTCTGGAAAACATCGATGCCGTCGGCGGGCCGCGCGGGCTTTTGGGCATGGAAAAGCTCACTACGCTGCCGTGGGTCTTTTTCTGGACTGCGCTTAGCGTCTGGGTGATCCGCAACCTGGTTTATTCCAATTTCGGGCGCGGCGTTTTGTCCATCCGCGAAGATGAAATCGCCAGTGACCTGATGAGCGTGAACACGCGCCAGGTCAAAATCATCGCCTTTGTGGTTTCTTCTTTTTTCGCGGGCATTGCCGGAGGCCTGTTCGCCCACGCGCTGCAGTTCATCAACCCGCGCATGTTCGACATTCTCAAATCAACCGATATTCTGATCATGGTTTATCTGGGCGGCATCGCGTCCATTTCCGGATCGATCATCGGCGCGGTTATTTACACGATCCTTCTGGAAATCCTGCGTCCTCTGGGCATCTGGCGGATGGTGCTCATGCCGCTGATGCTGGTGCTTTTGATGATCTNNTGGAGGCAAAAGAAAAAGGAGGCGCCCGATGCCACTCCTTGAAATATCAAAACTTACGCACCGCTTCGCGGGCCTTTGCGCCGTATCCGATTTCAATTTCGCCATTGAGCCGCAGGAACTTGTCGGCATCATCGGCCCCAACGGCGCGGGCAAAACCACCGTTTTTAATTTAATCACCGGCGTCTATCGGGCAAGCGTTGGCAGCATCAAGCTGGGCGGTCAAGAGCTGGTAGGCCTTACGCCGCATGCGATCACCAAGCGGGGCATTGCCCGAACCTTCCAGAACATCCGGCTGTTCAAGGAACTGAGCGTTCTGGATAACGTCCGCATCGCGCACTACGGCCAGATTGCCTACACACCCGCGGAAGCTCTTTTGCACATCGGCCGTTTTCGCGAGGAAGAAAAACGCATCACCAATCAGGCGCTGGATTTACTGTCGATCTTTAAGCTTGACGAAACGGCCGGTGAAAAGGCCAAAAACCTGCCTTACGGTTTACAGCGCCGGCTGGAAATTGCCCGCGCGCTCGCCACCGAGCCCAGGCTCCTGCTTCTGGATGAACCGGCTGCGGGAATGAACCCCAATGAAATTATTCAGCTCATGGAATTTATCGCGTGGATTCGCAAAACTTTTTCGGTTACTATCATTCTGATTGAACACCAGATGCGGCTAGTCATGGGCATTTGCGAACGCCTGGTAGTGCTGGATTTTGGAGCAACAATCGCGCAGGGATTTTGTTCGGAAATTCAAAATCACCCGAAGGTGCTGGAAGCCTATCTGGGCGAGGAGGTGGTTCAATGACGCCCTCTGAGCCGATTCTTGCCGTTTCTCATTTGAGAGTTTCCTACGACAGCATTCAAGCGGTTGACGATATTTCTTTTGACGTGGGCAAGGGAGAAATTGTTACGCTGATCGGCGCCAACGGCGCGGGAAAATCATCCATCCTGCGCGCGATCTCCGGCCTGATCCCTTACAGCGGCAGCATCACCTATTCGGGAAAGGATTTGAAAAATATTGCCGCCGATCAAATTGTCGCCACAGGCATCGCCCACGTACCGGAAGGCCGGGGCATCTTCGGCAATCTGACCGTACTGGAAAATTTAAAGATCGCCACATGGCAGAATAAAGATAAAGAAAAAATTGCCAAAGATTTCGAAAATGTCTTTTCGCTGTTTCCCCGCCTGCGCGAACGGAGAAAGCAGCAAGGCGGCATGCTCTCCGGCGGCGAACAACAGATGCTGGCTTTCGGCCGCGCGCTCATGACCGACGCACCAATGCTTCTGCTGGACGAACCGTCGATGGGACTCTCGCCGGTTCTTGTGCGGGAAATTTTCAAGATCATTCAAGACATCAACCGGGCGGGAAAAACAATCCTGCTTGTCGAACAAAACGCCAACATGTCGTTGCATATCGCTTCGCGTGGCTACGTTCTGGAAACCGGCCGCATTGTGCTTTCCGGCACAGGCAAAGAACTGACGGGAAATCCCCGCGTCAAGGAAGCCTACCTCGGGGGATAAAGGTTAACGGTGCAAGGGAAAAGCGATGCGCTGTGCGCGCAGCGTTAGTCCAGCGTATGTTGGAGGAGGACGAAGTTATCTTGACCGCAAATGTAAAAACGGTCTGTGAATCTAACTTCCTGAATGTTGTTTTTCTAATTTTTCCAATTCACACACCATTTCAATCCCGCGACTTGGAATTCCCCGGCTCCAGCGCCGTAACTCACGGGAGGTCACATTATCCTCTGCTACGCGGGATAACCCCGCGTAGCTTCGCGCCTGGGATCAATTCCATTTACGCTTCAAACTTCACTGCGCTCGTTTTCAGCGAGTGTCATTAATTCGACCTGCAAGTTTCAGCTTGTGACCCCACGTGACCTTTAGGTTATCAGGTTATGCTCTTTGTTTCTGAAGCTTGGGTCTCATTATTATAGGGAACCTCCGGCTCCTGCCGGATGGAGCTCCACTCGGAAATAATCAAAAAACTGCTGAACTATAACTTAACATGTGTTACAATTATTGAGCGCAGGTCAAACGATTTTCGATGTCAAATATCCGGATGTAGCAGTGAATTAGTTACTTTTTTATATAACGTGGATGCTTCCCTATAATGAAGAAAAAATACACTTACCTTGTCGTAATATTTTTAATCGTTGCTTCTTTTATCGCTTATGGCAGAATTTTAGAAAATGGGTTTATTAATTTTGATGACAACCTATACATTACCGAAAACAATCATATTAAATCAGGTATCAATCCAAAAAACATCAAATGGACGTTTTCGGCTGTTGTCTCCGGCAACTGGCATCCTTTGACTATGCTTTCTCATACTCTGGACTGGAGCCTGTTTGGAGCAAACGCTTCAGGGCATCATCTTGTCAGTTTGTTTCTACACATCGGCGCTGTTGTCTTTCTGTTCTTATTTTTAAACAAAACAACAAAAAATCTCTGGCCTTCAGCTTTTGCCGCGGCACTTTTTGCCCTGCATCCCCTGCGGGTGGAATCCGTGGCCTGGGCCTCCGAACGCAAAGACGTTTTAAGCATGTTTTTCGGAATGGCGAGTATCTACACCTATGCTTTTTATGCTGAAAGCTCTAAACTTTCCCGATATTTTCTTTGTCTAATATTATTCGCTTTGAGCTTGATGTCCAAACCTATGTTGGTCACGCTACCATTTGTTTTGTTACTTCTTGATTATTGGCCGCTGGGAAGGCAAAAAGCTTCAACTCCAGTGAGTGTACCTGTATTAGTTAATAAAAAAGCAGGTACGAAAAATAATAAACAACGCAAAGCCGATTGTACTTCAGAGAAAAAGATATCCACAACGCTGACAAACCGCTCTCCAATAATTCGCTCTCTCTTGTGGGAAAAGGCGCCTTTTATTTTATTAACTATTGTCTCGAGTATCGTAACTGTCTGGGCTCAAAATAAAGGCTCTTTGATTGCTTCCATGGAACAACTGCCCTTTCCTGCACGTGTTGCTAATGCAATCATTTCTTATGTTTCTTATTTAGGAAAAACTTTCTGGCCGGTTGATCTGGCCGTATTTTATCCCTATGAACATTCTTTCCCGTTATGGCAAATCTTAGTTTCCTGCTTCCTTATGATTGGGATTACCATTACTGTTATTTATGCCATGAAGAAATTGCCTTTTTTATTTGTGGGCTGGTTCTGGTATTTGGGAACTCTGATTCCCGTAATCGGGTTGGTGCAGGTTGGCGGGCAAGCAATGGCTGACCGCTATACCTATCTTCCCTCTATTGGCATTGCCATTATGCTGGCTTGGGGCATTCCGCTTTTGTTCCCGCACGAAGACATGCGCAAAAAGATTTTATTCCCGACAGGAATAACTGCCTTGATCATCCTGGCAGTTTTAACCTGGCGGCAATGTGGTTACTGGAAAAATAGTTTAGACCTTTTTAATCATGCTTTGCGTATAACAAGAGACAACAATCAGGTGCATAACAATATCGGCCTAGCCCTGTTTGAAGAAGGCAAAACCGAGGAGGCTATTGATCATTATAACAAGGCCATCCGCATAAAACCGGATGTTTTAGTCTATTTCAACAGGGGAAATGCTTTCTCTAAACTCGGTCAGTATCAACGCGCCGTTGAGGATTTAAGCAGGGTCATACATTGGAAACCGGATTATGCCTCTGCCTACAGCAACAGGGGGTTGCTTACCATGAACTCGGCCAGGATCAGCAAGCCATCAAGGACTATAACGAAGCAATTCGCCAGGAACCGGATAATGCCTCTGCCTACAGCAACAGGGGGGTTGCTTACCATAAACTCGGCCAGTATCAGCAAGCCATCGAGGACTATAACGAGGCAATTCGCCGGGAACCGGATGATGCCCTCGCCTACTACAACAGGGGAATTACTTATTTAAGACAGGGAAACAACAAGCTTGGTTGTTCCGATGCGCAAAAAGCCTGTGCATTGGGAAAATGCAGAATGTTAGAAGCTGCTAGAGTTAAAGGATACTGCAGTTGATTTATAGGGGACTCTTAAAATGATTACAAATGGTTATCCTCAATTCTAACAGCAGCCCGCTACTGAAACTAAGTAGGTGTAATCAAAAAACACTTCTTCCTGTTATCAACAAATCGTTAACCTCCACTTAACTGATTATTATTAAGCTCAAGAAATTAGTGTTGCATAGTTCTGTGATTTTTATTAGTTATATAAACATTCCAATTTCTCCCCAACAAACAGGATGATCACATGGCAGGAAATAACCTTCTAATCCTTATTGAAAATATCCAAACTTGGGATAAACTCGAAAAAAGAAGTTTATCGTCACAGGGATTGGCAAATGAATAAAAATGTTTATCTTAAATCCAAGCGTTCAGAATGTAAATCCTGCGGAAGAATAATTATTGGCACACCCTTGCGGTGCCCTAATTGCGGAGCTTATTTGCAGATTCGTTGGCTAATAGGAGCTGTAATCTTAATTATATTCCTTTCTTTAATAGTTTTTCAGGTGATTGGAAACAAATCACATAAAATCAATACAGCAAGGATTATAGAGGGAATGCCTCCTCTTACAGCAGATATCAAACCATGTACTTGTCAAAGCTACACACTTAATAATAGGGAGCAAAATGTTCTAAATAATCTTCTTG
Source organism: Syntrophaceae bacterium (assembly GCA_003141615.1). Taxonomy (GTDB): domain Bacteria; phylum Desulfobacterota; class Syntrophia; order Syntrophales; family Smithellaceae; genus Smithella. Next base: position 10,412 of record PLMV01000130.1, read on the forward strand.
TTGATGGAATTTATGAAACTGTTGTGACCGCTGATAAATTGCAATCAGATTATGAAAGTGACAAAGTAGTTGCTGACAAATCATATAAAGATAAAACATTTTTAATTGCTGGTGAAGTTAAATCGATTAATCGGGGGAAAGGAGAAAATAATTACATTTCTCTTTATGGAGAAAGAGGTAAATCAAATGAACCTCATGCGTTTATGGCTGATGGGTTTGCATATTATCTTGGGGATATTAAAAAAGGTAAAATTGTTCACCTTGTTTGTGGAGGTGGTGGAATATCAACGGGCTCTGCTTTGCTCAACGAATGCATACCGGCAAATATTTATATCAAAAATCGTCTGAATGATTTCTGTAAAGATTGTTCGGAATATGTACATGGTGCACAAAACACTTTTTGGTACACTAGAAAAGTAGCACAAATATTGCCTGACAAAAGTGATTGTTTTGGAACTGACATCAGAAAATACAAAAACTGTATTACAGAGATTAGTAGTCTTGTTAATGAAAATACTATGAATGTAGGAGAAGATAAAATTAAGAGTAGTTTTGAAAAAGCACATCCATCATTTAAAAAGGTCGAGTTAATTGAGGTTCCCAATTCAGATGATACTGTAAAAATAATACTTAAATATGACAAAATAGATTCAGAATACGCGAAAGATTTTAGTGTGGCAAAGTTTGACATTAATAATGATGGCAAAGATGATATTTTGTATACGAATAGTGGAATGCGGGGTTCCTGCGGATATTCATGGTCTATTATAATTAACAAAGGTGAAGGGAAATATGAAATAAATAAATGTTCTATTGTATGTGTTGACAAGTTACTGTATTTTTCAAATGAATATTTTAAAGGGTTGAGAATCCCATATGATATGGAAGAGGAGCAAGCATACTACTGTGAATGATCTGCCCCAAATACTTGTACCACAAGTTAAGTTATAGAGTGAAGATTTATTTCTCAATACAGGTGCGCCTCTGGTGCTGGAGGACGGTAATTCAAAAAACTGCATTGCATGCTTCAGCGTGGTCGTTACTCTCTTTCCACCCGTAATCCTCAATTTTGACAACTACCCACCACTGAATAGCAGCAGGTGTAAGCTGCAAGCACTTCTTCATATTTATGCCCTTGATATATTTCCATGAATATTATAGATTTCAACCCGCATTTTATAGAGTTTAAGGAGTTTCAAACGTATGACGCAAGTTATAACATCAAACCCAACCGATTTTATCCGCGATATCATTGATGACGATCTACAGACGAACAAAAACGATGGACGTGTCGCTACCCGTTTCCCGCCGGAACCAAACGGCTATATCCATATTGGACATGCCAAATCTGTTTGCCTCAACTTCGGCATTGCCGGACAATATCAGGGGACATGCAATCTCCGTTTGGATGATACGGACCCGCTAGGTGAATCCATGGAATACGTGGAATCAATCATTCGCGATGTCCGCTGGCTGGGATTTGACTGGAGTGACCGTCTGTTTTATGCCTCTGACTATTTCGAAAAGCTTTATCAATTTGCTGTTGAGCTTATCAAATCCGGCAACGCCTACGTCTGCAGTCTGAACGCCGATGAAGTACGGGAACAACGTGGAACATTCACCGAACCGGGCAAGGAAAGTCCCTATCGCAACCGCTCCGTGGAGGAGAACCTGGACATGTTTCAACGGATGCGGGCTGGCGAGTTTGCGGATGGCGCCCATACTCTGCGCGCTAAAATTGACATGGCTTCTCCAAACATTGTCATGCGCGATCCCGTCATCTACCGCATCAAACGGGAACCGCACTATAGGACGGCAACAAAGTGGGTCATTTATCCCATGTATGACTTTGCCCACTGTCTCTCCGATGCTCTGGAAGGAATCACCTACTCCATCTGCACCCTTGAGTTTGAAAACAACCGTCCCTTGTACGACTGGATCGTGGGAAAGCTGATCACCGGCTCGCGCCCGCGACAGATCGAATTCGCCCGTCTCAATTTGAGCTATACGGTTCTCAGCAAGCGGCGGCTCATTGAATTAGTGAAAAAAGACTATGTGCAAGGCTGGGACGATCCGCGTATGCCCACCGTGACGGGAATGCGGCGCCGGGGCTACACGCCTGAGGCTATCCGAAAATTCTGCGCCCAAATCGGTGTGGCCAAAAACGACAACCTGATTGATGTAGCCCTGCTTGAGCATTGCGTGCGCGAGGATCTCAATGATAGGGCGCCCAGAGCAATGTGCGTCCTGCGGCCCCTGCGCGTTGTGATCGACAATTATCCGGAAAATCAGGTGGAACAGTTTGAGTGCGCCAACCATCCGCAAAATCCCGAAATGGGGACTAGAGAAGTCCCCTTTTCCAGAGTGCTCTATATCGAACGAGACGACTTTCATGAGAATCCGCCAAAAAAATATCATCGCCTCGGCCCGGGACGCGAAGTTCGCCTCAGAAACGCTTATGTCATAAAATTTGAAAACATGGTGCTAGACGAGCGCACCGGCGAGGTGGTTGAACTGCACTGCACCTATGATCCCCAAACACGCAACGCGCCGCCGGCAGACGGACGCAAGGTGCCGGGCGTTATTCACTGGGTTTCGGCCCAGCAGTGTGTGCCCGCCGAGGTGCGGTTATACGACCGGCTGTTTAACATTGAGGATCCGGGAAGCGAAGGGGAAGAATTTATTGATCATCTGAATCCGAATTCTCTGGATATCCTGACGACCTGCTATGTTGAGACAAACCTGAAAAACGCCGAGCCGGGGAGCCAATATCAGTTTGAAAGGCTTGGGTATTTTTGTGTTGATATGGATACTGTAGCCGGGAAGCCCGTTTTCAATCGGGTTGTGCAGCTGCGGGATTCATGGGCTAAAATTGCCGGAAGCGAGAAAAATTAGAAGGAGCGCATTTATATTCCATTCTAAATCAAAGATGATATCGCGGCGGCAAGGAGGAGGCGACGAGGCGTATTGTATATACGTTGAGGAAGCCGACGACGCTGCCAACAAAGATAGCGCTTTGATTTAGAATGGAATGGCTGGGGAATAAGGATTCGAACCTTAATAAACGGAGTCAGAGTCCGTTGTCCTACCATTGAACGATTCCCCAGTAAGGAATGTAAAAAAACGTCGCCCGTTCGGTTCTTTTTTGGGAGCCTGCTTTCGGGCGGCGTGACTATAATGCGATTGATTTTTTATGTCAACAAATTTTCTTCATAATCAACTGTAAAAAGGAGACTATGCTATGAAATCATTATACAAGGCAATATGCGTTGCTTGGCTTGGTTTGTGGACGACAATTGCGACCATTATCCTGGGTATCCCCGTCATGGTTGCAGGTCTGTTAAGCCGTACCGGCAATCTCGCGTTCTCTATTTCAAAGCTCTGGGCATACACCATGCTTGCCGTATCCTTTGTCCGCACGGAAATAAAAAACAAGAATAAGATTCTGAAGGGAACACCGTATATCATTATTTCCAATCACCAATCGCATTATGACATCATCACGCTGGTTACTACTTTGGGCATTCAATTCCGATGGATCATCAAAAAAGAAATTCTCAAACTCCCGATTTTCGGGTACGCGCTGTACGCCTCACGGAACATCTTCATCGACCGCTCCAATACAGCCAGGGCAATCGAGAGCATTAACAAGGGTATTGATCGATTACCCAAGGGCGTGAGCGTGATGGTGTTTGCCGAAGGAACGAGGTCGCCTGATGGGCAGATTCATGAATTCAAAAAGGGAGGATTTGTAACAGCCGTCCGGCGGAAGATCCCCATCCTGCCGGTTACAGTCAATGGAAGTAGGCGCGTCATGCGTAAGGGGAGCTTTACCTTTAAGCCGGGAAAAATCCAGATCGTCATCGGGGACCCCATCAATACCAGCGGTTATACCACCGATACAGTTCAAGAGCTTATCGACAAAACGCGTCAAGCGATCATAGCAAATTTCGATCCCGAATATATACCCTAAAGGGCACAAGTGAGAAAGGACTGATGAAACAGGGCATTATCCCTTTTCAAAAATAATTAATAGTGTTATTATAATATTTACTTCTCGGAAAAAGAGAAGTTTGGATATTAATTGTTAGATACATAAGACGCTTCAATTAAGTGTAAATTTTTTAGAGAATGGTTTGAAAATCAAGAACCTGTTTTGAATGAAGAAAATTCTCAAGAGAATAATTCATAATGAAAAAAAATATATTATCTTTGGCAGATATTCGCAAAGCGGCTGAACAAGGAAACGCAGTTGCCCGGAACAATCTGGGTGTGATGGACATAACTGGCAAAGGCGTTCCAAAGGACGATGCCGAAGCCGTGAAATGGTATCGTAAGGCGGCTAAGCAGGGAGATGCAGATGCTCTGTTCAATCTGGGTATTATGTACCAAGAAGGCAAAGGCGTTCCAAAGGACGATGTGAAAGCCGCGAAATGGTATCGTAAGGCGGCTGAGCAGGGACAAGCAGATGCCCAGACAATAATGGGTATTATATACAAAGAAGGCATAGGCGTTCCGCAGAACGAGGCCGAAGCTGTAAAGTGGTATCGTAAGGCGGCTGAGCAGGGAAATGCAGACGCCCAGTTCAATTTGGGTATTCTGTACCAAGAAGGTGAAGGCGTTCCGCAGGACGATGCTGAAGCTGTAAAGTGGTATCGTAAGGCGGCTGAGCAGGGACACGCAGATGCCCAGAATTGGCTTGCCGGTATATACCGGGACGGTATATTTGTTCCAAAGGACGATGCGGAGGCCGTAAAGTGGTATATCAAGGTGGCGGAGCGTGGAGATGCAGATGCCCAAATGATACTGGGTATGATGTACATAGAAGGCAAAGGCGTTCCAAAGGACTATGCAGAGGCCGCGAAATGGTATCGTAAGGCGGCCCAGCAGGGACACGCAGATGCCCAGAACATATTGGATATAATCGACCAAGAACTCAAAGGCATTCCGCAAGACGATGCCAAAGCCGCGAAATCGTATCTCCAGGCGGCCCAACAGGGAGATGCAGAGGCCCAGACCATACTGGGTATGATCTACAAAGAAGGCAACGGTGTTCCGCAGGACGATGCCGAAGCCGTGAAATGGTTTCTTAAGGCAGCCCAGCAAGAAGACGCAAAGGCCCAGTTCAATCTGGGTATTATGTACCAGGAAGGTGAAGGCGTTCCACAGGACGATGCCGAGGCCGCAAGATGGTTTTTGAAATCTGCTGAACAGGGAATTGCAATTGCCCAGTTCAATCTGGGTGTGATGTACCAAGACGGTTTAGGCGTTGCACAGGACGATGCCGAGGCGGTAAAGTGGTATCGCAAGGCGGCCCAGCAGGGACAAGCAGATGCCCAGACCATACTTGGTATGATGTACAAAGAAGGCAAAGGCGTTCCGCAGGACTATGCTGAGACTGTAAAATGGTATCTCAAGGCGGCCCAGCAGGGATATGCAGATGCTCAATTTGAGATTGGCGGAATGTACATAAACGGTTTAGGCATTCCACAGGACTATACCGAGGCTGCAAAGTGGTATTGTAAGGCGGCCCAACAGGGAAATGCACATGCCCAGTATAATCTGGGTTTGATGTACCAAGACGGTTTAGGCGTTCCGCAGGACGATGCTGAGGCTGAAAAGTGGTATCGCAACGCGGCCCAGCAGGGACAAGCGGGTGCCCAAACCATACTGGGTATGATGTACAAAAAAGGTTTAGGCGTTACGCAGAACGATGCCGATGCTGCAAAGTGGTATCGCAAAGCGGCTGAGCAGGGAATTTCAAATGCCCAATATAATCTGGGAATGATGTACCGAAAGGGTGAAGGCGTTCCACAGGACGATGCCGAAGCCCTGAAATGGTTTCTTGAGGCAGCTGAACAAGAAGACGCAAAGGCCCAGTTCAACATGGGTTGGATGTACCAGGAAGGCAAAGGCGTTCCACAGGACGATGCTGAGGCTGTAAAGTGGTATTCTAAAGCGGCTAAACAGGGAAATGCAGATGCCCAGTTCAATTTGGGTTTGAAGTACTTCTACGCTGAAGGCGTTCTACGGGATACTGCTGAGGCCGTAAAGTGGTATTGTAAGGCGGCTGAGCAGGGACATGTCGATGCCCAGAACTGGCTTGGCGATTTATACCAAGACGGTATATTTGTTCCGCAGGACGATGCTGAGTCTGTAAAGTGGTATAGTAAGGCGGCTAAACAAGGAGATGCAAAAGCACAGTCAAGACTGGATGAGATGAAAGATAAATATGGTATTAAGTAAGCTCAACAATCACTTCTTCCTATCCACAAATTTTTAACATCGAAAAAAATGCTATACTTCAAACCGTAATAATCACTATTCACGTCCGACAAATATTTACACCACATTACACATTTTGTTGTCAAAAGCCCTTTGACACACAAAATCCTTATTGATATAGTCTCATCGTGAAAAGATAATACCTAATCACAGCTCAATCTGCGCAATCGGAGGAAGACAATAAATGTCAAAAAGAAAAGTGACAGTGAAATCAGGTAAACGAAAAATTACAGACACGGATCGCAAAATGGCTCAGTTTTGTATGAAATGTCCGGTCTGCAGCCATGCCCGTAAAAAACAACAAGGTGCCGCTTTCTGGTTTGTCAAAAAAATTGAAGGCGGCCTTTGTCCCTTCTGCAAAGCCTATGAACGTGTTTATGGCAGGAAAGCCCACCAGCCGCTTCGTTGATGAGATAAAAGCATATTTTTCGGAATAATCGCGTGCAGCTAAGCGAAATTGGCTTGCACTTCAACCCCAACTGCCACCTCAAGCCACGCGGTCTGTTCCCGACGATGGGCCGGTAGGGTCAATGACCGCTTAAGTATGATATTCGCCAACTGTCCATCTCAATCATCCATCAAATTGCGCGGACCATAAAGGATGGCCTCCATGACAGGCATATACTGGAAGAAAAGTGGTTTCGGACTCAGGTTGATCTCCTGAAGCTTTTTGGCGATGTCATGGGTACCCAGTGAAAGCGTTGCCGCCTTCGAGCTCATGGATTTGCCGAATTCGATGGGATTCATATAAACGTTTGCCGCCAGAGGCACCCCGTCCTTCACGGAGAAGGTCTTGAACCGGTTTATCTTTTCTACGGACGTCTTTAGTTTTTGTCCTTTCAGGGTGAGGATGTTTTTCCCACCCTCGGAGAGTGTACAGCCGAGTATGCCGTTTTCTTCTGCGAATGTGATGTCGGCGAGGAATTTGGGATACCCGTACATGTCCACGCCGCCCCTGCGGGCTCGCTCCGTAGTGACGGGGAGCTGCCATACGTATGCCGTGAAGTATCTCCTTGCCATCATTCCTAAGACGGTGATGCCCGGAATGGCCTTTTTCCGGAAGGTAATGGGAAATGAAATTGAAAATTCGTTGTAGGGATCGATATCGGTCCTGCGGTATTCGAAAGCGGTAAAGGCAACAAGGGCCCTACCGCTCATGGCCTCCACGGGGTGCATATCGGGGAGGGGAAGAAGCCTTCTCACCTTTTCGGTGGAGGCGGTGTAGATTGCCGTCATGGACGTGTTGTCATAATAGAAAACCGGAAGCTTGCCTTCGAGAGACAAGTCCTTCGTCATCATTTCCCACTGGATAACTCCTTTGAAAAAATCACCTCTGTTCATAAAACCTCCTCTCTCCTGAATGTTTGCCGAATTTTAATGGTATTCTCATTTGTTATTTGTTGGCGTATTTTTGGGCAATCCACCTGCTGAACAGGTTGCTCAAGGTCACGGCGGTCACCGGGAAAAATCGGGTGAGCAGATCCAGTGCCTTTGCATCCGCCCCCACCAGAATGCGCCTTTTGTTGCGCCTGATGCCGGAAATGATGATCTTTGCCGCATCGTCTGCCGTGGTCCGGAAGACCACCTCCTCGTAAAGTTTTGCGCCCTTTTCCCTGGTCAGATCGAACATGGCGCGGTTCAAACGGGAGTTGCGGGCGATGTTGGTCTTGATGCCGCCGGGGTGGACACAACTAACATGGATGCTCGTCCCGTGCATCTCCTGGGCAAGGGTCTCCGTGTATCCCTTGACTGCAAACTTGGCAGCGCAATAGGGGCCGTTGTTGGGGTTCGGAATGATGCCGTTGATGCTGGATATGTTGACGATATGTCCTTCCGGGCGTTTCCTCAAATGGGGCAGGAAGGCCATGGTGCCGTACACGACGCCCCAGAAGTTGATGCCCATGAGCCATTCAAAGTCTTCCAGGGGAATGGTTTCCAGAAAATCACCCACACCTACGCCGGCATTGTTGATGATAAGGTCCACGCCGCCGTGGCGTCCGGCCGTCTCATCGGCGTATTGGAAGACCTGTTCGCGCCGGGACACGTCCACAATATGGGTCGTCACTTTCACCCGGTCGCCAACGAGTTTTGCTGTCTCCTGCAGGCCCGAGGCATTGATGTCCGCAAGCGCCAGGTTGCATCCCTCGTTCGCCAAGTTGACGGCAAGCATCCTGCCGATGCCCGAAGCCGCCCCAGTGACGGCCGCTGTCTTGTTTTTCAGAATCTTCATTCCTCCTCATCCCCCCAATTGTATTCACGCCTGACGGCCTTGAAAAAGCTACCAGCCGGTCTCATCAGATGTTGTTTGTGCCAGTCTCCACAATCCGCCGGATCATGGCGAGCTTCTTCAGGGGCGCCGGCCCGAGTAGCGCCTGCACCATGCGGGCATCCCGGAAACGCTTTTCCTGACCATAGTCCTTCATATAGCCGTAGCCTCCGAGGATCTGTATTCCGTCGTTTACCGCCTCGCATGCCAGCTCATGGATATGAATGCTGGATGAGATGTACTGGGATCCGCATCCATCCACGCTCTTCTCCAGCCCCAGGCAGGCCTGGGCAATGCACATCCCGGCCACGTCGGCCTTGATAGACATTCCTGCCAGTACCATACTCACCTCGCTCCAGTTCGCAATCGCCCGCCCCCCCTGGAAACGTTCCCTGGAATAGGCCAGCGCTTCGTTGAAAGAGCCCCTCATGATACCCGCATTCATGGCGGCGGCAGCCACGTTCATCGTGAGGGACGCCTTCTCGAAAGCGGCGTGTCCTCCGTTTTCCGTGCCGACAAGCCTCGCCTTTGCCCCTTGGAGGGTGATGTCCACGGCAGGGCAGGCGTGGAGACCGAGGCTGAAGATGGGGTCGCTCTTCTCCACGCCGGTTGCAGAGAGATCCACCAGGAAGAAGGCGTAAGACGGTCTTTTTCCGGTGCGTGCGGGAATGAGGGCCTGCGAAGCCATGTTGCCCATAACCAGGAATTCGAGACGCCCCGTCAGAGTGAAGTCCCTGCCGGAGCCAACCGCCTTCGGAAGTGTGTCCGTCTGCGCAGGGTCTGTATAGGATGGGAAAGCCACCAAAAACTCCCTAGGCGATGCCGCCCTGGGAAAGATTTCCTGGGCAAGATCCATGGCCCCGGCAGCGAACATGATCTCCTGGGCCATGGCATTGGTGAAGATAATACCGCCGAGGGAGCCGTCCACCTGGCAGATGTTTTGAAGGATGACACAAAGGGTCCCGATGTCGCCTCCGATGCCTCCTAGGGATTCGGGTAGTATGGCGCCCAGAAATCCCACTTCGTGTGCCTTGTTCAGCACATGGTCGTAAAATTCGCCGAAAGGATAGCGGTCGTGTTCCCCGGTCTTTCCGGCAAGTTCCCTGGCGGCGAAAGATTGCGCCAGATCCGCAATGGGTTTCAGGTCTTTTCTGTATGAGGTGAGCATATGGGCCTCCTTACTCTTCAAAGACTTGTGCCTGTGGCACCTGGGGTGCGATGAGGCATTTGAACGCGTTGAGCCGGTTGAGTTGGTTCGTCCCTTCATAGATCTGCAGGAGTTTGATGTCACGGAGCATCTTCTCGACGCCGGCATCCTGCCTCAGGCCTTTGTGGCCCATGATCTCAATGGACATCTGGCAGTTCCTGACACCAATGTCCGTACCCGCGAACTTTGCCAAGGATGCCCACCCCGAGCAACATCGCTGGTCATCGATCTTCGGCCTGTCGTAGTAGAGCCTGCCCATGAGCTTCGCCGTGAATTCCAGATCGAGAGTCGGCGAGACCACCCTGTCGAAGTAGACCTGGGGCATATACTTTAGATAGTAATAGACCGGTTTGATCTGGAGGAGCTGGTAAAGGCCGCGGTGGCTGTTGGCATGGTTGGCCTCAACATAAGCGAGCCTCCCCAGGACGACATTCTTGTACATCTCGGCCAGATGGCATTGCACCCACTCGTTGTTGATGAGCAGGCTTCCGCCCACTTCCGTCGTGGAGGCATGTTTAAGGGCAGCCTCAAAGGCCCCCCGGGCGACGCCCACGCCAAAGGCGCAGACACCAGGTCGTGTGGCCGAGACCACATAGTCGATGTAGCGCTGGGCCACATCCCTGAACGGCTTATTCGTAAACCTTTTCGCCAGGGCGGCGCTGAAGAGCACATCCTCCTCCGGGATGAAGCAGTCTTCGAAGATGAGGACGCTCGCCGGACAGGCCCGTTGTCCCATTTTGTTCTCATGGGTACCGAAGGAAAAGCCCTTCGTGCCGGTCTTCACCATCAGGCCTATGGTTGTATCCGCCGGGTTCCGGGTGTCTTCGTAGGCAGAAAGTACGGTCCAGTTTGAAAGGTGCCCCATGGAAATGAACACCTTCGTGCCGTTGACGATGTAGCCCCCCTTGACCGGCTTTGCCTGGCAGGTGACCTTGCCCTTATCCACAAGGTCGACCTCCTCCACATCGGTCCCGGCGCCCGGTTCCGTCGTGGCAAGAGCTAAAATACATGGTTTCCCGGATCTTTCACCCTCCACGACCTCCCTCAGGACCTTCTTGGCCAGACGCGGGTTGGCCGAGGTGAGCAGACCCGCCACGGCAAGATAGTGGACACCGATGACGTTCATGATCCCCACACAGGCGGATGCAATCTCTTCGGCAAAGTAGGACATGGAGGGCATATTGAAGCCCTTGCCGCCAAACATCCTGGGTACCCACATTGTGTAGAAGCCCCACCGGTTGGCTGTTTCCACGAGGTCCCAGGGCATATAACCGGGGTCTTCGTGCGTCTTCCGGTCAATCTCGATGGCAAGGGGTTTTACCACCTCCTCGCTGAATTTGCGGGCGATGGCTACGGCCTCCCGGGTCTCCTTCACCATGTGCTTTGGCATGCGCGGGGCATAGGGCAGGCCGATGTAGGAATCCTCAAATTTTGGAAAACGGGACAGCCTGGACGCGACTTCTGAACTGGTCAGCATATAATCCTCCTATTTATTCCCCGTCGATTCTGAGTCAGCACGCAGGATGATGAACCATGGCACTGATATCGGGATAATGCGCATAGCTAGAGGCATTTTTTCAAAAACCGGATCTGATCGCCGACGGTCTGTTGAAAATGCGGGGGGACGTACACATCGAAGTGTCCGCACTCATAGACGATTAGTTCACCTTTCGGCGCCTTCCCTGCCGCCTTGATTGCCGGTTTCACGGGGGTGGTAAGGTCATTGGCTGCAACCTGCACCAGCCAGGGGACGCCCAGCCGTTCCGCCAGCCGTCCAGGAGAATAGAGAGCCACGGACAGGAAAATGCGTGCGGCAACCCGTTCGTCCGGTTCGAACCCCGGGGGGTAAAGTCTCTTAACTCCTTCCACCACACCGGGGGCTGTCATGGCGGCAAGATCGCCGGGAAAACCGGCAGCAGGCACATAGTAAGGGCTTCGGCGCAGCATCATGTTCGCCATGTCACGCCAGGCGGCTGTCCCCAGCCGGATGTTCTGCATCAGACCGGTCGCCGCCGCCGTTGAAAAGCCGTTCATGTGCGGCACTTGTGATATGACTGCGGCGATATCGGGGTCCTGATCCGTTGCTGCTATCTCAAGGACATGGCCTCCGCTGAATGACGTTCCCCAAAGAGCGATCCGGTGTGAATCTACCCCGGGGAGTCCTTTGGCAAACCTGATCGCGGCGCGCCAATCCTGGAGTTGTTTTCTGATGTCGAGAATCAGTCTGGGATCGCCTTCGCTATCGCCAAAATGCCGATAGTCGAAAACCAGGGCATGATATCCGGCCCCGGCGAACGCTTCGGCATATGCGTCGAGGCGCATTTCCTTGACTCCGCAGAAGCCGTGGGCAAGAATGACGCACGGGGCATTATCCATACCGGAGGCTTTAAAAAACCAGCCCGCACATTTCAACCCTTCCGAAATGAATTGAATGTCCTGCCTGTCCTCCATGTGAGATCCCTTCCGCGGCGCCGCACAATCTGACATTAAATATTGTCAGTTTCATACCAGATTTTCTTGACTTTGACAAGATATATTGTCAGAATTGTTTTATGAAAAAGAAAACACCCCAGAGCCGGGTCTACGGCGGTATCGAAGCGAACCTGAGGGAAGAAGACCGGCGGAAAAAGCTGATCGAAGCGGGGCTGGAGGCATTTGGTACCAGAGGCTATGCAAAAACCAACATAAAGACGATCTGTAAGCTGGCAGGCCTGACAGAACGTTATTTCTATGAGTCGTTCCGCCATAAAGAGGATTTGTTGTGTGCCGTGTACAGGGAGCTGATCGACGAGGGGCAGCGCGATTCCATGGCAGCACTGGAAGACAGCGATGGGTTCCCCCTGGAAACAGCCTTGCGGGCGTTAAGGATGTTTTATCAACGGTTTCAGCAGGATCCCCGCAGGGCGCAGATACAGCTTTTTGAAATCCTGGGAGTCAGTCAGAATATAGACAGGGAATACCAGAGTGCCATGCGCTTGCTGGCCGACATGGTGAGGCTTTTCTTATGCAAGGTCTTTCCGCATATTCATGAAGAAATACTCAACAGGAGCATGATTCCGACCGGTCTGGCAGGTTCGATCATTATGATCGCCCATGAGTGGGTCCTCGGTGGTTTTATAGCTCCCCTGGATGACATCGTTTCCCAATGCATGGATTTTTTTGTAGCCGTGGGGAAACACCTCGAGTCCCGGTCCTGACTGCAAGCAACCATCCATGATCCTGTTTCTCAGCAGGAAGCGATCTTATCTTGCAGCTCCTTGACAACGTTCCTGAACATCTCCCGATTCTTGTCGTTCAACTCCGAGAGGATCAGGTGGACATCGTAAAGGGTCTTTGCCAGAGGAACTGATCGGCGGCACAGGCAATGATCTGATCTGCATCGTCCGTTGTTGCCGGATCGGTATTGCAGATATTGAAGACGGAGTAGAAATCGACACCGTTGTGGATGTTTTTGCTGTAGCGCAAAATCCATTAGTTGAAGTGGTAATCCTCACGTCAATTCCAAACGGAAATTCATTTGTTCGTAGGTGACAGTAGCAATAATTTATTTGTGTATTATTTCAATTCCAAATCAAAGATAATATTGCAGCGGCAAGGAGAAAGCTCCGCAAATGTATTACTAACGCGTGACCTCGTGCGACCCCGCGTGACCTTCAGATTATTCAGGTTATACGTTGAGGAAGCTGACGACGCCCCAGACATGCGCCGGGCTGCGCTGCCAACAAAGTTAGCCAAAGACCGGGAGTGCATCCAGCAGGGGAGCACATAGCAAATCAAAAATTTACCTCACCGGTAATTACCGCCTGCAAGGTGGTAACTTACAAGCGAATTGGTATTATTTAGGCGGCATACGCAGTGCCCCGTCCAGCCTGATACAACAACCATTGAGCATTGTGTTTTCAATGATGTGAATAGCCAACTTGGCAAACTCACCGGGCTTACCCAGGCGTTTGGGAAAAGGAACAGTCTTCGCCAAATCTTCTTTAACTGCCGGCGGCAGACTGGCCATCATTGGCGTATCAAAAAGTCCCGGGGCAATGGTTGCCACTCTTATTCCATAATCAGCGCATTCGCGGGCAATAGGCAGCGTCATACCCACGACACCGGCCTTGGAAGCGCTATAGGCCACTTGACCTATCTGTCCATCAAACGCGGCGACTGATGCCGTATTAATGATTACGCCTTTTTCGCCTTCTTCATTGGGCGTGTTATTCATCATCTGTTCGACCGCCAGCCTAATCACATTGAGCGTTCCTACAAGATTAATTTGCACTACTTTATTGAAAGCATCCAACGGCAAAGGACCTTTCCTACCCATAATTTTTCCCGGATTAGCAACCCCGGCGCAATTGATCACCACGTTTATTTTCCCGAAAGTATCAACGGCCTTTTGTATGGTCTGCCGGACATCAACCTCGTTTGTCACATCCGTTTTTACAAATATCGCGTCAGCTCCGATACTGGCCGCCAGTTTTTCTCCTTTGACTGAATCAAAATCAACGATAACGGCTTTGGCGTCTTTTTTAATTAATTCCAGAACACAGGTCTCGCCCAGTCCCGATGCGCCGCCGGTAACTAATGCCACAACATCCTTATGATTCATATTACCCCCTTATTTAATGAGAACCAAGTTTCAGAAACAGAGTGCATAACCTGAAGGTCATCTGCGACTGAAACTTGCAGGTCGAATTATACCCGTGGTTCCGTTTTTTTCACGACATTTGCACAAGGCTTTATCATTTCCGTTTTCATTCGCTTGATAAACTCGCGGCGAACGGCCGGAATCTTCGTGAGCAATACCAGCGTGCTGTTGATAATCCGCCATTTATAATTCTTCTGAGGAAAATTATACATCCCGTGTTCTTTGTAGTATCTGTGATCAGCCTGAAAAACCACGCGCAATCTGCTCCAAACGGCATCCCGGAATAACTTCGTGCCCGCCACCTGATAAAATGTGGGCGGCTGGATATAACCAAGTTTACTTTGTATAGCTGAGCGCGAAGCTATGTTTTGCAGAGCGACATTAATTTCCGCCGGGCTTCCCATATCATCACTGACAAATCCAACGAGGCCGGCGTGCTGCATTTCAACAGAAGCTTCAAAAATTTCGCGTAAATTGTATATTTGACTAAACGGCCCGGAAATAACAAACCCGATTTGTTTATCCGGTAGAACCGGTATATGGCCATTAAAAAAACTGCGGTCGAAATAGCATTTCCATAACGATGATAGATACCGGTCGTGAACGGAACCGGCAAAAAATAAAATATCCGCTGTTTTAATTTTTTGATTGAAGAAATCAATAAATCCATCTTTCCCTTCGTAAGCGCAGACGTTATCGAAACCGCACTGCACGCAGCCAAGACAGCCTCCTTTGATGTCAATATCTTTTAGTTGTACCAACTCGGCGGCGGGTGAAAAAGTCTGCCGCAATCTTTCCACCATCTGGAAGAGGTTAGAGCCTTCAGCGGCATCATCAACCACAATCAGCACCTTCTTGCCTTCCGTCTCCACGGGCGTTATTTTTTCAGCTGCAAAAACAACATCCGGCGCGATTAACGGTTTATTATTTCTTATTGAAGGCGTGCCATCTTTAATTGCCATTATAAATAATTCGCCGAAAGTTTTGAGTCTCTGACGTTCCCGAGATTTCATCAGGTCATTCATTTCCGCTGAATAGGAACCGAAATAATTCATCTGCAAGTCATCGCAAATGGCATGGATATAATTGTGGGCGGTATAATCGAAAAAGTTGATTGATGTTGTCAGGACGGCGGCCGGTTTTCCGCGAAAAGATGCAGTGACATTTCTTTCAAAAATTAATTCGATGAATCTTTTATACTGGGAAGCAACAAGAAGAAAATAAAGAGGGAAAGCCCAGAGCACGGCATCAGCTGCGGCTATTTCGGCGATAATTTCCTGAAAAGCCTTGTCATCTTTTTCCAGTTTCTTAATTTTCAGCGCTACATCGAAGAATTTAAATTCAATTCCCGGAAATTTTCGCTCCAGAAAATGGACATACTGCATAGTAACGCTTATCTGGCCTTTCGGCGAACCGTTTAAAACTGCAATTTTCATAACAATCACCTATGATTCGGAATCTAAATTAGGGAATAATACCCTTTCGCTTTCAGCGGATGGGTATTATTATCACAAGAAAAATATCATAACAAGAAAATATCTAGACGGAACAGATACCACTTCTAAATCAAAGATGATATCGCGGCGGCAGTGAAACTCGAATTACAGTTACGCAGTGAACTGGAATTCGTTAGTTGAACTGTCCCGCTTCAGCGGGGCAAGGAGGTGGCTCCGCAGGCGTATATGATAATACGTTGAGGAAGCCGACAACGACGCCAACAAAGATAGCGCTTTGATTTAGAGATGGTATGCATAAGCGATGAATCCTCCATCATGGCTTAAGCTAATGTCGATATCCGTTTTCTTGCCATCGACATAAACTCGCGGCGGTTGAAGTTTCCCATTTTCTCTTGTTCTCTTGATTTTTATATGATGGAAATTAAGGGAAAAGTATTTGGCTAAACTCTGTCCGAGGCAATAGCGCAAATAAAGCGAAGGATTAATTTTTTCTTTTTCCGGCAGGGCGTCAACGCTCCAGATTAATTTATCCAGAGCCGTAAGCACATCTGCACCGACACAATGAACATATTGGGGATTGGAAAAAAGACGGATATAAATCCTTTCTATCCCCGGAATAATAACTTCGCCGTCTGAATATACTGAATGGGATTTCTTGAAAATTACCGCCCACCGCCGCGGCAGAAAAGCGGCGCCGGAACAGGATTTTTTTATCACCTTATACGCGGTTTCCTTACAAGCCCAGTACGACCAAAGCGCCGTATCAGGATTTTCCGCGTTTTGGACAAATTCAATTTCAGCATTTGTGAGGATTTTTTTTAGAAAACGCGAATCTCTGCTTTTCTCCGCATTCGCTGGTTCCATTAAATCCACAACATCGTTCCCGACGTAGGGCAAAATAATTTTCCTCCATTTGCGCGAGCCGGTTAATTATTTGCGTGGCATATTCACGCTGCACCCTCAGGTCGCTTCCTTCCACATGTTCCGGCGTAAATACTTCCATCTGTACCGAAAATTTCTCGCCCCAGGCAGGAATAATACTATAACTATCCTGTTTGTCTCCACGCAGATACATGCACATTACTTTGCAGTTTTCCACGTTTTTGATGAAACGTCCCACACCATAAGAAAAATCTTCTTTATTTACTCGTCCGGTGCGGGAACGCCTGCCTTCCGGAAAGATCATGATATTATCGCCTCTCCGTAACAGGTAAATGCATTTATCCAAATTTTTTTTCATCTTTTCACGGGACCCGCCACGGTGTATGGGAATACACTTGGACAGATAACACAATACCCTAAGAAAAATATTGCTCTGGAAATTACTTCCTTCCGGCAAATTCCAGGGCAGCTTCCTGTAGCTGATTATATATTGGCCTAAGCTGAAAAGGGCATAATCTAAAATAAAAGAGTCAATCATTGTCAAATGATTGGAACAAATAATCCACCCACCTTTGTGCTTGGTAAATTCAGCGGCACAGCGGCGGCGGATTTCTTTCAAATCTCTTACCCGATAAAAGAAAATCAGGGCCATAAAAAAATATAAAGGCGCTAAGATTAGTATTGTAATTCGCCCTAAAATATTTTGCAGATGCAGAAATATTTTTGATTTTCTATCCATTTTTTATCCGAGTTTTTGTTTGATAATTCTTACAGCATCGCCAATTGTTCGAATTTTATCCGCCTCATCATCATCAATACTGATCCCGTAAACATCTTCACACCTGATGATTACATCAACCAAACGAGCTGAATTTACTTTTAGATCATTTAAAATATGCGTATCCAGCGTTGCCTTGTCCAAAAGATCCTGATTCTTGGCATAGGCTTTTAAAATATTAACCATTTCTTCAAAAATTTTCTTTTCATCCATGCAAACACTCTCCTTATAATATATTAATTATTTTCCCACTTTTTAAATATAATGCAGCTGTTGACGTCGCCGAAACCAAAACCGGCTTTGGCGATAATTTTCAACTGCGGAAATTCTAAACATTTTTGCGGAATCTTTTGGGCAAACTTCTCGATATCCGGGTGTACATCTTCGCAATTAATTGACGGATGCAGGAATCCTTTATAAATCTGCAGGACAGAAGCCACAGATTCTATGGCGCCTGCGGCGCCCAGGCAATGGCCGATTAACGATTTTGTGGACTGAATGTAAGGGAAGTTCTCGGGAGTTCGCTCCAGCGCTTCCGCCCAATTCATTACTTCCAGAGGGTCGGCATATGTCGCCGTTAAATGTCCGTTAACGGCATCAACTTCGGCCGGATTAATGCCGGCATCGGCCACCGCGCCGCGAATACATCTTTTCACTCCTTCAGGATTAGGCGCCGTCATGGAACCGCCCATTCTCTGGCCACCGCAATTAACATAGCCGCCAATTACTTCCGCGTAAATTCTGACGCCTCTGGCCAGGGCGGTCTCGAGTTCTTCCAAAACCAGTATGGCTCCGCCGGAACCGGGAACAAAGCCGCAAGCGGTAGCGCTCATCGGACGGGAACCAGCCGTCGGATTATCATTAAATTTGCGGCTCATTACACGCATGGCGTCAAAACCTCCCCAGATATAAGGCGTTGCTCCTTCGGAACCGCCAGCTAACATACGTTTGGCTAATCCCATTCTTATTCTCCAGAGAGCGTCAATGATTGCTTCATTACCGGTGCTGCAAGCCGCTGAATTCGATGTAACTTGATTGCCCGCGCCAATCAACCCGGAAATTCGGGCGCTGGTTCCGCTGTTCATCACCTGTTCGACAACGCGACTGCCCAATCGCCTTACCCGGCCTTCATTAACCATGGGAACGATACTTTGGGCGATCGTATCCATGCCGCCGATGCCTGACCCGGCAATAACTCCTGTGTCCCAATCTACCGATTCGTCATCGCTGTCGGGCAAACTAAATCCGGCATCTCTCCAGGCATCTACCGCCGCAACAGAAGCGAATCCAATATTATCGTTTATTGATAAAAGTTTTTCCCGGTCAAAATAACTTTTACGGATGGTTTCAAAATCATCCGGTATTCCGGCAATCTGACAGCCGAACTTCAGCTCTTCCAATAGAGGAATAAAACGAATACCGGAACGTCCTTCTCTTAGCGCCTGTTCGAAATTATCCAGACCATGTGCATTGGGAGCGGCTACTCCCATTCCTGTAACTACCACTCTCTTTTTCATTTATCCACTCCCATTCCGGCTAATTTCCCCACACAAACAACTTCGCCATTTTCTCTTTCCATGCTCACATCAACTTTTAACGCCCCTCTGCGCATATATATTTTTTTCCCTCTCACTATGACTCTTTCGCCGGGCTTTACAATCCCCTTGAACTCTACACCATCCGCCAGTGAAAAGAGGCTTAACGGCCCCTTCATCTGGCTGGGACGAACATGCCTCTGGCACGCCAGCAGATACATTCCATAAGCGACAACCCCGATCTGCGCCATCGTTTCAATCAGAATTACTCCCGGTGTAATCGGACGTCCGGGAAAGTGTCCGCGATAAAAAAACTCATCTTCGCGAAACCGGTAAGCCCCGACTATCTGTTCCTCATCGAGACTGATAATCTCATCAATGAAACGAAACGGCGCTTGCTGCGGCACAAGCTCTAATACCTCTTGTTTGATCGCGGCATCAGCCTCCATAAAGGCCTCCATTGACATGAATCACCGATCCCGTAATGTAGCTTCCTTTTCTAGCTAAAAAAGCGACAACTTCCGCAACTTCTTCGGGTTTACCAATACGTCCTAAAGCGATATTAGTCATGATCTTATCTTTCATTTCCTGCGGCAATTCTCCGGTCATGTCTGTTTCGATAAAACCGGGAGCGATGGAATTGACTAAGACATTTCGTCCTCTGAGCTCCTGCGCCAGAGATTTGGTAAAGGCATCCAGTGCTGCTTTTTCCATCGTGTAGGGAATTTGACCGGCATTGCCTGTATGTCCGACGACGCTGGAAATATTGATGATACGCCCGGATGGACTGCGCAGCATAAATTGCCGCAGAATTCTTTTGGTCAAGTACCAGACACCGCGCGTCAGCGCACGCTGTGCGTCAAATTGTTCTACTTTCATGGAAAGGATATCGGCATTGATCGATTGCCCGGCATTGTTGACCAAAACATCCACGCGGCCTGCCGCATCCTTGAGTTTTCCGATCATCATTTCCACTTGCTCAATATCGGCCAAGTCGGCTTGAATTAAAAATCCTTCTTTTATTTCCGAAAGCAGTTGTTGCGCCCGCTCGGCACTCTTATTGTAATGAATACCGACATGAAATCCTTCGGCTGCCAGAGCACGGCAGCATGCGGCTCCTATTCCTGTTGCGCCGCCTGTTACTAAAGCAACTGTTTTTTTGATCATCGG
Organism: Syntrophaceae bacterium; assembly: GCA_003141615.1. GTDB lineage: Bacteria > Desulfobacterota > Syntrophia > Syntrophales > Smithellaceae > Smithella. The sequence goes on from PLMV01000130.1 coordinate 30,634, forward strand.
CTGCTCTCCACTTTCAGCATCATGTATGCCCAGGTCAGTCCGGCGCCGACAATGACCATGGCAATGTTGTCGCCTGATTGAACTTCATCCCAGTGCATACTCAAAGCGCAAGGAGCGCCGCAGCAACCGGTATTGCCGAATTGATCAACGTTGTACCAATGACGCTCGGGCTTTATCTTTCTGCGTTCGCACACTGCTTTAAGCATCATAAAATTGGCTTGATGGCCGATAAAAATTAATTTCTGCGCATCAGCCGCGTATTGATCCTGGAGCACTTTAAGACATTCTGTTGTTGTCCTGATGGCATAGCCCTGAACGGCATTGCCGTCTTGATGAAAAGTCCAGTCCCCGTCAATGCCGACTTTTCTCCATCCGGATGGGCGGGAATCAAAACCGCCGCTGATAAAAGCGGCGCGGGTGGGAACTTTTGTCGACACTATTGCCGCGATCGCGCCGTCGCCGAAAAGAACTGCCGAATTGCGATCAGAATAATTAATCGCCCTTGTTGGTGATTCCGCGCCGATGAGTAAAATGTAAGGCGGCAGTGTCTCCGGCTGCATACGCATAAGAAAATTGACCTGCATGCCAAAAGTAGAACAGGATGAATTCAAATCGAAACAGGCGGCTTCAATACCCAGTTCCCCGGCCATCGCCGATGCTTCCGCCGGCGAAATGTTATCCGGTGACGAAGTGCCGGCAATAACCAGACCGATATCCTCCGGTTTTAATGAAGCACGCTGCAGTGCCATCCGGGCAGCCGCCGCTCCCATCTGGTAATTTTTGTATTGTCTAATGACGAAAGATTCCAGCGGATTAATATTTTTTGTTTGCCTGATATAATCCAGAGGCAGAACCGTCCGGCGGTTTTGAATGCCGACACGTTCCATAATCCATTCGTTATTGGTGCCGATATCCAGGTCTTCTAAAAATTTATTAGAAATAATATTTTCGGGATGAAAATGTCCCATAGAATGAAGATAAAGCATCTCTAAACAATCTCCCGTCCGATAATCATATTTTGCACTTCCCGGACACCTTCGTAAATATCAATAATATGGGCGTCGCGGGCAAGTTTGGAAATCTCATAATCTGTTGTGAAACCATAACCACCATGCAGATGAAGGCCTTCGGTTGAACAAAAGACAGCTGCTTCCGCGGCCGTGTTCTTAGCCAAGGAAGCATAAATTCCGGCATCGCTTGCTTTTTCCTGAATTTTACAGATTGCCTTCAAAAGAGCCAGTTCCGCCAGTTCCACTTTTTTCCACATGGTCGTTAACATTTCTCTGGCCACGGGAAGATCGCAAATTCTATGACCAAATTGTTTGCGCTCCCGTGTATATTCCAGTGTAACTGTAAACGCCCTTTTAGCCAAACCTAAACCAATTGCCGCAACCATCGGCCGGGCATAATCCAAAACGTCAACAATATATTTAAAGCCCAGCCGCCGGTCTCCGATAATCTGATTCGGATGGATAATAACATCCTCAAAAGTTACACTGGCTGTGTTGGAAAGTCTTTGTCCTAATTTATCTTCCGGCTTACCAACTATTATCTTTCCGCCCGTCGGCACGTTTATTTCTCTGGTAGCATTCCCGATATTGGGAATATCGGCGGCTGTAACCGGTTCTACCGGAATAATAACACAAGCCATAAAATTACCTGTCTGCTTTCCCAGCTTACAAAGAACAGTGTATTGAGAAGCATAAGAAGCATTGGTAATAAAGCACTTGGAACCGTTTAAAACATAATTGCCGTCATCCTTCTTGCTGATAAAACTGGTCATCATCGAATTATCTGAACCGGCGTTAGGTTCCGTTAAACAAAAAGAAGCCAGAACAGGCTTCTCGACAAAAGGCTTGAGAAATAATTCTTTTTGCTCATCCGTGCCATTCTGGCTGATTACAACATTGGCTAAATCATTGCACATCGCCGAAGTGGAGATACCCGTATCGCCATAAGAAAGTTCTTTAATAATCAAGGCCGAAGTAACTGCGTCAATTTCATAACCTTTGATGGATTCCGGGATGCACAAATTGAGAAGGCCCGTTTCCCAGGCCTTGTTAATGATGTCCCACGGAAAAACATGGCCTTTTTCCAGATCTAAAATATGCGGCGTTATTTCGTTTTTTACAAATTTTCGCACAGTATCTAAATACGTTAATTGATTTTCATTAAGACTCAAATCCATAAATCAAACCTTTCGTTTTTCTTTTAGGCATAAGTTTATAAGATAACTCCTTTTATTGAATCATCTCTCTTCAAAAAAGGAAACTTCTTTTGTTGCTGCTTTACGCGGCAAATTCTTTTTTAGGGAAATTTTCCGTCCCCGCGCCTGCTGGCGAATCAAGTCCATATTTCGTCCGCAAAAATTTTTCCATGGTCGCGGGATATAAGATATATGCCAGCACATCTTCATCGTTGCGGGCAAGATTGCCAATATTTTTTTTTGCCGTTTCGATTTCCGGCTCCAGATAATCAGCCGGCCTTCCGGATACCGGCACCTGTCCACGCTTGTAATTCTTCAATATCTTCTTGGCCAATTCTGAATCAATAGGCATTGGAGTTTTGCCGTACAAGCCCAAAACCAAATCTTTAAGCTGGTTGGATACTCTTACATAACGGCCAAAAAGCACATTTAAGACAGCTTGCGCCCCGATGATTTGCGATACCGGCGTAACCAAAGGCGGACAGCCCATATCTTTGCGAGTTTGAACTACTTCTATATAGATTTCGTCTAATCGATCCAGCGCGTTCATTTCTTTGAGTTGACCGGTCAAATTAGAAATCATACCGCCGGGAATTTGATGGGCAAGGACTCCGTTATCAATGATTGATAATTTATTGGTGGCCAGATGACTGCTATATTTCGGAGCAATATTTTCCAGGTGTTCACCCAGCACCAGCAGCTTGTGTAAATCCATTCCGGTCGCACGTTCGGTTCCCTGAAGGGCCGCAACCAGCGGCTCAATGGCGGGCATGGAAGTCCTCAGCGCAAAAGGCGCCAGACATGTATCCACAACATCAACTCCGGCTTCTATCGCTTTTAAATATGTCATCGACGCCATGCCGCTGGTGTAATGGGAATGTAAGTGCAGCGGCAATTTAATTTCTTTTTTTATGGCGGAAACCAGATCATACGCGTCATAGGGAGAAAGCAGCCCCGCCATGTCTTTAATGCAGACCGCGTCCGCGCCCATTTGCTCCAGTTCTTTTGCTTTGGCCACAAAATATTCAAGAGTATAAACTTCTCCTCCCATACGGACATCCGTCATCGAATAACAAACAGCTCCTTGAAACTGCTTGCCGTTGGCCTTGATNNTAGCCAACCAGATTTTGTCCACGGATAAGCATGGCAAAAGGCGTTTTGGTGATATACTTTTTCAAAATCTTCGGACGCATCCAGGGATCTTCACCCAGAAATCTGTGCATTGTGTCGAAGGTCGCGCCGCCCCAGACTTCCATCGCGTGAAAGCCGCAACTGTCCATCTCTTCAGCAATGGGAATCATATCCTCCGTTTTCATCCTTGTCGCGTAAATTGACTGATGCCCATCGCGAAAAGTATTATCTTGAATCTTTATGGGATTAGTTGGAACATTTCCTGAATTATTCAAAACCACGCCTCCATATGGTGGTATTATTTTGCGTCTTGCCATAAAAAGCAAGTTTTTTATGCAATTTAATTTGAACCGCTAAAAATCTTTTCGGCGGCGGCAAGTCCGGTAATCGATTGGCAGGTTACGCCTATAGTTTTGAAAAATTCGCGCAGGGGCCGTCCCGGCCCGATTTCATAGATTTCCTCAGCCTTTGCCGCCAAACTCTGCATATTTTTCCGCCAATGCACGGTATTGCTAATTTGATTTACAAGTTTTTCTCTTATTNNTTTCATTAAACGGCTATGAAAGGGAGCGCTTACATTCAGACGAATAAACCGGAACGGTTTTTCAGCCCCAAGAGTCTGCGCCAATCTTTTTTCTATTTCGGGAAGCGCGGATAATTCGCCGCTTATAACTACCTGGTTGGCTGAATTAATATTGGCCACATCAGCCGGTAAATCTTCCATTAACTTTTTCAGTATATCAATGTCTATGTTTTCGGAAATGATCGCCGCCATACCGCCAACGCCTACCGGCACAGCTTCCTGCATCAATTTCCCTCTTGTTTGAACTATTTTTAGAGTTTCAGCTAAAGACATTACCCCGGCAGCGACAAGCGCTGTAAATTCACCCAAGGAATGACCTCCGAAATATTCAGACGCAAAGCCGTAACGTTCGGTCAATCCGCGTAGCATGGATATTTCCGTTGTTACAATGCAGGGCTGTGTATATTCGGTAAGATTCAGTTTTTCATCTTCGCCAAAACACATGGCGGAAACGTCCCACCCCAAAGCATCGGCAGCTTCTTCGTATGTTGCGCGGCATACAGGAATTTGTTCATAAAAGTCTTTACCCATGCCTGGTCTTTGCGAACCTTGCCCGGGAAAAACAACCGCTATGTTTTTAATATCTTTCATTTAGCAAAAACTTCCTCCGCTCCACGGGTATGAACCCCGCAACAAGCTTTGGGGTATCATACCCTCCGCTTCGCGGGATTGTTCAACTTACCAATTCCGACGTGTGACCTCGTGTGACCTTTAGGTTATTAGGTTATACGCTTCGCTTTCGGAATTGGAGTTTCAGCAATAAATATGTATCTCAAAACACAACTAATAACAATGACAAAAGTCTCCTACGAAAAGCATGATTTATGCCACAAATCAGGGAAACATTACAAGATTAAAGAAATTGGAATTTATTGTTGAAACTCCAA
>PLMV01000171.1 GCA_003141615.1 Syntrophaceae bacterium
AATAAAAGATAAATTTCGGTGGCTATCGCGAGGAGGTCACACCCGTTCCCATCTCGAACACGGAAGTTAAGCTCCTTCGCGCTGATGGTACTGCATGGGCGACTGTGTGGGAGAGTAGGTGCTGCCGGATTTAATACCTAAAGCCCCTTTGAGAAATCAAAGGGGCTTTCTTATGAGACTCAAATTCCGAAAGCGGAGCGCATCGGAATTCGCTAGTCGAATAGTCCCCGAAGCGAAGCTGAGCGGGATTAGTGACACCTTTATTGTAAAACTCCCATTCCGAAAGCGTAGCGTAGCGGAATTGGTAAGTTGAACAATCCCGCGCAGCGGAGGGTATAATACACCGCAGCTTGCTGCGGAATCTGTTTCCAAAGCTTGCTTTGGGTTCATACCCGTGATTACGAAAACAAAGTGCATAACCTAAAGGTCACACGTCGGAATTCTTAAGTCGAATGAATGAAAATCAAATATTATAAATTAAGTAAGGTGTCCTGACCTATTCTTGACTTGACAAATAGTGTCCAATCAAGATGAGCCTTGACAATTGTTACACCTACTTAGTTTCAGTAGTTGGCAGTTGTCAGAATTGAGGATTACTATTTGAAAGGTGTAACGTAGGAATCAGCCGGAGCGTAGCGATCGGCTGGATTGCTCTTGTTGTGCTTTCTTATGTTTACATTTGTGGTACATCAAAAGCAATCACCGAGAGAACCATTTCTCGATTTGAATCATCACGATTTGAAAAAATATACCTAAAATTAGTTTCTGATACCTTTCGTAAAAAACGTTTAAAGCATGGATGTGCCTCTACGGTTTCAGGTATTGCTTCAAGAACATTTGTAAAATTTTTATTCCTATTAAATATTATTATGGCTACTTTCGTATCGCGCCAACTGCTGTATCCCAATAGTTGATCAATAGTCTCCGTCAGTTTCTTAGGTCCACTCCAATATTTACACTCTGCTATAAAAATGTTTTTCCCATCTACCCTAATCAGGATATCCGTTTTCCCCTCATAATTGAAAGTTTCTCCTGTTGCTTGACCTTCATAATGTCCATTCAATTGTACTAAAAAATGGGATCTTAATGATTCTTCATCTATTGTGGCAAATGCTGAAGGGCTGCGTTCCATTACCTGTGCCATATTTTGTACCACACCAATAATGTGTTCATAATCATCATCGGATAAAATAGGTTCGGGCTTATAAGGCTTTGTACTTGCAAGCGGCACCGTTGGCTTAATTTTACGACGCACCTCTGGCGCAACATAAGTTTTAGGGGAGTCTTGGTGTGTTCTTAGTGGAATTCCTAGTGAGGCAACGAGGCTTTGATCTGCCAAAAGCTTATTCCTCCGCCGTTCAATTGCACTCCGCGCTATATTTCGAAGCTGATCATTAAGTCCTTTTGCATCATTACGTAAGCTTTCAAGATACTTTTTAATCTCTATGGGTTAAATTCCCCGTCGCTTGCGACGAAGAAGAAATTATAATCCAACAAGATACCCCGCTGCTTGCGGCGGGGAGTTTCATTTTCAGAAAGAGCTCGATCTATTTCTGATCTAACTTGTTCTGCCTTAAGTTCAGTACCTTGCACTTTAATAATTAAGATGTTGTTCCGGATATCTGCAATTGGCGGACTGCAAGAGAAGGATGTAGGTTGAATATTGAATGCTTCAGCATCACCCTCAAATGGCATTGTGATTTCTATTTCTGTGCCAGCTATATAAAAGGGACGGCTTCGATCTCGAATTGCCCTGAATCCGTCTCTGCTGACGTCTATCTGTGTTTCTTTTTGATCTGCTACAATTTCTGTATCAACAAGAGATGGCACATTTACTCTATATTTCTCTTCAAAATAGTCACAGAGGTCATCGATCGAAGTATTGAGTAACCTGTTGCCATCCATTTTTTCGACTTCATCTATAAGTTGTTTCTTTTGATGATCTTGCACTGCAAACCAGTCATATTTTGAAAATAAGTAATTCGGCTCTCTCATTGATCCTCTCAAAATATTTTATTATTTATATGCACAACGAAAAGATAAGCCGGAGCGGCCCGGGGTGCCACGATCGGCTTTAGCGACTGGTTGGGCAATCGCATTTTATGAAACTCGTTATTCTTCAACACGAGCCACAACCTCATTCATAGTGTAATGCACAAACTGCTTACCAAGTTCAGTGAGAACATATGGCTTTGTATCCTCAAATGCAGACTCAAGAGTTGTTGGAAGTTTTGTACTGCGTTTACGCTGCGGTGTTTTTCGGACAAATTGTCCAAGATTATTTACATCTCGTTCTTGTCTTATAACTCTACCTGTACTCAAATCGTGTATCAGCAACTTGAACAAGTCTGCTTCTGCGGAATCTTCACGTGGAGTTTCCCCGTAAAGGTTTGACCATATTTCGAATCGTGAAGAGCCGGGATTAGTGAATATTTCACGTATTACTGCTAAATGAGCCTCATGATATAAAGCCAACCAGTCTAGGAAAAGGCGCACAACATCATCAGAACAAACTCTAGTTCCAGCCGCATTCGTGATGGTGTTTGCTATGAAACGGCGTTTTTCTTTTGTATTTGCATCATCCCATGCGCGAAAAGCCTTTCTAACAAGCATTAGATATTCTTCACTCTGAATTCGCTCATCAACAATAGTTCCGAAACTGGCGAAGCGCCTTTCTATATCTTCTAAAGTTTCCCGCAAATCAATAAGCTTTTTGTGATGCTCCTCAAGCCATTGTGTTTGAAACGTGTTCTGTTTGATAGGAGACTCATCTGCTTTATAGCTTGCAGCGGCACTTAAAAAACCGCCAACCCATGGAATGCTCCCAAGCGCAGCCAATATAAATTTTTCGATGATTCTTCTGCGTCTTGATGGTTCTGATTTGGCAAGTTCTGTTCGAAGATGCTCTACAATAAGGTCATCATGTGCATTATTTTGTATATCGTTCATAATTTATTATTCCCAACAAAAAAGATCACCCACCAGCCTCGGAATGTGGTTGTTTGCACTGCTGGAATCCCGGTCGGGTGCATTTATTGTTTAGAGTTGACTGACAACAATCCGTGGACCCAATTCAAAGATAGCCACGCGCGCGATAAGTATCGAAATGCCCATTATGAAAAAGACCATGTAGGGTTCGAGCCACGAAAACGATTTCTTGAACAGATTGGTCTTGTCTGAGTAACGTCGAATTTGAGAATGTAGGTGAAACATAATAGCGATGGAAGTGTAGAAGCCGAGCGACAATTGCAACCAGGCGGCCAACTCAATCAGCGATCTAACGGATTCGATGTTCCCAGAAACCTTATTAACTGTTAGATAGGCTAGTCCGCCACAAATGGCCAGTGTAAGTTGAATGAATATCTTAAGATTCTCATAGACTCGTTCATTGTGAAACTGAATTTGAGGCCAGATGTCTTTATCGAATCCTGTATATTCATTGGGCTGATCTTTCATGAACCCCTCCTAAACTCTAACGGAGCCGCGGCTGAGCTGTCCCGTGTAACGGGATCTGTTCAAGTCGCTTGTTCGGCCGCCGCAGGCGGTTGAGCAAGCGACTTTCAGACGCGGCTCCGTTCGCCCGCCGCCTACGGTGGCGGGCGAACATTGTTTATAGGGATCGGTGTTAATACTGTAAACACCGCTCTCCTGTCGGCATAACACCCCACGACAAAAAATGTAATTTTAAGCCTAATAACTTAATATTAAACAATAATCAATCTATTTCCTATTTATTTACTTGGGATATTATATGGATCGGCATAACATCCCTACTCATTTACTAGAGATTATCTATTGCAGTTCTATTGCAGATTACTATTTGAAGTCTTGCCTTTTTGTCGAGGTGAACATTTTGCGGATAACAGGAAGTTATCGATTATCTTGACACTCACTACACAAACTATCCCTGATCGATATGTCATTTGATTTAAGTGTGATTGTCTATAAAATTGTAAATTTTATGATGTGTGCAAACTTCATAGTATTTTTTTGATATTTTTCCGGTCACATCCAGCGCGTTCGGTTGTAATTTATGAATTACCGCTTCCCGAATGACAATGCGTTGATAATTGCCGTTTGCTAGGGGAACTTTGCCTGTATATAATTTTACGCTTTCATCATTTTCTGACGGAAATGTGAATATTTGCAGGTTGATTTCCTTGGCAAGCTTGTTAAATCCGTCTTCGTTGAGCTCAATTCCGTTGACATTATAGCGATAAGTAAAGTCATCTACCGCGGTTTCAATAATTTCTTCTGATTCATTTTCAAAAACAAATAAATTAAACACGTCATTTTGACTTTTAAATATTTTGTGTAGTAATTTATCGCAACTGGACAGGCGGTCCGCCTGATTGATGGCCGAAGAGATCATTATTCGGGAATCGCCATCGAATAAAAAGGTCGGTGGGTCCTGGCAGTAGCAGATTCCAATTCCCAGTTCCAGCACGGGAAGATTATTTTCTTTGTTTTTTTCATTGTAGCTGCTGACAATTTGCAGTATTTTGATTGCCAATCCGCATGCCCGGGCCACGCTGTAATTTATCTGTGCTGCGTCTTCTTTTTCGAAGATTGATAAAATAATAGCGTCACCTTCAATAAACACTTTGGATGCTCCGTATTCAGAAAGAACAGCCGAAATAGGATCAAAAAAATTCAGGCTGAAATATGATGCCGGATTCAGCCCCATGTTCCTCATCGTATGGTTTATGGTTATTGAACCGCGTATATCCGCCTTAATGATGACGTGATTGGCAATGGGTTTTTCTTCTTTGACCTTTTCATCCGGAAGAAGGAAATCGAAAAGTGAACGATTTTCCCGCGATAGTAAAATAATCTTTTCTTCTGTTGCCAGGTTAATTGATTCCATCGCATCCTTAAGAATACGAAAATTATAGAGGTCCCGGTGATAACGGGAAAATTGTTTTAGAAACATCAGTAAATACTGCTTCTTTTCTTTAGTGGAACTGCTGTTGATCCGTTTGACAGTTTGCCGAAGGGGTGCAAGAGTTAAGTCCTCACTGTAAAAAGATTCCAGACGTTTCTGTTGACGGGTGATAGATATTCTTGACCAGAAATCAACCAGAAATTCCCTTATTTGCCTTGGCGCCATTGGCGGACAGTATCTGCTATATACTGATTTCATTTCAAAAGCCGCGACAATTTGTCTAAGCAGATGGGCTTTTTTAAATTTACGGTAAAAAATATCGAACAACTTCCGCTGAGTTTTTATTTGTTCTTTGAGTTTTTGAAGAATATCTTCTGATGCTTTTTCTTTTTTGGCTTTTTCGTAGAGTTCCCGCGAATCGAAATAGTTGAACATCCGGTCAATATTACCTGACTCCATTATCCATGAATCAAAAATATTCGCTTCAGCATCAAAAAAATGTTCATTTTTTTGAACACTGCTTTCATTCACACCCATAGAATTATCGTCGTTAATGTTTTCCTGCCCCAAATCAGTTTTGCTAAGCAGCTCATGGATGATCAATTTAATGCTTGCGTAGTTATCCGGATCTTCTGATCTCTGGCCTAAAAGGACATACTCTTC
>PLMV01000107.1 GCA_003141615.1 Syntrophaceae bacterium
GTTACCACCCTTTGCATCGATTGCAAAACAAAACAGGAAAAACAGGAAAAACTGAAAGGCGAATAACTTCAAAACATAAATTTATTAAAGAGCCCCTTTATAGGGGCTCTTTTGTTTTTAATCACAAACAGCCGATTAAACTTCTTATACCATTTCTAAATCAAAGATGATATTGAGGCGGCTAGGCGGAGGCGACGAGGCGTATTGTACACTTGTGACCTTCAGGTTATACGTTGAGGAAACCGACGACGCTGCCAACAAAGATAGCGCTTTGATTTAGAAATGGTATAAGATTGTATGTATGTAAATATCGCCTTAAACATTCCGTCAGATAAACTCTTCACTTATGAAGTTCCCGCAAATTTGCAGCAGGAAGTTGAAATCGGCAAACGCGTCTTTGTCCCCTTTGGCAGCAGAAAACGCACCGGTTTTATCATCAAAATAATTTCATCCTGCGACCTGAAAAATATAAAATCTATTGCCGAAATACTCGATGACGAACCGCTTTTCGGTTTAAGCGACCTCGATTTCTATCAATGGATTGCCAATTATTTTATGTATCCGTTGGGCAAGACGCTGGCCGAACTGATTCCTTCCGGTTCCGAAAAAAAAGATTTCCTCTGGATCACCCCGTTACCCCGGACAACTGAGATTCATCTTCCCGCCGCGCAGGAAAAACTGCTATCATTTTTACAGCAGTATCCTCAAGGTATAGCTTTAAACAATATAACTAAAGTCATTGGATTTAAAAATGTTTCTTCAGCAGTGCGGGAACTGCATCTGGCCGGACTTCTGCAAATTGAAGAAAAACAAAACAAACAACTTTCTCCGCACAGCGAAATAATTGTTACCCTGGATGAAAGCAAAATCGCCGAAACAAAATTAACCGATAAGCAGGAAAAGATCATCGGCTTTATTCAAACTAAAGGGCCAATATCTTTAAATGTCTTGATTGAAGAATCCAATATTTCCAGCGCAGTTGTCAAAAGACTGCACGATAAAGGAATCCTTAATTTCACTACCAGTGAAAAAATGCGCACCGCTTCTTTTGATTCAACAATTGGCCGCAACAAAGGCCGAATTATTCTCAACAACCAGCAGAATCGCGCGCTGGAAGAAGTTTCCCGCTATCTCGAAAAAAATATTTTTGCACCGATCTTACTTCATGGGGTTACGGGCAGCGGGAAAACTGAAATCTATTTAAACGCCATCGAAAAGGTTTTGAAAAATGACGGCTCCGCAATTTACCTTGTGCCGGAAATAGCATTAACCCCGCAACTAATCTCCCGCATTGCCGGAAGGTTCGATGATCGGCAAATAGCCATCCTCCATAGCGGAATTGCCGAATCTGTCCGCTACGACCAATGGCGGCAAATCAAACGCGGCCGAATCAATCTGGTGATCGGTACCCGTTCCGCACTTTTTGCTCCCTTGCCGAACTTAAAATTAATCATTGTCGATGAAGAACATGATACCTCCTACAAACAAGATGAACGGCTCTGCTACCATGCCCGCGACCTGGCTGTTTTAAAGGCAAAGATGGTTTCCGCTGTTGTAATTATAGGTTCCGCCACACCCAGTCTTCGCACCTACTTTAACGCACAGACAAAAAAATACCGTCATCTGGAATTATCCCGGCGCGTGGATGACAGACCCATGCCTGTAGTCGAAATTATCGATATGAAAGCACAGCAGGAAAAATCAGGTAAAACGCCCATTCTTTCCGATGCCCTGATTGCCGGCATAAAGGAGACGCTTGCCCAAAAAGAGCAGGTTTTGCTTTTTCTCAACAAGCGGGGATTTGACACCTTTCTCGTCTGCGCTGACTGCGGCTATAATTTCCGCTGTCCCAATTGCGCCGTCTCCCTGAAAAACCACATCGCGGAAGGCGTGGTCAAATGTCATTATTGCGATTACACAATAAAATCGTTGCCGCTTTGTCCATCCTGCAAGAGCGGCCGCATTTTAAGTTACGGAGTCGGCACGCAAAAGCTGGAAAAAGAAATAGAAAAGATTTTCCCGGAAGCTCGTATTCAAAGAATGGATTCCGACACTACTTCCCGGAAAGGAACTCAGGAAAAAATACTTCAGGCGCTGGAACAGAGGAAAATTGACATTCTTATCGGCACACAAATGATCACCAAAGGTCATGACTTCCCTTTCATAACACTGGTGGGCGTTATCTCCGCCGATACTGCCCTCAATATGCCCGACTTTCGAGCCGCGGAAAGAACTTTTCAACTGATCACTCAGGTTGCCGGACGCGGCGGCCGTGGAAATACTCCGGGCAAAGTAATCATCCAGACTTTTAATCCCGATCATTACGCTTTAAGGCACGCGCAAAATCATGACTACAAATCATTTTACACGGAAGAAATCGATTTTCGCCAGGCTCTGCAATACCCGCCGTTTGGCCGGATAATCAATTTACGTTTGTCTTCTATAAACAAAGACGCGTTGATTGAGGAAACTCATCTTTTAGGCAAGATGGCCAAAAAGCTGAGCGTGCAGCATGGAAATATCGCGGAAATTATCGGCCCTGCGGAATCACCGCTGGCCAAAATCAGAGGACGCTTCCGCTACCAGATGCTGATCAAAGGACAGGATATAAATGTATTGCATCAAATTGCGCGAGAAATTATCAGTAAAAACAAAAACAGCCATGTCAAGATTACGGCGGATGTGGATCCGGAAAATTTCATGTAGTTCCAATTATAAATCAAAGCGCTATCTTTGATTTATAATTGGTATTGAAGCAAAAGGCACATCTACTGTCATTTCAATATCTAAACCTCTTCCTTCTTAGCGGCATCATCAATATCTTCATAAACATCTTGCGAAAAACGAGGTGAGCAAATGGCGAAGAATACTAAATCTTCTGTACCGATGTTGGTAACGCGTTGACGGCACATCGGCGGTATAAGCACTATGTTACCGGCGGTTACTTCCTGCGGCGGCAGTTTTCCAACCTCCACAAGCCCTATGCCACTGATAATGAAATAGCGCTCGTAAGTTCCTTTAAGGCGATGCCAGCGAGTTGTCACTCCGGGCTCCACCCTCGCCCGGGCAATTGACACATCCGAATCGTCGGGCGTGTTGGACAATTCAGTAACGTAACACTTCTCGGATGTATAAAACTCCTCTTTAAGATTTTGCTGTTTGATTGTTTCTTTCATTTTTGAACTACTCTTTCAACACAAATACCATCAATGGGAAATCGCTTATCAACGATGAGCTTTGCCCCAGAGCTCTCAACCAGGCTGTTATCAAGTTCCATGGTAGCATTACACGCATCAAGATGTTCCAACCGGCAATGTCCCGCTGGGCACTTCTTAATATTATAAATCCTTGACTGTGGGGATATTGCCTCGACGTCATAGTCAGCGCCAATCAGCTTGAGAAATATTTCCCAGTTCCAAACAGCGTTTTCGTACGACGCTTCTTTGCGGAACCCAAGAAAGGAAAGCTTGGGAAGAAGCCGCCCCAATGCTTTGTTTGTAAGCCCGACCGTTCTTCCAAGAAGAGGAATCCTGACGACAATACGGAAATACGATCCCCAAAACGGGATTGTCTTTGATATAATCCCTGAAGATTTAATTTCGGTTTTCATAATGATACACCTCCTAACGACAAATATGATCCGCATGAAAATAGCGGCTGATAAAAGGATTATTCTATTTATTGATATTTCTTTAAACGACTAAATAATAGAAACGTCCCTATTATCTCACCTTTTTCTTGCCGTTAAAATTTAATAGAACCGTCACCGATATTTCCTTTTGTATCAGACCGCTCACAAAGGTCAAAGGCAAACCCGATCCCTCTACTTTACGCGGCGAAACCGGAGTTCTGCTCGATCCTGTGGTTATGTAATCGTCATTTTTTGTCCAAGTAGGTTTCATCCAAGATGTGTTTCCAGCTACTTTGCCAGAACTCGCTCCGGGCAAGTAAGTCCTCTTCAAATGGTTTTCGTATCTGTGGTTCGTCACTCCAAACATCGGCGTCAAAATTGACATTTTCCCACGGTATGCCATCCTGCGCGCTATCAAACTTCTCAGAAACCTCTTTGATGGACATACCATTTAGAATAGAGATATTTGCTTCAATCATTCGTTCAACTTTTATTTCCATGATGTTCCTGCCGGTTATGGCAACAGATTTACGGAGTATTAGGTTTTTGAGTCTGGAACTGGGTACAAATTCAGATTTATCTTTTCCCGAACTCTGATGCCTCTCAATTTCTTCTTTTTCAGTTCTTTGCAAAAAGCCAAAATAGAAATCTACTTTTCTCTGCCATTCCCGAGAGAGACTTCTTTGAAAGGCTATGTCTTTTTCGGAAAAGAGAGGATTTAGTGAAGTAGACAACGATTCTGCCCCTATAGCGGTAGAGACAGCCCGCGCCTTTTCGAGCCCAATCAGCTTATATGCAATGAATGCCAGAACAATAACTATCAAGAGAAGCAGTATTTCCATTTCTATCCCTTCCTCTTTCTTTTTTGCATAACAATCATGTCCAGTCGAGAGTTACGTTCTCAAAGAACCTTCTCTTCAATATCGCTACTCGCTCGATAGGCGACAGCGCATATTGCTCTACTCTGGTCGAGACTCTTAGCATGATATTCTTCTAACTGCTTCGGCCATCCACCGTAATCGCGGAATGTGGAAAGCTCCGTAAGCACCGTTTCGTAATACAGGGCTGCTACTTGAAGAGCAAGTGTCATGTCGGGCACATGGCTGACGGGCCTGACTTCGATATGAGCAACATCCTTATCGCGATAGTCCTTGACGGTCTCTCTATATGCCTTCCATTCATCTTCTGTCATTCTGAGTGATTGAAGCAATTGATTCCTAAAAGTAGGGACGTCAGCCACTACCTGTTTCCAATGCAAGTTGTCATTGTGGTAGCCGAAGAGATGAAACCAATCAAGGATGGCTAAATCGATTGCGTTATTGTACATGTAGATCCAGAAGTTCTGCGTAAAATTCTGCGCGTACTCTGAGAGCGATCGGTGATATGACAACTGCCGAGCAAAATCAGCACATTTTAGAGCAACCCTTCTCAGAAGCTTTTCTCTGTCATTCATGGCTCCACCTCATCTTAAACATAACATAATGAAACTCCCCGCCGCAAGCAGCGGGGTATCTTGTTGGATTATAATTTCTTCTTCGTCGCAAGCGACGGGGAATTTAACCCATAGAGATTAAAACAATAATTATACAGCCTGTATAAATCGGGAAACACTGGCTGTTACCTTCTGTATAAGACATTTCAGTATCTTCCCAATAATTACATCTGAAAATTTTAGAAGATTGGAGATGATGAAAGCACAACTATTAAATATGTCAATATTTTTCTATATCCGTTTTTTTGATACTAATTCAGTAAAATATTCAAATGATCTGTTATATGTTTTTTCCGCGTCTTTCGGGAAACAGCACGCGGGCAGTTCCCTGCTCTTCAAATGATACGTGAGGCAATCACAACATACGCCTTTTCTACTGCATGGTTCATAAGTACAATTACATTTATCAAGATTTGTCTGTTTTTTGCATTCCATTGTTGTCTTCCTTTACAGAAACATTTTCACTATTACAGCAATGACATTTTTCCTCCGGTTATTTCCCCTTAAATACGGCGGTACGGCGTTCGATAAAGGATTGCAGACCTTCTTTCATATCCTCGCTCTTCATGACTTTGGCCACATCCTGATAAATAGTTAGTTTCGCGGCCTGTTCACCCTGTTTTTCCGCAAGACGGCTGTTTTGCAAAATGCTGCGCACGCCAAGCGGCGCGGCGCTTGCCACTTTCCGTGCCAATTCCATCGCTTTTTCCAGTTGTTTCCCCGGCTCGGTCACGTACTGCACCAAACCCATACGATAAGCGTCCTCGGCGCTCCATTGGTCGCCGGTTAAAAGATAACGCATCGCGTTGGACCAGCCAATATCTCTGGGTAATCTAATTGTCGCTCCTCCACACGGGAAAAATCCACGACGCACTTCCAGCATACCGAACCGTGTGTCGGACGCCGCCACACGAATATCAGCGTTGAGCATCGCCTCCACGCCCCAGGTGAAGCAATAGCCATGCACGGCAAAAATAATCGGCTTGCGGCAGCGTTTTTCGTTCATCATGTAAAATGGATCAATTTCATTTTCGCCGCCCAGAGGGAAGCCTACTGCGTTGCTGAACGCATCCGACCAGTCGGTCAACTCCAGCCCTGAAGTAAAATGCAGGCCGTTGGCGTAAACAACCCCCACCCATAAATCGTCGTCATGATCCAGTTTGTAATAGGCCTGCGCCATCTGCGTATACATCTCGCGCGTCATGGCGTTGTATTTTTTAGGCCTGTCGATTTCAATGAGCATAATGTGCTCTTCGGTTTTAATGTTGATGGTCATAGTAGATTCCTTTTTAAATAAATTTTTACTGACCGGAAGTATAAGGAAAGAGGCATTCCGTGTCAACGAAAGAATAAGGTGTTGTTAGTACCCGCCATCAAGTTGAACAGAAAAATCCATCCATTCTATTTTTGGACAGCCGTCACTCCCCGGTGCAAGCTTAAATTTTTCAATAGTCAGTTCTCCCCTGCCGAAATTCTGTATATCTCTTACTTCCTCATCAGTCACTGATCGGTCTGCTTTTGCTCCGTCTATTTTCTTGCCTACTTCAGGCGAGAAAATAAATTTTCGTGGATTGGCGGGGCCCGCGTCTGCTTTATAAGGACGGTTGGCGCAAGCAGAGGGATTGTCAGATAGATGCCAGCCTTCAATTTCTCTTGGATTTGGCACAAAGTGAAAAGGCGGTGTCAGCCGCGACAGGTTTTCATCCCGTCCGTATTCCTTAATGACAATTTCCCATCCTGCCGGGTTCGGTTCGAGGATAAACTCGAAATGCGAACCAAAGGGTTGAAGGAATTTTTTCCCTGTTTCGATTCTTCCGGAAATTTTCTCGCTGAAACGCGGATACAGAAACCTGTTTTTGAATTCGTGCAGAGGCATTCGCTTTACCTGTTTTTCTCTTCCTTCGATACTGCCCACAACATCATCATTTTCCACGCGAAGCCAGTATTCTCCGCAGTGCGATATTGCCAGGCCCGCGCCGGGTTTCGCTCCCTGCCCGTTCAACGCCAATATCCATTCACTGCCGGGAGGAAAAACATCCAGAGTCGGCCTGCAATACATTCCGTCTCCCATCTGAACAACCATCCCCGAATCCAGAATGCCGCCCTTGAGTGTTTCTAAAACCAGAACATCCATGGTCGGGGACGTACCGCCGGTATGATGGCGAATAACCTTACCCAGAACGACCAAAGGCGCGTCTTTCGAGGCTGTAAGAAAAGGCCCTCTCCAGTTGCAGGAACAAGCGCCGGCATGAGATGGAATCATTAAAAACAAGAATCCAACAAACAGACACCATACCATTACTCTTTTTTTCTCAGGGACGTCCATAGCCTTCCAGGTAAACATATGTCTGCGCCTCCAAATCTTTAGCGATACAAAAAATCAGGGGGTTAGTCGAAGACCGCACCTTGTCCAGCGACTCTCTATACTGTCTTGCCAGAATAGACCAGAGACCTTTCTCATGTCCTGCCCGCGCGGCCTCATACCCTGCCCTGAGCCGGTGGGCTTTGAAGAGGTGCAGAAATGGGGCGATGGGTGTGCCGGGTCGTTTACTCAGCCAATTGTCAACAAAATTCGCTTCATCCACAGGGCCTTCGCTCATGCCCTCCCATTCCGCGTAAAAAGGCACAGCCAGAGAAAACGCTTTTGCCTCAGCCCTGGTATTTTCGCCCAGTACTGTAACTATTTGCTCTTCAAGATTGCGTCGCTTGTAATTTACCGCGTCCTCCGGACCTGACGAAATATCAGGCAACAAAAGGTAGGATTTCGGAGATACGGCTTCAAGATACTTCCGAAGACACGCGTGTCCTGTTTTCAGATTATTGTCATGCTTCAGTTCCCTTACCGAAGGATGCCCAAAAAACACTATCGCCGAAAGAGAAATAGGTCTCGGCTGTTCCGCCGAAACATTTTCGATTAACGCGCAATTCAACAACAGAGCAAACAGCACAAAGCAAAATAAATTCTTAGCAACTTTCATGACTATGTCCCCTCCTAACAATGAATCGAAATAACGATATAGGCATCCGAGTTTCACAATAACATAAATTAGTGGGTTTTAATTCTCAACGCGGAAAAGAAATTGATCACGGCAATAATCGCGCCCAGCAGAAAGACATATTGATACCCCAACTTAAGCCAGATAAAACCGCCGGAAACAGCGATACCAATAGAAAAGATGTGATCAATGCTCACTCCCATCGTTAGCGTCTGCGTAACATCTTCGGGCTTGACCGCTATTTTCTGAAGGTAAGTCGCCCGCGCCATGCCCACCGACATCAGAAGTTGATCAAGAATGTAACAAATAAAGGCAATAAACATCGCCGTGTTTTCCGTAAATATTTCTCTGGCAAAACCATAGCCGATGCAGACGAATACAAGCATTACCGCCTCCGAAGTGAGAATGACTCTTTCTCCCAATTTATCAATTGCCTTTCCCAACATGGGTTTGAAAAATATTCCGATCACGCCGCCCACAGCCAGAAGAGTCGCCAATACCTGCGTCTTCTGTTTGAAGACAGTAACCAGCACCCAGGGAGCAAATGTCAAGAAGATCTGTTTGCGCGTCCCGTACAGGATGCTCAACCAGTAATACAGTTTATATTCTTTGCGGAGCTGAAATTTCATCTTCACCGGAACCGGCTCGTCCTTTTTCATCAGGGATATCAAAATCGCCACTGTGATAAATCCCAGAGATGCCACGACGTATGATGTCTTAAAATTAAGATTGAAAAACTTAAAACCGATGAAGATAGCAAAACTGCCGATGATCATGGCAACATTGGCTACGGCGCTGAACTGCCCCAGTCTTCTACCTTTTTGCCCCTCAGTAGCCAGTTCCATTCCAATGCTTTGATTCAGCGGAAGAAACAAATGCTGACCGATGCTGAATATAAAGAGCCAGATAAGCATTATGGGAAAACTGGGCGAATAAAATCCAATGAATAATATGCCAATGGCGCACAAGATATTGGCCAAAGCCGCCTGCCTTCTGGAACACAGAAAGAATAAAATCGCGGAAACAACGATAACCAGAAGACCAGGCAGTTCCCGGGGAAATTCCAAAAGTCCACGCTGAAGGTTACTGATTAAAAAAGTTTCATTTAAAAAATTATTAAAAGTGGAATCAACGATGCTCTGCGAAAATCCAAAAACAAACGTGGCAACAAGAAACAGCTGGAAGTCCCTCGGTAAATTTAAGAATTTATTTTTAGTTCGTGTAATAATGGGATTAACCTTATTTTGTCATTCCGATTCCCCGCATACGAGGCTGTGTCGTAATTAGAAAGAGCAATCAACATCGTCATACCGGTCGTAGATGACCTTCAGGTTACGTAGGCCGGTATCCATAATTTACTAAAAATACTGGATTCCGTGTCGCGCTTCGCTTGCACGGAATGACATAAAGGCAATTCGTAATCCTTGACACATTTTCCTTATTTCCATATATGTTTTTCTAGAAAAAAAAGAAAGGACATTTTCCCATGGCTAAGCCACGCATTCTTTTTATGGGCACGCCCGCTTTCGCGCTTCCCTCTTTGCAGATACTGCACGAGCAACAATACCCGATAATCGGCGTCGTCTCCCAGCCTGACCGCCCTCGAGGAAGAGGATTAAAAGAAGTCGCGCCGCCGATTAAAATTCTGGCGCAGGAATTAGGTTTGCCCGTTTATCAGCCGGAGAAAGTGAGAGACCCATCTTTTCTTGATTTTTTCCGAAAACTTAACCCGGAAATGGTTGTGGTCGTGGCTTTCGGCCAGATTCTGCCCAAAGTTATTATTGATCATCCGCCGCTGCAATGCCTGAACATCCACCCTTCCCTGCTGCCCAAATACCGGGGCGCGGCGCCAATCAACTGGCCGATTATCCGCGGAGAGACAAAGACGGGCGTCACCATAATGCTGATGGATGAAGGAATGGATTCCGGCGACATTCTCCTGCAGGAAGAAACACTGCTCGGAGCTACGGAAACTTATGGCGAACTGCATGACCGTCTGGCGGAACTCGGCGCGACCTTGCTCATAAAAACCATAGAGCAGATGACTACCGGAACCGCAAAGAGGCAAACGCAGGATGCAGCCGGTGTAACATTCGCCCCGCGCCTGAAAAAAGAAACGGGAAAAATAGACTGGAATAATAAAGTCTCTGATATTGTAAATCTCATTCGCGGTTTGAGTCCCTCGCCTACGGCCTACACATCTTTGGAAGGACAAACTCTGAAAATTTTTACCGCCGTTGCTCAGCAGTGCAACGTCAACCAGTCTCCGGGCACAATCGGCGCTGTCAGCGCCGCAGGCCTGCCCGTGGCAGCATCGGATGGTCATGTGATTTTGAAAGATGTCCAACTGGCGGGAAAGAAAAGAATGCTGATTTCCGATTTTCTACGCGGCCATCACCTCAAGCCGGAAACTGTTTTGCAATGAAAAAATAATATTTGAATCTATCAGGTCTGGAACTTTATGCATTATACAATTTTTAACACGCCAGTTGTAAAATCATTTTTTCGGGGTATTTCCCTCGTTCTTTTAAAAATACTCGGTTGGAAAGCAACCGGAGGGCTGCCCCGGGAAGCAAAATATGTTCTTATTGTCGCGCCGCATACATCCAACTGGGACTTATTCTATGGAATTATCCTAGCATTTGCCCTGAAACTTGATGCCCATTACATCGCCAAAAAAGAATTGTTCCGCCGGCCTTTTTCTCAACTGATGAAGTGGTCGGGAGGCATTCCTATCGACAGGTTATTGTCCAGCCATATCGTTGAGCAAATGGTATTTATATTCAAGGAAAGAGAAAAATTTGTTCTCGCCCTAGCTCCCGAAGGCACACGTCATCGAAAGGATTACTGGAAATCAGGGTTTTATCATATTGCCCTGAATGCCCATGTTCCCATCTTACTGGCGTTTATCGATTACGCAAGTAAAACCGGTGGAGCAGGTCCTCTGATATACCCAACCGGTGATCTGGAACAGGATATGAGCATAATTCGCAATTTTTATTTGACATTCAAAGGCAAATATCCCGAGAACACAAGCCCCGTAGTTATATATTCTAAATCATGAAAATATCAGTTCGCCATCAGGCCGTCGACATTTTAAATCAAGTAAGCGTAAGTCATGATTTCGCCAGTCCGCTTATCAACGATTGTCTGGATAAAAACGATTTATCGGGAACGCCGGATGGACGTTTGCTTACCCATCTTGTCTATGGAGTTCTGCGCTTCCGCGGTCACCTTGACTGGATATTAACAAGGTTCTATCGCGGCGATTTTGACAAGATGGATGAAGGCATAAAAAATGATTTGCGCCTCGGACTCTATCAACTCAAATTCAGCGACCGGCTGCCCGCTTTTGCTGTTGTGGATGAAGCCGTCAAGATTGCCAAAAAGATTCATCCGGACAAAAGCGCGCTGGTCAACGCTGTTTTAAGAAATTATCTACGCCGCGGCCAAAAGATACCCTTCCCTTCTCTGAAAAATAATCCGGCTGAGTACATAGCGGCATTTCACTCGCATCCTCTCTGGCTTGTTAAAAAATGGATAAAAATATTTGGCCCCGAAGAAACGATATCCTTATGTTCATCAAATAACGAAATTCCGCCTTTGACGGTGCGTGTCAATACGCTGAAGACTTCCAGAAAAGAGTTCGCGCAAAAGCTTACTGCTGCCGGTTTTACTGCTACACCGACAAATTACTCTCCGGATGGCATTATTTTGACCGATTCAGTTGGGGCTATTCAAAATACTAATTTCTTTTCAGAGGGATTCCTGCGTATTCAGGATGAAGCGGCGCAACTCATTTCTTATCTAATCAGCCCGAATAGCGCGGACTCGATACTGGATGCCTGCGCAGGCGCGGGAGGCAAAGCGACGCATTTGGCGGCAATCCTTAAAAACAAGGGAAGAATTGTCGCGGTCGACCGCAACCCGGAAAAAATTGCCGAACTGAAAAAAGAAGCAACACGACTGGGAATTACCATAATCGAAACACAGACACTTGATCTTAGCGCCGGCCTATCGGATTCACTAAAGGAAAAATTTGATCATGTTCTTATAGACGCGCCGTGCTCCGGGCTGGGGACATTGCGCCGCAATCCGGAAATAAAATGGCGCACAACTGAAAAAGATCTGCGTAATTTTGCCGCTGCCCAAAAAGTAATCCTGCAAAATGCCTCCCTCGCGGTCAAAAAAGGCGGCCGCTTGATATATTGCACCTGTTCGCTTTTGCCTGCGGAAAATGAAAATATCATCGATGATTTTTTAGCGCAAAACACAAACTTTTCTTTATACCAACCCCCGGCAACAATAAATCCCCGGTTATTGGACAGTCGCGGCTTTTTTCACACTTATCCGCATAAACATAACATGGACGGATTCTTTGGGGCAATACTTAAGCGCCAATAATTCCAATTCCAGCCGCCTCGATATCATCTTTGATTTAAAATGGTATGATATCCTCCACTTATATATCGGATTTAATTTGACGAATTAACCCAAAAAATGTTATTATATATAAATATTTTTAATGGAGAAAAATCATGTTCGTAAAACAAATTCAGGTAGGCCAAATGGCCGTTTTTGCCTACTTGGTTGGAGATCCTATCACCGGCGATACTCTGGTTATTGATCCGGCGGGCGATACCAGAGAAATTATCGCCGAAGCTAAAAAAAATAATTTACGGATAAACTACATAGTTAATACCCACGGCCATGTTGATCACACCGGCGGTAATGCCGAAATGCAAAAGGCCACCGGGGCTAAAATCGTTGTTCACGAAGATGACGCCATCATGCTGACTTCAACTCCGGCCTCGATTTTACGGATGTTTGGAGCCAAACCATCTCCACCCGCTGATATTTTAGTAAAAGACGGTGATATAATTTCGGTGGGCAATGTTTCTCTCAAAGTTATTCACACTCCGGGACATTCTCCCGGCGGGATTAGTTTATATTCACCCGGTTATGTCTTTACCGGGGATACTCTTTTTGTGGAAGCTGTGGGCCGGACCGATTTACCGGGCGGGTCCTGGCAGGTAATGTATAAAGTTATAAAAGAAAAACTCTTCTCCCTGCCCGAAGATACCAAGGTGATGCCCGGACATAATTACGGCCGCACGCCGACTTCCACTATAGGTCATGAAAAAAATAATAATCCGTCAGTCAGCTAAAAGGAGCATATTTTTTATGAAAAAAAGCCTACAACAAACAGAATTTACAACTCTAAATCTTATTGGCCGCGGAAAGGTTCGCGACATTTATTCCGTAAAAAACTATTTGCTCATCGTGACCACCGACCGCATCTCGGCATTTGATGTTATTATGCCTAACCCTGTGCCCGGCAAAGGCATAGTTCTAAACCGCATGTCCGCCTTTTGGTTCGAGCAAATGAAAGATATTATCGGCAATCACATTGTTTCTGTTAATCCTGCCGAGTTTCCCGAAGAATGCGCTCCCTATCGCAAAGATCTGGAAGGCAGAAGCATGTTAGTTAAAAAAGCTACTCCCCTGCCGGTTGAGTGTATTGTCCGCGGTTATTTGAGCGGCTCCGGCTGGAAAGATTATCAGCACAATAAAACAATTTCCGGCATTAAATTACCTGATGGACTGAAAGAATCATCCAAATTACCCGAACCTATTTTTACCCCGACCACCAAAGCTGAGGCAGGCGAACATGATTCTCCCATTAACAGAAAAGAAATGGTGGATCTTATCGGCGCGGATATCACTGATAAAGTTATCAAAACCAGCCTGGCCATTTATGAACGTGCCACGAAAATCGCCCGAAAAGCCAGTATTATAATTGCCGATACAAAAATGGAATTTGGAATGCTCGGTAAAGAATTAATCCTGATTGATGAATTGCTCACTCCTGATTCTTCCCGTTTCTGGTATGCCGATGATTACGAAGAAGGCCGGCCGCAAAAAAGTTTTGACAAGCAGTTCTTAAGAGACTATCTTATCTCCATTAAATGGAATCAAAATCCGCCCGCACCGGAATTGCCTCCAGAAATCATAGAAAATACAAGGAAAAAATACGAAGAAGCGCTGAAGCGGCTTGTGGCATGATATATCGTCCCGTATTGACTTAAGCCGACTTATTATTAGATTATAACCAAATTCAAATAGAGAGACTCTTTTTTTCCGGGAGGAGATGTATTTTGATCAATAAAAAACTGTATGATTACCGCTTAAAACAAAAAATACTATACATTGATAAAGTTAATCCCCATGTACTTCAGAACTATGGCGACATGTTCTTAGAAGAAGGTCTTCTTTCCGACGCGCTCGATTTTTACCAAAAGGCAAATTATAACAGCGGCATGCAAAATATTAAAGATATCGCCTTTGACAGGGGCGATGTTATGCTTTTCCAGCAAGTTGCCAAAGCACTTCACCTGGAATTAAAACCTGCCGACTGGGAAGGTATCGGGCAGAAAGCCATTGATCTTAAAAAATATTTTTTTGCTCAACACGCTCTGGAGAAGGCAAATAATGAGGAGATGCTCAATTCCCTCAAGAAAATAATACAAAAAGAGAAAGACGGAAAAAGCGCATGACCAAAAAAGATTATTATGAAATTCTGAATGTGGCAAGAACGGCTTCAGAAGAAGAGATAAAAAAAAGCTACCGCTCATTAGCGATGCAGTGTCACCCGGACAAGAACCCGGGGAACAAAAAAGCGGAAGAACAATTTAAGGAAGCGGCTGAGGCTTACGAAGTATTAAGTGACAGACAAAAAAGGGAAATATATGACCAGTACGGGCATGAAGGCTTAAGCAGCACCGGTTTTAGAGGTTTCAGCGGCTTCGATGACATCTTTTCCCATTTCAGTAATATTTTTGAGGATGCTTTCGGATATGGCAATGTACGGGGACGAGGGCAATCGCGTTCCTCTGGTTCCGCCGGCGCCGATTTACGCTATGATCTGAAAATTTCCTTCCTCGATGCCGCNNATCAGTTCCACCTGTCCGCATTGCAACGGATATGGCAAATTCATCGCCAAACCCTGCGACAATTGCCGGGGTATGGGAAAGGAACAAGTACCTAAAACCGTGCAGTTGAAAATTCCCGCCGGCGTGGAAACAGGATCACGCCTGCGCCTGCGCGGTGAGGGCGAAGCCGGAGATCGCGGCGGACCTGACGGCGATTTGTATGTATTTCTGCATGTCGAAGAGCATGAAATTTTCACCAGATCAGGTGATGATATAATTTGCAGCGTACCTATTTCTTTTGTTCATGCCGCGTTGGGAGGAACAGTTGAAGTGCCTGCACTTCAAGGAAGAGAAAAATTAAAAATTCCCAGGGGTACGCAAAACGGAAAAACTTTCAGGCTCAAAGGCAAAGGAATCGCTCATATCCGGGGTTACGGACGCGGAGATCAGATTATTGAAATTTTTGTGCAAATTCCCACGGAATTAAGTAAAAAACAGGAAGAACTTTTAGTCGAGTTTGAAAAACTCAATCAGGCAGCCAGCTGATTTTGATAAGAGATTGCCGCATAATAGCGATTGCAATACCAGATGACATGTGCTTTAAAGACCACAAATAATTTACCGGAGGAAGAAACATGAAAAGAAATAATTTTTTACTCTTGATCTTATCATTATTTGCTCTTTTTCTTTTTTCCGGGTGCTGGTCGTTGGTTATTGGAGGTGCGGCCGCTGGAGCAGGTACGGCGGGAACCTTCTATTATGTTAACGGCGGACTAAAAACCGATTACTCTGCCCCCTTCGATAAAGTCTGGAGCGCTTGCGAAAAGACCGTGGCCGATATGCACGGTACTGAAGTAGTTCCTGACAAAGAAATTGCTCAGGGAACAATTAACACTTTGATAAATGATGAAAAAGTCAAATTCGATATTACATATAAATCAAAAAATCTAACCACAGTAACCATTCGCGTGGGCTTAATCGGTAACAAACTATCGTCCCAACTCTTACATGATAAAATTGCCGATTACCTGGTCAAAGACTCACGGGAATGAACCCCAAAACAAGCTGCTGGGTATCATACCCTCCGCTTCGCGGGATTGTTCAACTTTCCAATTCCGACTTGTGACCTTTAGGTTATGCGCTTCGCTTTCTGAATTGGAGTTTCACGAATAAAATAAGCGTATATAATATGGCCGGGTAAACCGATGAATAAAAAAGTTATCTTAGGTATCCTGATCAGCATTGTCCTGATTTATTTGTCCGTAAAAGGAATTAATCTTCAGGATGTTTTTCGTGATCTAAAAAATATTCAATTAAGTTATGTTATTTTTTTCATCCTTCTTGTAATTTTAATGCAATTGCTGCGATCTTATCGCTGGGGCGTTATTTTACAGCCGATGGGAAAAATAGATCAATTTTCTCTTTTTTCAGTTACATCAGTAGGCTTTCTGGCAATAGCCGCAATTCCCGCGCGTATAGGTGAACTGGCCAGACCCTATTTAATCTCCAAAAGAAGCTCAATAAAAATGTCTTCCGCACTGGGAACTATTCTTGTTGAGAGAGTACTGGATAGTTTTACCGTATTGGCAATTGCTGTAATTGTCCTTTTTCTTACCGACCTGCCGCCATGGATGATTAAATCGAGCATCATTTTCTTTCTGCTCGCATTAGTGATGTTTTGTTTTATCGTCTTTCTAATCCTGCGTAGGGACGCAGCGCTAAAGTTAATCAACAGAATCTTAAGTAAGCTCCCCGGAAAATTTGCGCATACGATCGATGAAGTGATCCATCATTTTATCGATGGTTTTCAGATTATAACTAATATTAAATTTCTATTGTATTTGTTTTTTCTTTCGGCTTTGGTCTGGC
Source organism: Syntrophaceae bacterium (assembly GCA_003141615.1). Taxonomy (GTDB): domain Bacteria; phylum Desulfobacterota; class Syntrophia; order Syntrophales; family Smithellaceae; genus Smithella. Next base: position 16,921 of record PLMV01000107.1, read on the forward strand.
TTGTGGATGTACTGGCTATTTATATGTTGCTGAAGGCTTTTGATTTTACCTTACCGGTAATGGCATCATTCGTTGTAATGATTATTCTCATTGTGGGAATAGCCATTCCCACAGCCCCTGGTTATATTGGTAATTGGCATTTCGCCTGTGTTCTGGCCTTAAGTTTTTTTGGTTTAGCTAAAACTGAAGCACTTTCTTTTGCAGTTGTTTACCATTTCCTGTCCATGGTCATTGTAGTTGTACTCGGAGTTGCATTTCTCCCCTTCAATAAATTTTCCATCTCCGATATGAAAAAACAAATGAATTACAAAAGAAAAGATTAAGACTCATTCTTTGTCACAACTTTGAGACTTTTAATTTTTTTATGCAAATTACTGCGTTCCAAACCAATTGCTTCCGCAGTTTTGGAAATATTGCCTTCGTTTTCTTCTAATTTCTTGATGATAAATTGACGTTCAAAGTCCATCTTAGCATCTTTTAACGAGTCGGCAGCAATGACTACCGAATCACCACCGGACGCTGCGTTGTCTATTTTAACATTGAGCAACGGAATATCCTTAGCGGTGATTTCATTGGATGGAGTTAGAATAATCAACCTTTCAATAATGTTTTTCAATTCCCGGACATTCCCCGGCCAATCATGTTTCATCAGCAAGGCCAAGGCATCGTCAGTTAAAACCTTCGGTGGCTGGCCTTCTTTAATGGAGAAATCCAGAAAAAAGCGTTCCGCCAGAGGTTTAATATCTTCTTTTCTTTCGCGCAGGGGCGGAACATACAAAGGAATTACATGCAAACGATAATAAAGATCCTGCCGGAAACGCCCCGCTTTCATTTCCTCTTCCAAATCCTTATTGGTTGCGGCTAAAACCCGCACATCCATGTCAATTAATTTATTGCCGCCGACCCGTTCAAACTTTTTTTCCTGCAGGATACGCAGAATCTTTGCTTGCGCTTTCAGGCTCATGTCGGCCACTTCATCAAGAAAAATCGTGCCTTCATGGGCAAGATCGAATTTGCCGCGCTTTTTTTCTGTTGCTCCGGTAAATGCTCCTTTTTCGTGACCGAATAATTCGCTTTCAATCAGTTCTTCGGGAATCGCCGCACAATTGACTTCCACAATGTCTTTATGCGATCTCCAACTCAAGTGATGAATAGAACGCGCCACTAATTCCTTGCCCGTACCGTTTTCCCCCATAATCAAAATCCACGCATTCGTTGGCGCAACAATACTGATCATTTCTTTAAGTTCGGTTATCGCCGCGCTGCTACCGGTAAGTTCGTATTGATGAGAAACTTTTTGCTTCAATAAAACGTTTTCTTCTTTGAGACGAACTAAATTGATGGCATTGTTTACCAAAATTATAATTTTATCCAGCGATAGAGGTTTCTCGATAAAATCAAAGGCTCCTAGTTTCGTAGCTTTCACGGCTGTTTCAATTGTGCCATGGCCGGACATTATAATTACCAATACTTTTGGATGTGCTTTTTTAATCGCTTTGAGAGTCTCCAAACCATCCATGCCCGGCAGCCAAATATCGAGCAGCACAAGCTGCGGCATTTCTTCCTCAATGAGTTGAACAGCTTCTTCGCCACTGCCCGCCACCAACACTTGATAGCCTTCATCGCTTAAGATTGCCTTTAACGACTGGCAAATGCTCACTTCATCATCGACTACAAGGATTGTTTCATTCATAATACTTACTCTTTTGGGTTCATCCTCTTATTTTTTTTATATCACGGGTATTAATCCCAAAGCAAGCTTTGGGATTAATACCCTCCGCTTTGAGGAATATCCCTATGTGCTTCGCACAAGGGATAGTTCGCCCTGCAAATTTCAGCGCGCTTCGCTTCTGAAACTTGGGTCTCACTATCAACTAGTGTCAATCCCATTCCGCTCCGCTTCAGGGATAATTCCACTTGCGCTTCGAACCTCGTCCCGACTTGTCGGGACTCGTTCTCAGCGAGTCTCATTAAACTTCCGAAACCGGCAACTGAAAAGAAACAATCGTTCCTGTGGGATTGTTGTCGGCAACGCTGACCTGGCCATGATGATCGGATATTATTGAACTGACTATTGCCAAACCCAGGCCGGTCCCGAATTTCTTCGTCGAAAAATATGGTTCAAAAACTTTCCTTTTATAACTTGAATGAACCCCCGCGCCATCGTCGGCCACAGCTACAGTAGCTTTGCGGTGTTGTTCATCATAACTTACGGTAATTTCGATGCGACCGTTTTTCTTATTAATTGCCGCAACAGCATTATCCAGCAGATTAATCATTACTCTGTTAATTTGCTCGGCGTCCAGGTCAAATTTCGGTAATCCTTCAGCAGGCTTAAATTCAAAGACGATATCCTTATGGGCATCCTGAAAAAGCAAAACGGCTTCGGCAACTACCGCATTTAAGTCATTGAGTGTCGGGGAAGTCACAGGCATCCGCGCGTAACGGGAAAATTCATTGACCAGATTCTTCAGGACTTCCACTTGATCAATAATTGTCTGAGTGCACTCTTTAAATACTGACCCTTCTTCTCCTAATTTATCTCCATATTTTCGCTGCAATCTTTGTGCGGAAAGCTGTACCGGTGTCAGCGGATTCTTGATCTCATGCGCCATGCGGCGGGCGACCTCACGCCACGCGGCGGCACGTTCCGCTTTCTGAAGCTGGGTCAAATCTTCAAAAACCACAACGATACCGGAATCGTTACCTTCCTCATCCTGAATTGTCGTAATCGTCAGAAGAACAGTAAGAGCTTTATCCTTAAGCATAACTTCCAACTGTTTCTCCAATAAGTTATCATTGTTTTCTTTCATCTCCTGTAAAAATTCGTCAACAAG
>PLMV01000174.1 GCA_003141615.1 Syntrophaceae bacterium
ATAAATGTGGATAAACCGGGATTAATTTACTGGAGCATGAAAGTTGCCGGAGAAAAAGGAATAAAGAAAATAGGCGAAGGCCACGGCATAATTTACATGCAAATTATCAATAATCAGAAAAAACTTCTCACTAGCGTCGGCCAGCCACCTTCAAGTTTAAATAATAACGATTTCAATTTTAAGGAAATTTTAGCCGGTAATGTAAAAATTGCCAGCAGGAAAGTTAATTCTGCCGGAAACAAAATTTTGGATCTGGCAACACCTTTATTTCTGGATAAAAAAATTGTAGGTATTGTGAGAATTGGTCTCGACCGCAGTTCAATGGATAAAAGCATTGCTGAAAATCGCCAAAATATTTTTATTTTTATGTTTTTTGTTGTCATAATTGCTCTATTATCCATGTGGCTGCTTTATCATGACCAGAACCGCCACTTAGCCGGTATTGTTGAAATAGAACGACAGTTGGAAAAAGCGGAACGGCTTTCCGCTCTCGGACAGTTGGCGGCCGGAGTGGCGCATGAAATCCGCAATCCTTTAAATGCTATCAGCATGGCCACACAGAGGTTGAAAAGAGATTTCATTCCCGTGGATTCAAGTAAAGCCGAAGATTTTCAGAATCTTTCCGGCGTTATCAGAGACGAGATCAAGCGTCTCAACGGAATCATTGAAGAATTTCTGACTTTTTCCAAAAGCCGCCGACTGGAATTGTCTAATTTTTCTGTCACGGAAGTTTTACAAAAAATTGTCAGTCTCATTCGAGAAGAGGCATCATCCCGGGGGATTACTATTGAAACAAAATGGCGGGAGGCTCCGGCTTTAATTTCCATGGACATAAATAAACTCCAGCAGGCGTTTCTCAACATAATTAAAAATGCCATGGAATCTATAACCGCCGAAGGTAAAATTTTTATTACGGTGGATAAGGAAGGGAAAAATTACATTGTCGTGAGCATTTCGGATACCGGTTGCGGCATGACAACTGAGGAAATCGAGAGAATTTTTAATCCTGAATACACAACCAAAGAAAAAGGATTAGGTTTAGGTATACCTTTGGCCTGCGAAATCATCCGCGGTCATGGAGGAGATATACGGGTGATCAGTAGGAAAGGCAAAGGAACCACATTTGAAGTTGTTTTGCCTCGTGAAAAATTCAACTAAATATCCTTAAAAGATAAGGAATAAAAATTCATGCAAAAACTGAGTATTCTTATTGTCGAAGACGGCCAATCCCAACGGGAAATGTTGCGTGATTTTTTACGTTCTGAGGGCCATACGGTGGCCGAGGCGGAAAATGGTGAAGCGGCAATAAAAACAGTTTTAAATGGTCATTTTGAGTTAATTCTTCTGGATTACAAAATGCCCGGCATGGACGGTTTAGAGGTCCTCAAAGAAATAAAACGCATCAATCCGGAAATAGATGTGGTCATAATTACCGCTTATGGCACCATCGAAACGGCGGTGGAAGCCATAAAAGTTGGGGCAATTGATTACATCACCAAACCGGTGGAACTAGATGAATTATTAATACTTGCCAGTCGGGTAGCGGAACGAAGGCAGCTCATTCAGGAAAACAGGCTCTTAAAGGAAGAACTGAATAAAACTGGCGTCACTGCGGAGAAAATTATTTACAAGAGCCCGCGCATGGCGGAACTGATTAATTTGGCGGGGCGCGTGGCCGCCAGCAAAGCATCCATTTTGATTCAAGGGGAAAGCGGAACAGGAAAAGAGTTGTTGGCGCGTCTGGTTCACCAATTGAGTCCCCGGGCGCATAAATCGATCGTTGTCGTTAATTGTGGATCACTCCATGAAAATTTATTGGAGAGCGAATTATTCGGCCATGAAAAAGGAGCTTTTACCGGAGCTGCTTCCCGCCGGATCGGCCGATTTGAAGAAGCCGACGGCGGCACGCTTTTCCTGGATGAAATAGGAGAATTAAGTCCGACCATACAGGTTAAACTTTTGCGTTTTTTGCAAGAACGCGAATTCCAACGCCTGGGCAGTAACGTTAATCTCCATGTTGATGTCCGGATCATCAGTGCGACAAACCGTGATTTGGAAGTTCAGGTGAAAGAAGGAACCTTCCGCGAAGATCTTTTTTACCGGTTGAAGGTTGTTACTATGGTGCTGCCGCCCCTGAGAGAAAGAAAAGAAGACTTGCGCATTTTAATCAATCATTTCATTGATAAATTCGCTGCTGAAAATGGAAAAAATATTCAAGGATTGACTGCTGAAGCGCGGGACTTGCTTTTGAAATACGATTATCCGGGAAACGTGCGCGAACTGGTCAATATTCTGGAACGGGCTGTAGTAATAGCCCGTGATGAATACATCACCACAGACGATTTACCATTCAAATCGGCCATTTCTCAGGAAGATGCGGAAAAGAAATCTCCCGGCGCTCTGCGTGAGTCTGTGGATGAATTAGAAAAAAAATTGATTATCAACGCAATGGAAAAGACGCAGGATAACCAGACAAAAGCTGCCGAAATTCTAGGAATTTCGGAAAGGATGCTGCGCTATAAGCTTAAAAAATACGGTCTGAAAAATTAATGCCATTCGCTTGGTCTGCGAATGGCATTATATGTTCACAAGAAAAACGGATTTCTAACACAAAAAACGTTTTTTCATTTCTGTAAGTGCCACAAAATGTTTTCTTTCTTCTTCAATAATCTGCTCCAGCACTTCATGTTGAGACGCCGGCACTAATTTCTTAATTTCATGATAATAGAGAATCGAATCCAATTCACGTTTGATGGCAAAATCAAAAGCGGCAATGGTATCTTTCACATTAGACAGTTCTTTGTCCATGGCTTCTTTAGTAAAAATTATATTATTATCCACATAAGAGCGCAAATAGGCGCTGTATTCTCCCGCGTAGCTCTCCGGCGGATTGTATTTTTCCATTTTCGCGAAGATTCCTTCAAAAGTTTTTTTATGAGCAACTTCCGCCTGCGCCAGATTGGCAAAGAGTTTTTTGGCTTCTTCCTGTTTGGCGATCTGTTCGGCAAACTTATAAAAATTAATGCCATTTTCTTCAATTCTGATGGCAACTTCCACGACGTCGCTTGCTTCGAAAACCTGCATACTAAAGCCTCCTGATTTTTATTAATGAGACTAAATTTTTACAATCCCGCAGGATTGCGGGAGAAGTGAAAATTTCTAGTCGAATTTATCCCGATAGCGAAGCGTATCAGGATAGAATCAACACCATGCATTCCTAGCACAGGGTTAAATGATCCAATATAAGGTAACTTCATCACATTTTTTTATTTAATGCAATACCTTTACCAACGTGAATTATGCTGCCGGGAGAAAGGCCTGTTTTTTTCGATCTTCTCTGAAAATTAGAACGCATGTTGACCTCACGGGGAAGATGCCTTCTTTTTCACTTTTATAATTACACGGGCGGCGGGTGATTTTCCATCCGGAAAAGAAACACCGGCAGGGAGCACAATTTTCGTATCCAGCGTCGTTGTAAAAAATATTTTCTGCAGATCAATAGGCTCCGTTTCGATTTTAATTTGTTCAGGGTTAATATTGGATCCGATTAAAACCCGCACTTTTGATGGAGTAATGCTCATCCTTTGCAAGGAAAGATGCTCCGCCAAAGAGTTTTGCGTGTTGATATTAACAGGGAAAGTCCATGTAATGGATTTAGAAGCATAAACGTGAATTTTCGCGGGAATAATATCGGCAACCGGCAAATTTGACGGCGCATTAACCATATCCTTGCTTAAGGTAATTTCGCGCTTTTTTTCTATAACGGTAGATAAATCCAGGGATAATTTCAGCGAACGTTCGTCAAGAAGACGAAAAGCCTGCTGTGGTCCCTGAAGGATAACTTTTGCTTCGGTTACCTGCGGTTCATCAATCTGCCAATTTTGTGGAACATTTTTATATTCAATGGGAATGATGAAATCGCGGCGTATAATTTCCCTCTGGTAGCCAAAAGCGATCCATAAAATACACGCCAGACCTAAAGCAATAATTTTTCCCCACGTATCTTCTTTGAGCCAGTTAACTGAAGGGTGTGATTTTTTCCCCGGTGTATTGCGAATATAAAATTGCTCCAATGCCTCATGCAGGGCAGCGGCATTTTGAATCGCCGTGAGTGTTTCCAAAGAGGCCAGTGATATAGTTCCTTTTTCTTCTGAAACTACGATACATATCGCATCGGATCTTTCCGCAAGACCAAGCGCCGCCGTATGGCGCAACCCGATATTGCCATATTTTGATGTATTTATAGAAAGCGGCAGGTGGCAGCCAAACTTTGCAATGCGGTTGCCGTTAATTATCACGGCCCCATCGTGGCCGATGGAATGAGGATCGAAAAGACTTTCTAAAAGCGGTTCGCTGACAAGTCCGTCTAAACTTGTTCCGCCGTTGATATGCCTCTCCAGAGGATCATTTCCCTGCAGAACAATTAAAGCGCCAATGCGTTTTTTAGCCAAAGTTGCTGCCGTTTGCGCAATTATTTCCGCCGTCCCTTTCAGTTCGGAGAGCGACTGGAATTTTTTCCCGATGTTTCCCAGCATGGCCAGTCTCTCAAAAAAACCGCGCAAGTCTTCCTGAAAGATGACGACTAAAACAAAAAGCAAGATGGCAAAAAAACTTTGCAAAACGATAGTGGTGAGATAAAGCTGAAAGAAACGGGCTGCAATATAGACGCCGCCTAGAAGTATTATGCCGATGAGCACAAAGCGGGAAGCTCTTGTTTTGAACCAGGTCAAAAGAGCGAAAATCATGAGGGCAATGATTATCACATCCAGAATATCCTGAAATCTGATGCTCTTAACAACAGCTAAAGCGGAATTAAATAAATCCATAAACTTCGTCCGAATACGCTATAATTTATTTAGTCTTAAAAACTTATATAAAAATATGCAAACAAGTGTCAAGCAGGATTAACAATCTCATATTGACATTTACCGCGATTATCTCATATCTTTCCGGTGATGAAAAAAATATCTCATAATCAGCTTTCTGCCGGAGGTGAAGAAAAACAATGCAGGGAAAATGTCTGGTGCGCAAAATATGGCTATTTCAGTGGAGCCCCCTCCGGCAGGAGCCTGAGGCTCCCTACAATAATGCGACCTCCCGTGGGATTGATCTGGATGCCTGCCGTGCCCGTTCTCTGCAACAAAAGAATTGCCGCCGCTGTTTTGCTTCCTTGATACAAGTGCCGCTGCCTTTTTAGGGATCGAGTTAAAAGAACTCGATCTAACAGAGTGTTATGTTGCCAGAATTACACAATTCCGATACGCTTCGCTATCGGGATAATTCGACTTGCAGTTTTCAGTTCGCCAGTAGGCTCCTAAAAACTGAGTCTCATTAAAAAAATGTTGACAGAACATTATCTTGTTGCTATATGGTCCACAAATTAACGAAAAAAGAAAGTGCGTTATGCAAAAAACAGTTAAAATATTATCATTGAATAATTGGTGGTGGTGGAACCTCAAAGGGAGGATTTTCTGCCGCTGATCTTTTTTTATTAAAGTTAAAGCCGTGGAGAGCCTCCGGGAGCTCCACGGCTTTTTTATTTTTAGCGTATTAAGGCCGTGATAAAAAAATCACGGCCTTTTTTTAATGAGACCCAAGCTTCNNGTCGAATTATCCCAGGAGCGAAGCGACGTGGGATTTGACACTCGCTGAAAACAAACGGAGTGCCGCTTGAAGCGCAAGTGGAACAATCCCGCATGCGAAGCATGTCGGGATCCGGAACGACACATAAGGAGAAATTTATGTACGAACCAAGTTTTACAGAATTCGAAAAATTAGCTCAAAAGGGAAATCTTATTCCGGTCTATCAGGAAATATTAGCCGATGTGGAAACGCCGGTTTCAGTTTTAATGAAACTACAAAATAAAGATCACGTTTATCTTCTGGAAAGCGTGGAAGGCGGCGAGAAGTGGGGCCGGTATTCATTTTTAGGAACGGACGCCGGAGTTGTGTTTAGGGTTCATGGCGATAAAGTCATTATCGAAGAAAAGGGAAGAATCACAACCCGCGAGCACAATGGCAATCCGCTGAGTGGACTTCGCGAATTGCTCAACCGCTATAAGCCCGTTTCTATCCCCGGCCTGCCACGATTTTACGGCGGCGCTGTTGGCTTTCTGGGCTATGAAATGGTGCGCTATTTTGAAAAACTTCCGCCAAGCCCGCCGGATGATCTGAATCTGGATGAGTCTGTTTTTATCATCAGTGATTCCATGATGATTTTTGATAACGTGCGCCATACGATCAAAGTGGTCGCCTGCGCCTATACGGAAGATGCAGATTCACTGGAAGATAGTTATGCCGCGTCGTGCCGGAAGATCGAAGCGATGATCGAAACGATTGCAGAGGCGGCATCTCATAAAACAGCAGATGCCACGGGCAGTGAAGTAAATTTTGAATCCAATATGACGCCGGAACAATACAAGGCCGCCATTGAGAAAGCCAAGGAATATATTGTCGCGGGAGACATCATTCAAGTGGTTCTCTCGCAACGCTTTGAGACTGATTGCCGCTCCAATCCGATTGATCTCTACCGGGCGCTGCGTTTCGTCAATCCCTCTCCATATTTGTTTTTTCTCAAGCTGGATGATCTAACGCTCATCGGTTCCTCGCCGGAAGTTATGGTGCGTAAAGAGGAAGAAACTATGGAATTGCGTCCCATTGCCGGGACAAGAAGAAGAGGCAAAACCGAGCAGGAAGACCGCGCGTTATCCGATGAATTGCTCTCCGATGAAAAAGAACGGGCGGAACACGTTATGCTGGTTGATCTGGGGCGCAATGATCTGGGACGTGTTGCTCAAACCGGCAGCGTTCAGGTGAATCAATATATGGTTGTGGAAAAATATTCGCACGTGATGCATCTGGTATCCAACGTCCGCGCGCAGTTGGCCAAAGGAAAAGATGCCTTCGATGTTCTGGCGGCGACATTTCCGGCGGGCACTTTGACTGGCGCGCCCAAAGTCCGGGCCATGGAAATTATTAGTGAGCTGGAAAAAGTCAAAAGAGGGCCTTATGGTGGCGCGGTCGGTTATTTCAGCTTCAGCGGCAACATGGATTTGTGCATTACAATCCGGACGATGGTTTTAAAAAATGGCAAAATTTATGTTCAGGCGGGGGCAGGCATTGTGTATGACTCGATTCCCGAATCGGAGCATCAGGAATCGCTCAACAAATCACGGGGCATGTTGCAGGCCGTGCGTCTGGCGACCAGCGGCTTTGAAATTAAGAACGGCAACTAGGAGAGAAGAAGAATGATTTTGATGATTGATAACTACGATTCCTTTACATTCAATATCGTTCAGTACCTGGGGCAAATGGGCGAGAATGTGGAAGTATATCGTAATGACAAAATAAAAATGGAAGAAATAAAACGTCTGAAACCTGCGGCCATTTTTCTTTCCCCGGGCCCTTGCACGCCTCTTGAGGCGGGAATCACCGTTGACGTTGTCCGCGAATTTTATAAAGACGTCCCTATTATGGGAATATGCCTGGGTCATCAATCCATTGGTTACGCCTTCGGAGCGGAAGTCGTGCGCGCAGGGCGCATTATGCACGGGAAAACTTCACCGATCATCAATGACGGCAAAACAATATTTGCCGGGCTTCCCAATCCTTTTCCCGCCGGACGTTATCATTCGCTGATCGTTGCCAGAGAAACATTACCCGCCTGCCTGGAGATCAGCGCGGAGACGGCAGAAGGCGAAATTATGGGATTGCGGCACAGGGAGTATCCGGTGGAGGGCATTCAGTTTCATCCGGAATCCGTGCTGACGCTGCAGGGCAAGCGTATTATAAGAAACTTTTTGAAATACACCGGGCGAAAGGAGCATCAGTCATGATTAAGGAAGCAATTGATAAGGCGGTCACCAAAACCGATCTGCGGGAAGCGGAGATGATGGCGGCGATGGAAGAAATTATGGATGGCATGGCTACACCCGCTCAAATTGCCGCTTTAATTACGGCGCTGCGCATGAAAGGCGAAACAGTGGAAGAAGTTACCGGTGCGGCGCGCATCATGCGGCAGAAAGCGACGCACGTCAATGCCTGTGCGACAACAATCGTGGATACCTGCGGAACAGGAGGAGATAAACTCAACACCTTTAATATATCGACGACTGCAGCCTTTGTGGTTGCGGCGGCGGGAATTGTTGTGGCCAAGCACGGCAACCGCGCGGTTTCCAGCGGTTGTGGCAGCGCCGATGTTCTGGAAGCTTTGGGTGTCAATATCAGCGCCAATCAAGAAATTGTGGAAGAATGCATCCAGCAAATCGGCATCGGATTTCTCTTCGCGCCCAAACTACACGGCGCTATGAAATACGCGATCGGCCCCAGGCGCGAAATCGGCATCCGCACAATATTCAATATGCTGGGACCGCTCACCAATCCCGCTGGAGCAACCGCGCAGCTTCTCGGGGTTTATGATCCGAAGCTCACCGAAATGTTCGCCGATGTATTAAAAAATATGGGGATAAAAAGAGCCTTTGTTGTTCACGGACTGGATGGCTTGGACGAGGTCACAATAACAGGCGAAACACGCGTGGCGGAACTCAAAGACGGAATTGTGCGAACATATAATATCAATCCGATGGATTATTTCGGCAGGATTGATCCGTTGGAAACCATTCGCGGCGGTGATCCTACCGTGAATGCTCAGATTACCAGAAATGTTCTTTCCGGAAAAAACGGCGCCTGCCGCAACGTTGTTTTAATTAACGCGGCTTTGGCGATTGTTGCCGGAGAAAAGGCGGAAAATTTAAAAGACGGAATAAAGGTCGCGGCCGATTGCATCGACAGCGGCGTGGCGGTAAAGAAACTGCAATCACTCATTGAAATGAGCAACAGTTGAAAAATATGATTCTCAATAAAATTATTGAAACGAAAAAAGAAGAAGTGGAGCAATTGAAAAAGCAGACAACTGTATCCGCTTTGGAAAGAACAATTGCACGGCTTGAGCCGTGCCGGAGTTTTCGGCAGGCGCTAATCTCTGAGGACTGCAATATTATTGCGGAAGTGAAATGCGCGTCGCCTTCCCGCGGCAGGCTCATTGCGGATTTCGATCCGGTCAGAATTGCCGGCGTTTATGAACAAAACGGCGCGGCCGCGATTTCCGTGCTTACCGATGAAAAATATTTCGCGGGGCACAAAGATTACCTGACGCAAATCAGACAAAATGTGAACCTGCCGCTTTTGCGCAAAGATTTTATTATTGACCCTTTACAGATTTATGAAACCAGGGCAATCGGCGCGGATGCCATTTTGCTTATCGTACACGTTTTAGGAAAAAAGCTTTCGGAATTTATCTTATTGTCCAAAGAGCTTGGTTTGAATTCCCTGGTGGAAGTCCACACGGAAGAAGAATTAGATTTGGCTCTGGCCGCTGATGCTGAGATTATTGGAATCAATAATCGGGATCTGGATACATTTGTTACCGATATCGAAACCAGCCGTAGGCTCAGGGCGCGAATTCCCGCCGATAAAATTGTTGTGGCCGAAAGCGGTATTATCACCAGAGCGGACATAGAATCATTGATGCAGGCAGACATCCATGCTTTCTTGATTGGCGAGGCACTGATTACCGTGCTGGATATCGGCAAAGAACTGCGAGAGCTCAAAGGGGTGAGCTGAAGTGACTCAAGTTAAAATCTGCGGGATAACGAATAAAGAAGATGCTCTGTACGCGGCCGGGTGCGGCGCGGCGGCGCTGGGCTTTATCTTTTATCCGCCCTCACCGCGCTATATCAAACCGGAAGACGCCCGAAAAATCGCCAGTGTTTTGCCGGATGAGTTGGTGAAGGTCGGCGTGTTTGTAAATGAAAAAGTCGCAGAAATAAAAAGAGTGATGGAATATTGCGGACTCGACATGATCCAATTGCACGGTGACGAATCACCGGAGTTCTGCCGGGAATTTCCGGCATTCCAAATTATTAAGGCCGTCGAATTAAAAAATGACAATGATTTGAATCATGCTTATAGCTACGAGGTCGCGGCTATATTGGTGGACAGCCGTCATGCCGGACTTTACGGCGGTACCGGCAGGAAAGCTAACTGGAAGCTGGCCTGCCGCACCAAGAATAAAAAACCACTGATTCTTTCCGGTGGTCTCAACGAGGAAAATATTGCCGAAGCGTTGCAGATGGTAGCTTCGGCGGCGCTGGACATCAACAGCGGCGTGGAATCGGAACCGGGTAAAAAAGATCACGCGAAGCTGGCACGAATATTTGATATTATCCGGGCAGTAGATACCGCGCCGGACAATGCACTATTAATTTTTACGAAGAGGGGATAATGATGAAGACTCAACCTGACCAGTACGGGCACTTTGGAATTTTTGGCGGACGTTATGCCGCCGAAACATTAATGCCCGCTTTAATCGAACTGGAAAAAGCTTACCGGGCTTCCCAAAAAGATAAAACATTCCAAAAAGAGTTTGAATGGTATCAGCGGGAATATTCCGGACGCCCCACGCCTCTTTATTATGCCCGCCGGATGTCCGAATCTTTACGCGGAGCAAAAATATACCTGAAACGCGAAGATTTAAATCATACCGGCTCCCATAAAATAAACAACACGCTGGGGCAGTCGCTACTGGCGCGCAGGATGGGTAAGAAAAAAGTCATTGCCGAAACAGGCGCGGGTCAGCACGGTGTGGCCACGGCCACCGTGGCGGCGCTTTTCGGCATGGAATGCAAAATATTTATGGGCGAAGAAGACATTCGCCGTCAGGCGCCCAACGTTTTCCGCATGAAAATTTTGGGCGCGGATGTTGTGCCAGTGAAAAGCGGCACAGCCACGCTCAAGGATGCCATGAATGAGGCCATGCGCTACTGGGTATCCAGTGTTCGTGATACCTTTTACATCATCGGCACAACCGCGGGGCCGCATCCGTATCCGCAGATAGTGCGCAACTTTCAATCGGTCATCGGACGCGAGACAAAAAAGCAAATCCAGAAACTGGAAGGTAGAAATCCCAATGTTTTGATTGCCTGTGTTGGCGGGGGCAGTAACGCCATGGGAACGTTCTATCCCTTCCGTGATGAAAAGAATGTAGCCATGTACGGCGTGGAAGCGGCCGGTCACGGCTTGCATACCTCCGAACATTCGGCCAGCATCAACGGCGGCAAAGTTGGGGTTCTGCATGGAAATAAAACTTATCTTTTGCAGGATGGGCATGGGCAGGTGCGTGATGCTTATTCGATTGCGGCGGGCCTGGATTATCCGGGAGTCGGCCCGGAGCACGCCTATTTTCATGCAACAAAAAGAGTAAAATATGTCACGATCACGGACAAAGAAGCAATCGCGGCTTTTTCCTTTTTATCCCGTCAGGAGGGCATCATTCCCGCGCTGGAGAGCGCGCACGCGATCGCCTATGCGATGAAGATGGCGCCCCAAATGGCCAAAAATAAAATTATCGTGATTTGTCTTTCCGGACGCGGCGATAAAGACGCGCAGACGATTATTGAGAAGGGAGTTATAAGCTAATGGGACGAATTGGAGATAAGTTTGAATATTTGCGCGGCAGTAAAGAAAAGGCGCTGATTGTTTATTTAACGGCTGGTGATCCGTCGCTTGACATCACAAAAAAATTAATCTTGGGTTTGGAAAAGGCAGGCGTGGATATTCTGGAAATCGGTGTTCCTTTTTCCGATCCCACCGCCGATGGGCCGGTGATTCAGGCGGCATCACAGCGCGCCTTGAAATCCGGAACCACTCTGGAAGGCGTATTGGAATTAGTCACTGAAGTGCGCAAAGTTTCTGAAATTCCTATTGTGCTGTTTGGTTACTTTAATCCGATTTTTGCTTATGGAGTAAAGAAGTTCGCACATGACGCCCGCAGAGTGGGAGTAGATGGAGTTTTGGTAGTTGATCTACCCTATGAAGAAGCAAAGGAACTGAGAAATTACACGGACGTGGTGGGCATCGATTTCATTTCTCTTATTGCGCCAACGACCGATGGAAAAAGATTAAGCAAAATTGCCGCCGCCGCCACGGGATTTCTCTATTATATTTCCATCACCGGCATTACAGGCACTGCCGCGCCGAAAATTGACAACATAAAAACTGAAGTGAACAAAATCCGCAAAATAACCAAATTGCCAATAGCCGTGGGCTTCGGCATATCAACGCCGCAACAAGCGCGGGAGATAGCGCGCTTCGCCGACGGCGTCGTCATCGGCAGCGCGGTTGTGCGCCTGATTGACGAAAACAAAAATAATCCCGATCTGGTAAAAATAGTTTCCGATTACGGCAGTGAAATAAAAAATGCCTTGCGCTGATTAGGTACGACCAACCATCCTCTGTCATTGCCTGACTCTGTGACGGGCGGATGCCGGGTGACCAGACACTGACAGAAACGTACTTGTCATGTTGAACCCCGGCACGTGTGACCTCCATATTATTAGGTTATGCGCCGGGTAATACTCCGGAAGATATCTTGTATCAGATAATCCTAAATTCTGATGAATGTTCGTCAATGAATAGTTGTGTTATGAATTAACATTTTCTTTAAAAAAGAATAATTTTAAAATTATGCTTATTTTCTTTAAAATGCTTTTTTTAGCATGTACATTTGATTCTGTGCGTTAAACCTACAACTAAACAGATTTATAAAGTAGGAAAAACTGAAGATTACCAATTGAAAGAGCGTATGGCTCCGCGTCAGCCCGAAGCGGCACCAGGCTTTTATATAAAAAAATTGTTCATTGTCAAGGGTACCACAACGATTGGTACGAAAATTCACGCTAAGGCTTTATCATTTTTTTTGTTTATAATGTATCTGTCATGCAGAATCACATTATTGTAAGTTAATAATCTCGTAGATCGATAGCTTGTTCTGGCAGGCCGCGGCAAGCCTCTTACCGTTCGGACTGAGAGCCAGACTCATGGGTTCGGGGTTGCTACTGATCTCCTGAACCATCTTCCCGGATTCGGCATTCCACACATTGATATTTCGCGTAGCACCGAATAGATATTTACCGTCCCGGCTGAAGGCCAGCGACCATACGCGAGAATGCACCGGAAGCTCTCTAACCAGCTCCCCGGTTTCTACGTCCCAGATGCGAACAGGATCATTGTTGTCGAAGGTAACCACCTGATGGGTTTTCTTGTCAGTGCGCTGATACTTTTCACCGGTCGATGTGCCGGTTGCCACCCACTTGCCATCCCGGCTGAGAGCCAAGGCCGTCGTATCGTTCATGTGGATGTCGTCAATGCTGCGCAGGAACTTTCCGGATTCCGCATCCAGCAACAGTATCCTGGATAGCCGTTTCAAACCGCCCCATTCCCCCGTGCAAAAGATCACGCGTTTGCCGTCTGGAGTGAAGACGAGAGGCGTTGTTAGAAGCGGGCTTCCCTTGGTTCGTTGAGGCTCAAGGGTTAGTTTAGGCTCATAGGTCCAGGCAACTTTTCCATCGGCGATCCGATAGGCAATCACAATTTGCTTGTCTCCGGTATAAACGACAACCAGCATCCTTCCATCGGGACTAAAGCACAGGGATTCAATGCCGCGATATTGAGATTTGTGCGATGTGATATGCGGGGCAACTAATGTCGCCTGAAGGGTCCCGTTGGCGACGTTCCACACGTTGACAGCACCGAGGCCTGAGGCCAGATATTGACTATCCGGGCTGAAGGTTATTCTATCACCGCCCCAGTCTCTAATGCCTTGATTTAGCTGATGCCGGATCGACAGAGAGACTGAATCCCATATGGTTACCTGCATCGGATCACCGGCGGTAGCAATCAGTTTTCCATCCGGGCTCCAATCTACTGCGGAATTGTCAACGGATTTCTCATTGATCAGCCGGATGATTTTGCGTTCTTCGTGATTTGTGGGAAATTGATCTGCAAACGCGACCGTGCATGGGAAACTCTCAGTTAAAGCTTGAATCGCTTGCTCGTCAGTTAGTTGACCATGTATTTCCGGATGCGCTTTCGAGAATTTGGTAAGCGCTGCGACTCCTTCTCTTAGTTTCGTGCCTTTTGGCACACAGAAAGCTATGCCGGATTTTTCATTGACCAGCCGGATGATTCTTCGTTCTTCGTCATTTGTGGGAGATTGATCAGCAAACGCGACCGTGCATGGGAAACTCTCAGCTAAAGCCTGAATCGCCTGCTCGTCAGTTAGTGGGTCATGTGCTTCCGGATGCGCTTTCGAGAACTTGGTAAGCGCTGCGACGCCTTCTCTTAGTTTCGTGCCTTTTGGCACACAAAAAGCTTTGCCGGTATTCTTTTTTACAAGGTTCATTAACCATTGAACCTCACTACCGCGTGCCTCTAGTTCAGCATTAGTACATTTCAGGGTAATGGTGTTGCACATGTTTGATTCGCACTCAGAGTCAAGTCCGCAGGTACTATTGATCGGACCCTTATTAATACACTTATCGGTAACTACATTGCATATGTTTGACTCGCACTCAGAATCCATTACGCAGTGACTATTGAGCGGCGCCTTGGCAAATGCGCCACGGCTGAACATGATTAAAATCAAGATCAAAAGTCCAAAGGGGAAAATAGTTTTCTTCATATTTTTGTACCCCCAAAACATACCTACGGACCAAAACGATCCAATAGTTTAAATTATCTACTAATTTATAAAGTGTTTTGATAAGATACTATTTTAATGTGATTTTACTATAAAAACTTCTGTCTCGTATGTCAACCACGAATATTATACCCCAAAGCAAGCTGTGGGATGAATTCAACTAACAAATATTACTGCACTGCGTTTGTAATATTTGAGATTCATTCATTCCATTTGCGCTTCAAATCCCGCGTCGCCTAGCTTAGTGGATAATTCGACTTGTAAATTTCAGTTCACTACATTCCTGAAATTTTAGTCTCATTATTTCGTTTCACTCATTTTCAGCGAATGTCATTTATTCGACCTACAAGCTTCAGCTTGTGACCTCACGTGACCTTCAGGTTATTAGGTTATGCACTTTGTTTCTGAAGCTTGGGTCTCATTACCCTCTGCTTTGCGGGATAATTCGACTAACGCTTCAAACTTCACTTCGTTCGTTTTCAGCGAGTCTCATTAAATTGGAGTTTCACTAATAAAATAATGACCATAAAATGTAAGGTTTTGATGTTTGTTGTCGAATGTAAATTGTGTTTATTACGGATTGAAAAGTTGTGTGAATTGGGAAAATAAGAAAAACAACATTGCAGAAAGTAAGAAATAAAAACCGATTAAAAATATTCTTGCCGAACCAGCGAAATTCTTGAAAGCATCTACAACTGTTCAGTGGTGGGTAGTTGTCAGAATGGAGACTTTTTCAGAGACGACTATCTAGAATAAAATATTAGGTGCAAGTTTTACGTTTATGAAAACTATTGAAAAAACGTGAACCGCCAAAAAGCATAAACACCGCTCCCAGAACCAGCATAAAAAAAGCCAAAACAAGCGATGGACTCCCCCCGTACATCGGAATGTTGCGATGGGGATGAGACTGATCGTATCTAATTTCCATAGTATCATCAACCTGCAACATATCCCACTGCTGTTTGGCTATAACGATGCTGACGGTGATTTTACTGCCGGCGGCAGGCAAAAACCAGTAGTCCAGATAGTAATTGCCCTTGCCGTCAGCCGCTGTCTGAAAATGTTTTTTCGTTATGTGACCAATGGCTCGCCCGCTATACTCCTGCAGCCGGTTATAGTCTAAATAGGATCCCCAAGTTCCATCCAGAAAAAAACATCCTATACATATACAGATTAAACCAAAAAAAATACCGGAAAAGGAAATCTTCAACCTTTATACCTCCGACCTTGTTTTATTCCTCTTTAATATAGTATTTTTTTATTATTTTAGTAGAAAATTAAGTATTAGCCATACTGCACCTTAATATTTAATATGCAAAATGCAAAGCAGAAATTTAACTTTTGTTAATATTTTGGAATTAAAGGAAATATTCAACTGATATTAAGCTTCATATAAAAGTTAATATTGAATCTGATTAGCTGACGCATTTGTTACACCTTGTAATCAGTTTTAGAGTCCCTAATCAAATCAACGGCAGTATTCTTTAACTCTGGCAGCTTCTATTTTGTTACACTGCCCCAATGCACAGGCTTTTTGCGCATCGCGACAGCCAAGCTCTTTGTTGCCCTGCTCTAAATAAATAGCGGCCCGGTTGTTGTAGGCAATAGCATAATCTTCTTTCAAATGTATGGCCTTACTGAAGTCCTCTATAGCCAACTGATACTGGCCGAGTTTATAGTAAGCAATCCCCCTGTTGAAGTAGGCATTGGCATAATTCGGTTCTAGGTTGATGGCTTTATTGAGGTCCTCAATGGCGCGTTGATACTGACTGAGTTTAGTATAAACAAAAGCTCTGTTGTTATACGGTTTGGCATAATCCGGCTTCAGATTGATGGCTTTATTGAAGTCCTCTATAGCGCGTTGATACTGACCAAGTTTAGAATAAACAACTCCTCTGTGGAAATAAGGCATGGGATTATCCGGTGTTATGCTGATAGCCTTGTTATGATAATCAATAGCCTCTTCGTTTTTTCCTTCGGCAAGCAGAGCTTCAGCAACATGGCTATCCGCCAGATAGTTATTCTTTGTTATCTGTAAAGCATGGCTAAAGAGAGTTAGACTGTTTTTCCAATAGCCGCTTTGCTGCCAGGTTAAAACTGCCAAGATGGCTAGAAAGGCTATTCCTGCCGGGAATAAAATCTTTTTGCGTATGTTTTCACTCTTAATTAAAGACAGAATGCCCCAAACCAGCATCATAACAATGCCGATAGAGGGCATATAAGTATATCGGTCGGCTATAGCATGTATGCCGAATTTCACCAGACCTATTACGGGAAAAAGCGTCCCCAGATACCAGAACCAGCCCACAAATAAAAAAGGCAGTTTCTTGATATAATAAATAACAGCGATGGTAATTATTATAATGATGATGCCGGAAATTAAAATTTTCCATATGGGCAGGTGAAGCTCAAAGGGATAAAACACGGCTAGATTAACTGGCCAGAAGATTTTTCCCAGATAAGCCACATAAGAAACAATGGCGTTTCTGAAACATTCAAGAAAGGGTAGTTTATCAGTGGAAATGATCATCTTGTCTTTATTTTGCGACCAAAGAGTCACAATACTGAAAATGAAGGCTAAGAAAATAAAAGGAGCCTTTTCCCATAAAAGAGAACGAATTATTTGAAAGCGACTCGTCAGCGGCATGGATATCTTTTTCTCTTTTGCTCTTTCAGAAGGCGCTATCGGCACTTTTACTGGGGTGAGAGCCTTTTGCCAGCGTCCCAGCGGCCAATAATCAAGAAGCATCAGAACAAAAGGCAAGGTGACCATCATTGGTTTAGACATCAGAGCGAGAGCGAATAATATCAGGCACAGAAGATATTTGGATAGTTTGGCTTTTTCAGCGTAAAAGGCGTAGGCATAGAGACAGGCCATAGCGAAAAACATACTTAAGACGTCTTTTCTTTCAGAAGCCCAAGCCACGGATTCCACTCTCAGAGGATGAAGAGCGAAAAGTGCCGCGGCAAAAGCGGAAGGCCAGATATTATTTGTTGTTTTATTTAGAAAGAGGAACAAAAAGATAACAGCGCCGATATGCAGGAGCAGACTAACAAGATGATGGCCGGAGGCGTTTGCTCCAAATAAGCTCCAATCCAGCATATGAGAGAGCATCGTTAATGGATGCCAGCAGCCCTGGACAACGGCTGTGGTCGCCCATTTGATGGTTTGTGAATCAAATCCGGATTGGATATGAGAGTTTTCGACAATATATTCGTTATCGTCACAATTAATAAACCCATTACCTGCTATCCGGCCGAAAGCGGCGCAGGAAGTAATAATTAAAAATATGACAACCAGATAAGTATATTTTTTCTTCATAAAAAAAATCCAAGTAATAATTAAACAAAAGTAACCAATTCCTACGCTATTTTTGTATCATAGAATTAGTCAGGTGTAAAAGGTACGGCTTTGACTTCATTTTTTAATAGAAACTCGCCATAACTCAAAAGCTGTATTTCTTTATTCTTTATTAGCTTTTTCACGGCATAGCCCGTAAGGGCAGATAGTTCCAATTCGCCATTTTTGTGGAATCCATATTTTTTCAAAACTTCCGGTCCTATAATAGCAGGATGACATACCAATTCCGTTGTTCCTTCTTCCAGAGATCCTATGATCCGTAAAACTACTTCTTCTTTCAGCTTGCCGGAATCAAGAAATCCACGGAAATGATCCGGACTGGATATTGCCGAAGCATGCAATACTTTCTTCGCACGCTCCTCCAAGAAGGATAAGATAATGCTTTTATAGAATTGATTTATTCCGGAGTGAAAAGACTTTTCTTCATGCGGGAACCTTATAGCCGGGATACAGTATTCCTTGGCAAGTTTAACAAATATATCGAGAATAACAGGGGCCATATGTATATGGTCATGACTACTTAGATTGGTTATCCTAAGCCCCGCCATTTGTAGAGCATTTATTTGGCTCTTAAGTTCGATATATATTTGATTAAGGTCTATCCCTTTATGAATAAATTTTAGGAAAAATTTTTTATAATCTTGATAAAAGCCGCCGTTTGCTGCAAGAAGGGTTGGAATCTTTCCGGCTTCTGTAAGAGGGGTGGTTTGTGTAAGTGCCAGATGAGCCCCAATTTCATTTAAGCCAATCATCTTAGCCAGTTTAAGAGCATCATCAAATGCTTCACCGGTTGGCATGAGATGAACACAGGTGACGATACCTTCTTTGTAGGCTTTAACGATACCCTCATTTATATTTCTAGCTAACCCGAAATCATCCGCGCTGACAATAAGATATTTCATCTTGAAAACCTATAGACGAGCATATCATAAAATGTCTTCATCGAAATACTCATTTTGGAAATATAAGATATACCTTTCTGACGGTCCTCAAATATAAGTCCGTATTGTCTTATTCTAAAATTTTTTCTTGCCGCTTCAGCGAGTATCTCGGCGCTTATAAACGGGCTACTGGATCTAAGGTTAATATCCTCGAAAACTTTTTTCCTGTATATTTTAAAACCACCGTTGATATCTTGTATATGGAGGCCAAATAGAAACTCGACAAGAAAGTTGTAGCCTTTTGACAAGATGATGCGTTTGAGTCTCAAATGTTTTATGGCAAGGCTGTAGCCGGTAATTATATCGGAATCTTCCAATAAACTCAGCGCTTCTTTGATGTCACATTCTTTAGCCGGAAAATCAAAGTCGGTATATATAATGACTTCTTTCGAAGCATTTTTTAATCCTTCTCTGATTGCTCCCCCGAACTTTGAGTTTGCCTTCAGGCGGATAATTTTTATATGATGGTCCAGGGCTGCTATTGTTTCAACAGTTTCAGCACTTCCATCTGTTGAAGCGTCATCGACAACAATTATCTCGTAATCATCTGTCAATTCCTTCGCCAGCTTGTCAGCTCTGTTAATAGTCTGACTTATATTCTCTTTTTCGTTAAACATGGGAAAGACAAAAGAGATGCTATATTGCTTCATCATGTTCTTTCCAGTATTATGAAATATTAATTTACGCTACCGATGGCAACAATAACCAAATCTTTCGGAATCAATATATTATTCGATCTAATAGCGCCAGCCCGATACTTCCACTAATTCCGCATTTTCGAATTTAAATACCGGTTCGCTTAACGGTATATTGATCTTTTTAATAAACATGGCGTGAGATTGTAAAATGTATGCCGTCTGTCGAGACCACGCAATCTGATATGCTACTTCACTCCAGCCATAGGGTGAATGAGGAGCAGGAGATAGGATAATGGGAATTTCACCCGGACGAGGCAATTTCAAACTGCCAACAAACCAAACTCGATGCCCATTTTGCAGTGTTTTGATTATTTTTTGCATACTAGGTCTAAGGGGATCATTTTGTGTCATTATTAATTTTAAAATATCCTGACGGGTTGCACTAAGATCATTTATTTCCGGTAATGTAATCCAAGGTGTAGAGCCCTTATAGTAGCGGTTAAAAGTGATGCCATAATAGAATGGCCTTATAACAATCAAATCATTCTCATCAGAAAGAGTTTCAAGTTTTGCGGCCAGGAGATCAATATTTGTTGTGCGCGTATGAGCGGCAGTCCATGAATCCGTAAAAATAAAAAGTACAATGCCGATTACAAATACGATCCTTATTATTCTGCCGGCAATACTGCCCTTACAGAGAATATCAACACCTTTTTCTATTATTACAATCAGCATGGCCATTAGTGGCAGAAAATACCAGCCTTGGGTCGGGTACGACAATATCTTTAGAAAAGCCATATATGCAACTATACTCAGCAACATTGTTGTCAATAAGAATATAGCCATGTCCCTTTGATATTCAACATGATCTGAAACCGGTTTAGCTAATATTATGATAAATGAAATTACAGTAATTAATGCCAGTAGTATCCATATCCATGAAAGCAGAATACCGGAAGGATCAATAGCCTGTTGGAACTTGTTGATAATCCAAAACACGTCAACCGGGGCATGCATTATTATGTCCCAATCTCTCCTTCGCGAAACAACTTCAAAATAAGGCAGTACTGAAATCGCAGCCAATAAACCAACACCTAGTGGGAAAATTACCAGTTTCCAATCGCGTCGATAAATGCCTGCTACCGCTGCACCAGAACATATTGCCAATATAAGAAATGAGTTATGATAAAGACACTGCACACTCAGGAGAACACTAATAGAACTCGCAATTATTCGCCAAGGTGTAGGATTCTGAAAAGCGCGCCAAGTTGTTCCAAAAGACAGGAGTATCAATAACGTCCCCATACCATAAGCTTTCATGTTATCACCTATTGATATTACAGGGCACATGGCAAAAAGAGCCAAAGATATCAGGGGCAGTCGTGTACCCAATGACCGCGTTGCGTACCACAAAGAACCAAGAATGCCAAAACCGACAATAATACCTAATACCCGCAAACCGAAATCAGTGCCTCCAAAGCCGATTAATGTCCACACCTTCAGAAGTGAGTACCATAATACTGGATAGGAATCAGATGGAAGCATTTCCCAAAATTGAGTTATTGACGGCAGATTTGAGAGATTGACAATGCATATTTCATCGCGCCAGAGGCTCCCTGAATAGCGAAGAATAACAAAATGAAGAATTACCAGGATGAGCGTCAAAGCGACTGCCAGACCAACTTCAATCCACGGAATCATCTTGAGATTATTAAGGGCAATATCAACTTTTTTTGCTCTGTCTGATTTGTGTGAAATCATTATGCCTTAGTAAAAAATATTTGGTAAAATAATATGCATAAATCCAAGATGCGCTTTTAACGTACCCTTCAATCTTTCGGTGGCGCCTCTTTCGGGCGCTCCCAAACTTTGACGCAGTTTCGCCCGGAAGATTTGGCCAGATAAAGGGCTTTGTCGGCGCACTTAATCAGTAACTCCGGCGTTCCCTGATTGTCGGGAACAACCGTGGCCACACCAAGACTCAATGTGACACAGGGGGCAACCAACGATTTGCTGTGCGCGATTGCCATCTTTTCCATGGTTTGTCGAATTTTTTCCGCAACATGAATAGCGCTTTTTTCTCCCGTCACCGGCATGATCACCGCAAATTCTTCCCCGCCGTATCGTGCAACGCAATCCCCGCCGCGCCGCGCCGTCTCCTGCAGCACTCTGGCCACCAACTTCAGACAATCATCGCCGCCCTGATGCCCATAAGTGTCATTGAAGAGTTTAAAAAAGTCCACATCGCACATGATCAGCGATAAATTATCTTTCGTTCTTTGCAGGCGCGTCCACTCCCGATGAATTGTCTGGTCAAAACAGCGGCGATTGGCAAGTCCGGTAAGGCCATCACTGGCCGAAAGAAGTTCCAGCCGCTCGTTTGCTTCCTTCAGCGTATTTTCGGCATATTCCTCTCTGTTATATCCTTGAAGCGCGCAACCATGCCGATGACCGCTCCGTCGAGTCCGCGAAATGGCGTTGCGGAAAACATAAAGGGCACCGTCACACCATCCTTCCGCGTGCGTTCAATATCAAGTTCAATGTGAGCCTTGCCTCGTAAGAGTTTCGTCAAAGGACATTCGTGCGTATTGCACCACGAACAGGCCATCAAATCGTAACATTTTTTGCCTACGGCCTCAGTTTCGGTCAGGTCAAGGAAGTTAAGCAGCGATGCATTGATTCTTTTAACCGAAAAGTTCTCATAAATGAGGAGCAAACCGTCAATCGACGTGTTGATGATCTGATTGAGTTCAACATTGGCAATTTCAGCTTCAACCGCCATGGCATTGGCCCGCTCGATGGCGTTTTCCAGATCTGTTTGGATGCGTTCCTGATCGCGCCTGGCGTTGTCCAACTCTTCCTGAATCATTGATAAGAATTTCCTTTTTGTTTTGGGGAGTATAGGAAACACTATCTTGTATGTCAAGAAACTCTTGGACACAAAATGCAGAATGAGAATTGCGTTGAGTACGGATTGAAAGAAAGAATATACGTGAAAAACCCTAAATGCTCACTTACAGAAAGAAATATGTAAATCAGTAATTTTATGAAAATATGCGATCTCTTAAAATTATCTTTTTTAAAGAAAATATACTGTCGAAATAACTTCGTCCTACAAATAATAAATCTATTTTTTCTCCATTAAAAACTATGCGGCCGCATCTTTGTTCTTGTCAATTTTAATCGACGAACCACGCAAGCCCTTGCCAGTCAAAGATTTATAGACATTAATAAGCAAAAAGCATAACCCTTAAAAAAGGGACGTGAGAACTATTTTTTTCTTAACAACTGTCAGCCATATCGGATTCCCGCTTTCGTAACCTAAAGGTCACAAGCGGGAATGACACCGGTTAAGTATTTAGTTATCGGAGTAATAATATTCTAATAAATGAAAATATCTTTACAAAATCTCAAAATAATATTATATGTTTAAAACATCCAAGGGTTGCAAATGCTAAAAGCTCAAGCATTTGCATAACAACAGCATCTAACATCCAGTAAGGAGATTATTACATGAAAAAGAATTTATTCGCGGCTCTGGGAACATTAATTTTACTGACAATATTTTGTGCCCCGTCAGCTTTTGCTTTGGGATTTGGCGTGAGCGCCGATTATTGGATTCCCACTTTCAAAGGTGATTTGCGCGTGGATAACAATGGAGTTGTCGGCACAGAAATCAATCTAAAGGATGATCTGGGAATCAGTAATGACAATATACCCGGAGTAGAAGCCTATTTCGGAATTGGCAACCACGAAATCAGCTTGGCGTATTCACTGGTAAACATTTCCGGAGCTAAGAATATAGACAAAGAAATTAAGTTTCATATATTGCGCATACAAACGTTGAATCCGAATTAAAAACAAGCATGATTGACCTTGAATATCAGTATAAATTATTAAACTTTAAAAACATTCTCGCCGGCCTGTCTTTTGGAATTATCGCTAAAGTCAAATATTTCGATGGCGACGTAAGAATCAATTCATCAGCATACGATACCCAAAAAGATATCCACCTTCCTATTCCTATGATTGGCGTCGGCGCTAAAATCGGGTTGTTGGCCAATATTCTGGAAGCACGGGCAAAGGTCACGGGCATGGGCTACTCGGGAAGCTTTTTTTATGACGCAATGGCGGATCTTTCTATAACTCCCTTTCCATTTTTAAATATCCACGGCGGTTACCGGGCGATGTCCGTAAAGATTGATAATGTCAGCGATATATACGCCAAGATGGATTTTTACGGTCCTTATGTTGGTTTGGCCATCAGCTTCTAATGTCCGGCGGTATCGAAACCCCTATCTTGACAATAACTATTTAAATACATATATTACTTCAGGAATTGATATAAGATAACTTTTTGTGGTGATTTTATGCCTCTTTACTTTAATACGGCACAGGTGCCAATGGCGAAAAGGGCATTTAACGATGCTGAAACCCTAGTATCGTATCACTTCAGGTTGAGTGAGGATCAATTTAAAAAAAATAAATATGATGTAAAAACGCTTGCTTATTTGGATCAACAAGAGATACAAGACGGCACGTTTGCTCATCTTTGCAAATATTCTTATGAAAAGCCAGACGGAGTCGCTGGGAGCGGCAAAGATGGTTTTGATTTTTACAGAATCTGTCTGCAGGACAATATTATTCTGGATGCGGTGGATCGGGCTAATTCTTTCATCAAGTTCAGCCCTTTGATGCTTTATATTGCCGTGCATGAATTGATTCATGTCTTGCGTTTCGGCAACGGCGAAATTGATTTTAATGCCGCCAGGGAAGAAAAGGAAAAAGAAGAAGCTATCGTGCACAATTTGACCAGGAATGCGTTGCAACCTGTTAAAGAGCATGATTTAGAAATAGTGTTGGACTGCTTCAGCAGCCATTTTAAAATTTTCGATCTGTTTAACTAATAGATTGTTGTGGAGGGATGTTTTTAGTATGCCTATTTATGAATATAAATGCCGGAAATGCGGCAACCAATTTGAAGTATTTCAGGGAATTTCCGATCCGGAAGTAAAAAGCTGCAAGTTTTGCAAAGGCAAGGTGCAAAAATTAGTTTCTTTATCCTCTTTTAGTCTGAAAGGTTCAGGATGGTACGTAACAGATTACAAAGGAAAGAAACCTCCGGTGACCGCTAAAGCAGAAAAAGCTGAAACCAGCGATAGTTCTACACCCAAAGAAACTACCAAAACGGAAATTGCCAAAACCAGCAAAGAAGAAGAATAATGAGACTCGAATATTACAAACGCAGCGCGGTAATATTCGTTAGTTGAATTGATCCCGTAAGCGAAGCTTATCGGGATCAGGATACGATAACAAACTAAAATATTAAAAACGCAGGAACGCAGTGCGGTAATATTTGTTCTCTTTAAAGTTTTATCGTTGTCGTCGGCTCGTATTCCACTCTATCTCTCCCATTTGCCTTGGCTCGGTATAGCGCCTTGTCCGCCCTGTTTATTGCATCTTGGATGAATTCACCGGACTGATATTCCGTTACACCGACGGAAATGGTTATTCTGAATTTTTCGGGCATATTTTCAAATACCAGTTCTTTGATCATTTCCCGAATTCTCTCGGCGCAGATCATAGCTTCACGGGTTTCCATATTGGTCAGAATGAGAATAAATTCCTCACCACCGTACCGCGCGATGTGGTCAATATTTCGAAGATTTTTTTGAGCTTCCTGAGCCACGGTTTTAAGAACAATGTCCCCGGCAGAATGACCGAAAGTGTCGTTCACTATTTTGAAATGGTCCAGATCAAAGATACAGATGGAAAAAGGATGAATTCCTCTATCACCAAGAGCTTTCTGGTCGTTCAGAATTTTGTACATCTGGCGCCGGTTGAACACTTGGGTCAGGTCATCGATAATGGCCAGCTGCTCGATGGTGGAAATGGCCTTGGAAACCTGAGTCCGGAGGTTGTTGATGTATCCGCCGATCAGCGAAAACCAGGGCAGAACCGTTGCCAGAACCACGATGTTCAACACATCGATTTTCGTGTTGATGGATTCGGGGTGGATTTTATAAAGCAGAAGTATCACTGCCGCGTAATTGACCACGGCAAACACAGACAGAAAAAGAAATTGCCATACCTTCAATCTGAAAATACCGAACACAAACACAACCAGATAGAGAAGGAGCACCACGCTTCTGAACGAGTCTGCGTAATACACAAACACCATGGCCCAGAAAGTGGCTATCACCATCTGGAGAAGGGTCAGGCTCGGATCTTTGAACCGTTTGTTTAATCCGGTCCTGATCATCGCATATAGGAGGATGTTAATGGCAAGTATTCCTGAAAGACTAATAATCAGAACATTGAACGTCAACCGAGTCAACTCTTGGAAATGAAGGAATACAGCCAGGGTGCTCCACATGACATACGATCCGAAGGCAATGAGAAATCGTTTTATTCTTAGAGTCTGGTTGTGATCGTCTTTAGGAAAAAAACTAAACATTTATCATCACCTCAAAAAATTAACACTCTCAAACCCCAAAACCATTTTTATTATTAAATAATCATCAAACCCTATAGTTGTCAAGCAACTATAAAAGAGATGAATAATTTAAAATTGAATTACGAAAATTCTAACAAAATGCGATTATATTTAACACAGAGCTTCCCACATTATGCCGAAACACAAATCATACCCGACGATAAAAAACGGTGCAGCACACTACATTTTGTATCCAAGACCTCCTTGACATACAAGACTTGGTTTCCTATAGTTCAACTATGAAAAAGCAATACCTTATTAAAATAATTCAGGGGAATTAAATTTTGAATGTAGTTTTTGCAACCGATAGAGGTTACTTACAACACCTGGCCGTAGCATTGGCATCCCTGCTGGAAAATAATTCCGGGATGAATATCTATATTATTAACAACGATATATCCGAGTCTGACTGGAAAAAACTGCAAAAGCTTTTTGAGGGGAAAAATTCAAATTTAATTGACGCGAAAATAGATGACAAACAGATTGAAAATTTGATTACGCATTCTTATTTCACAAAAGCTACTTATTACAGGCTTTTCATACCAGATATAGTAAAGGGCGACAGAGCGCTTTATTTAGATGTTGATATTGTTGTCACTCAGCGAATTGACGATCTCTATAATGCCGAAATATCAAATACCTTTCTTGCCGCAGTTGATGATATGGACATTCATAATTACCATGAACTGGAAATGGAATCTTCATCCAAATATTTTAATTCCGGCGTTATGTTAATTAATCTGAAATATTGGCGTGCCTGCAATATCAAAGAAAAAGTCATAAAATTTATTGATCGAAAGCCGGAAGTGATCCGTTCTGTAGATCAGGACGGCTTAAATTCCGTAATTAACGGTAATTGGCTGGAACTTCACCCCAAGTACAATTTGCATACCAGACTTTTATATATTGAACCTGATTCGCCAATCAAAGAAGCAATTGATAATCCGGTTATCATACACTACACAGGCCCTTCTAAACCTAGCCAGTTCAGGTACAATCATCCCTATAAGCATCTTTATTGGAAATATCTTAGAATGACACCATATAAATATTTCATTCCCGATGATTTAAGTATAATAAATATTGTTAAATGGATGGTACCAATGTCAGTAAAACAATATCTCAAAAATATTTTGAATATTAAGTCACACAAAAAAAATAATGAGTCCTTTGGGAGAATTAATCCTTGAATGTTGTTTTTGCTACCGATAGAGGTTACTTGCAGCACATGGCTGTAGCATTGGCATCCCTGTTGGAGAACAATTCCGGGATGAATATCTATATTATTAATAATGATATATCCGGAGCTGACTGGAAAAATCTGGAAAAGCTTTTTGCCGGAAAAGATTCAAATTTAATTAACGCTAAAATAGATGACAGCCAGATTGAAAGTTTGATTACGCATTCTTATTTTACCAAAGCTATGTATTACAGGCTTTTCATACCAGATATAGTGAAGGGGGACAGAGCGCTTTATTTAGATCCGGATATTGTTGTCACTCAGCGAATTGACGATCTCTATAATGCCGAAATATCAAATACCTTCCTTGCCGCGGTAGATAACCCGGGAATTTATAATCACCATGACTTAGGGATGGATAATTCAGCCAAATATTTTAATTCCGGAGTCATGTTAATTAATCTTGAATATTGGCGTGCCTTCAATGTCAAAGAAAAAGTCATAGAATTTATAGGCGGAAGGTCAGGAGTGGTACAGTTTCCCGATCAGGATGGTTTGAATGCCGTAATTAAAGGTAATTGGTTGGAACTTCATCCCAAATACAATATGCATACTGTATTTTTATGTGCGGAGTATGCCTCTGCTTTGCCAATCAAAGAAGCAATTGATAATCCGGTTATTATCCACTACACTGGTTCTTCCAAACCCTGGCATTTCGGAGATTATCATCCCTATAAGCATCTTTATTGGAAGTATCTTAGAATGACTCCGTATAAATTTGCTATTCCATCGAAGCCTTTGAGCATTCTAAGGTTGAACAATCTAAAAAGGATGATTCCAAAGCCAATAAAAG
Source organism: Syntrophaceae bacterium (assembly GCA_003141615.1). GTDB lineage: Bacteria > Desulfobacterota > Syntrophia > Syntrophales > Smithellaceae > Smithella. The sequence goes on from PLMV01000174.1 coordinate 28,006, forward strand.
ATTGTTTAAAAAAAATATTGCGGCACAAAATTTAAATAAGTATTTTGGAATTGGAAGGCATATACAGACCAGCATCAGACACATAATTGAAATGCCTGAAAAAGAACCAAAGAAAATTATGGAATATTTAAGAGGTGTTATTTAATGGAAGCCGTCCAAAACTTTCCCCCGCATTATCCACTCAATACCGCAGTTCTGTTTTTGATCTTCAACCGGTTAGATACCACGAAGCAAGTTTTTGAGGCCATCCGTCAAGCCAGACCGCCGAGGCTTTATGTTGCCGCAGACGGTCATCGGCCTGACCACGCAGGTGAAGATGAAAAAGTCCGGGAAGTGCGAAATTATGTGTTAAACAATATAGATTGGAATTGCGAGGTTAAAACGCTTTTTCGGGATCGTAATATGGGCTGCGGTGTCGCGGTTAGTAATGCAATTGACTGGTTTTTTGAGTTTGAGGAAGCGGGGATTATTTTTGAGGATGATGTACTGCCCGACCCAAGCTTCTTTACGTTTTGCGAGGAATTGCTGCAACGATATCGAGACGAGTTGCAGATAATGATTATTTCCGGGAACTATTTTGCCGGCGAAAAACATCGACCGACAACAAGCTACTATTTCAGCAAATATCCTCACATGTGGGGTTGGGCAACTTGGCGTCGAGCCTGGAAATGCAATGATCGAAAAATGATTGAGTGGCCAAAAATAAAACAGACAAATTTCTTGCGTCAATTGGCTGATGGAGACAAATATTTTATCAATTACTGGTCAAAAATATTCGATATGGTTCATGCTGGTAGAACGGATATTTGGGATTACCATTTTACATTTGCCTGTTGGGTAAATCATGGCCTGTCAATTATGCCCGGTAAAAACCTGGTAAAAAATATCGGTTTTGGCACCGATGGAACCCATACTTTCAATGATGATCACTGGATCGCAAAGCTTCCTCTTCAGCGCATAGAGTTCCCTCTTATTCATCCGATGAGTGTCGAGCGTAACATCGCAGCAGATCGTTGGTCTGATAGGCATGTGTTTGGCCTTACTTTTATTTCATCACTGAAATCGTGGTTAGTGCAACAGCCCGGTGGTGATGTCATGGCAAGAATGTACAGATTTTTCAAAAGAATTTTACAGGGGAATAACAAAGTGTGGTAGATTTATTTATAGGAATGCTATAATAGATGATCAAGTGCTTAGCAGAATGTTCTTCGTGTAAATCTTCGCGCACCCGTGCTGGCAATTCATGAAAAAGTCAATATCTAATAATATTCTTTTCGTCAACCTCGCCTGCGGCAGTTCCTATATTGACGCTCCAGAATGGGTTAATTTAGACTACAGTACATCAAATCCAGCAGTTCAAAGAGCCAACATTCTCGGCACCCTTCCTTTTGAAGATGGAATGGTCGATGTGGTATATTGTTCTCATTTCATAGAGCACATTCCTAAAGCCCGGATATCAGGTTTTTTATCGGAGTGTCATCGAATTCTCAAGTCTAGGGGAGGGAGAGCAAGATTTGTTTTGCCCGATCTGGAGGAAATGTGTCGGGAATATTTGCGACAGCGAGAGTCAGGCAATCACGCCAAAGCTGATTTTGTGGTCGTGGAGATGCTTGACCAATGTGTCAGGGTGGAGTCGGGAGGGGAGTTGGGCGCACTTTATAAATTATTGCAAGAGCAACCTGATGCAAATATTGCTAAATATATTTTTGAGCGCTGCGGTGAAAATATTTCGCATAGTTATCGCAATACAGAGATAGAAAATCGATGGCTTAGGTTGTTTAAGCATCCTGCAAGTATATTGCCTTATCTTGAGAAAAAATACTGTCGATTTATTTCATGGTTTCTTCCATCTGCATTCAGAGAACAAAATGTCAGTTTTGCTCAGGTTGGAGAAAAGCATGCATGGCTTTATGACGAGCACCTGTTGACCTCATTGCTGAAAAAATCCGGATTTGCGTCGGTTGTCAGAATGTCGTTTGACACAACATCCATTCCAAATTTCCCGCTTCAACCCCTTGATGTGTCCGCAGATGGCAGTCCCCGCAAGGGAAAAGAATCGATGTATTTGGAGGCTTTTAAAGCATGAAAATCATGATTGTTAGCGCCTCCGATATTATTGGTGGCGCTGCCCGTGCCGCTTTGCGCCTGCACAAGTCCTTTATTACCGACGGACTGGAAAGCAGGATGCGGGTGGGAGTTAAGAAATCAGATATTATTTCAATAGATGGTCCAAAGAGAAGACTCAACAAAGCCCTTGGATTAGCCCGTCCGTTCCTGGGGCAGGCGCTTATGGGAATGCAAAAAACTAATAACTCAATCCTTCATTCACCGGCTATTTTACCTTCCTGTCTGGTCGATGAAATCAACACATTCCCGGCAGATGTGATCAATTTGCACTGGGTGTGCGACGAGTTTCTTTCTATTGAAGATATTGGCCGTATTCGCAAGCCGGTAGTGTGGACGCTACATGACATGTGGGCTTTTTCGGGAGCTGAACATTATGGCCCGGATAATTCTCATGCGCGCTGGCAAAATGGATATACAAAAGACAACCGGCCCGCAGGCCATAAAGGGTTCGACATCGATCGTTGGGTATGGAACCGTAAGCGGCGAGCCTGGCGTTATCCTATACAGATTGTGACGCCTAGCCGCTGGTTATCGGAATGCGTCAAGGCCAGTTACTTGATGCGCAAATGGCCGGTTACGGTAATACCAAATACATTGGATTGTCGCCAGTTTCAACCGTGGCCCAAGCCTCTTGCGCGTGAGGTACTTGGATTGCCGCCCCATGCTATTCTAGTTCTTTTTGGTGCTATGAGAGGGGGATCTGATTTCATCAAAGGTTGGGACTTACTGCAATCTGCCTTGGCGAGTCTCGCGAGCGAACATATCGGCGTGAATGGCGTCATCTTTGGTCAAAGCGAGCCGGTCAATCCGCCGAATCTTGGTCTGCCTTTGCATTGGATGGGACATCTCAATGATGACGCAACCTTAGCTCTGCTCTACAGCGCTGCGGATGTTATGATGGTACCATCCCGTCAGGAAGCATTTGGTCAAACCGGAAGTGAGGCTCAGGCTTGTGGCTGCCCGGTGGTGGCCTTTAACTGTACCGGTCTTCAGGATATTGTGGAGCATCGCGTAACCGGATACTTGGCTACGCCCTACGACTCTGTTGATCTGGCCAATGGCATCAAGTGGGTGATAGAAAACAAGGATCGCCATGAATCTTTGAGTAGTGCAGCTCGTGAAAGGGCATTGCGCCTGTGGGCTCCGGAGGTCGTGATTCCGAGTTATAAAGCAATTTATGAAGATGTCCTTGCTTCTGAAATGGTAAAACCATGAACAATGAATCTGCTCCATTGATTTCCATTATTGTTGCTGTTTTCAACGGAGCTAAAACATTGCAACAATGTATCGACAGTGTGATTCTGCAAACTTACCCGAACAGAGAGTTAATCATTATTGATGGCGGGTCCAAAGACGGAACAGTTGATTTGCTTAAGGCAAATAGCAAGCAGATCAGCTATTGGATTTCAGAGCCGGATCACGGTGTCTACAACGCATGGAATAAAGGGTTATCGCAGGCTAAAGGTGATTGGATTTGTTTTCTTGGAGCGGATGATTATTTTTGGGATGCACAGGTATTGGAGCGGATGGCGGAGCAATTGATAAAACTTCCATCCAGTATTCGTGTGGCCTACGGGCAGGTCAGGATAGTGAATGCGCATGATGAAGGCCTTTATCAAATAGGTGACCATTGGCAGAAGGTAAAAAAAAGTTTTAAGCAAGCCATGTGTATTCCACATATCGGCACGATGCACCGGAGCAGCTTATTTGAACTGCGCGGCATATTTGATGACTCATTCCGCATCGCTGGCGACTACGAATTGCTGTTGCGTGAGCTTAAAACAGGTGAGGCAATGTTTATTCCCGATATTATTGTAACCGCGATGCGTCAGGGCGGAATCAGCAACGCCCACTCAAACTCTATCGAAGCGATGCTGGAGCTCAGGCGCGCTCAGAGGATGCATGGTCAATATTACCCCGGTTTTTTTTGGGTAATGGCGATGACGCGTGTTTATATACGTTTGCTGTTATGGAATTTGTTTGGGGAAAAAATAGCCAGGAAGCTTTTTGATCTGAGCAGGTGGGTAAAGGGCTTGCCTCAGTACTGGACAAGGACGTAAACATTTGCAAATGCACTCGGATAAAAGAAAAACAATTCGTCTCCATCTCACTAACGTAGTTGGTTTGGGAGCTGTGCGCCTGCTTCAATCCCTTCTTCCCTCATTGGTAATTCAACGTAACTATAGGTTCGAAGAGGTTTATCTTCCGGCAAGCGGCGAACTCGCAAATTATTCACAATTTGAACAAGGAACCTTGCTTACTCGCTATAAGCGCTATTTGCCCAATTTAATTTCAAGACTACTTGAGTGCACTTTATTTGGCAGTAAGTTTGATGGCGTAACGCCTTTATTGGTATTCGGTGACATTCCAATCAGGTGCAAGTCAAAGCAGACGGTATTTGTTCAGACATCGCTACTTGCTGGAGGGGCAAGTACTGGCCGAGAGCTAGGCGCAGTCAAATATTGGATTGCAAGATGGTTATTTCGACGCAATATACGATATGCGTCAAATATTATTGTACAAACCGAAGCAATGAAATCATCACTTATCGATAGTTACCCGGAGATAAAAAACCGCGTACATGTTATCTCGCAGCCTGCGCCCAGCTGGTTAATCAGGGCTCAACTAAAACGCACAAAATTTCATAACAGCGCTGAAACAGGTATGCGGCTTTTCTATCCGGCTGCATTTTATCCTCATAAAAATCACCATATATTGAGTAAAATTAATCGACCGTTAACTTGGCCGATATCGGAATTGATACTGACAATCCCGGACAACCTGAATCCAAATCCCTCCGTTTCCTGGATACGGTGCCTTGACAAGCTTGAGCCGGATGCCGTTTTGGCTGTTTATCGAACGACAGATGCAGTCCTTTTCCTTTCTCTGTCAGAAAGCTATGGATTTCCATTAGTCGAAGCGATGTGGATAGGATTGCCCATTATCTGCCCTGATCTGCCTTATGCGCGAACACTTTGCGGGGAACAGGCCATTTACTTTGATCCTTATAATGTGGCTTCCCTGCATGCGGCAATAGTTGATTTAAACAAACGTTGTGAATCTGGTTGGTGGCCAGACTGGTCAACCAATCTGGAAAGAATCCCGCGCGACTGGAATGAGGTGGCAGATGCAATGTTGCAATTGGCGTCTGCAGAGAAGGCGTCCGATTGAAAACCTGTGTTGTAATTCGGGATTAATCATTCCAAGTGGCAATCCGCACATCAATCTTAAACCGAATACCATTGAGAAGTTGAAGACAAGAATCCATTTTTTTATCTGTGGTTTAACATGTGGTTTAATTTTCTTGACAGGTAGAAGTCATCTCCATATAATCAATACCACTTCGCTTTCGTTGGCTGCGTAGTCGGCTTCCTCATCGTATTGTTAATACGCCTGCGAAGCTCGCCGCGTTATCCTTTGAAAGCAAAATGGTATTAGCTTAATTCGAGGCGAGTTCATATCTTGCGTCAAAACCTTTGACGCAGTGGCGTGTAATATAACGGCATAAAATTTTAACGTACAGACCATACAAATAAAAAAGGTGAAAATTCATGTGGAAGTATAAAGTCGTTTCTCCGGAGGAAGTTCTTTCTAAAATCGAACCGGGCATGGCCATTTTCCTCGGTACGGGCATGGCGGAACCGCGGACGCTGGTTAAACACCTCATGGCTTCAGAAGAACCGAATCTGCAGGATTTAGAATTGATTCAATTGGTGAGTATCGGGGATACGATACCCATTGATGAAAGATATTCGCGGAAATTCCGGTTGAAGACATTTTTTTCCGGATGGATTGCTTCGGAGGCTGTCAGCGCGGGCAGAGTGGATCTTATTCCCAGCAGGTTTTCACGGATACCCGGGCTATTCAAATCGGGAGCCATCCATATTGACGCGACCTTCATTCAGATTTCACCGCCGGATGAAAACGGTTACGCCTGTTTGCTTGGAGTAGATGTGGAAAGGCAGGCTATGGATGCTGCAAATATTGTTGTTGGTGAGGTCAATGCCCATACTCCCCGAATCATGGGGGATACTCTGGTTCATATGGATGAATTCAACTATTTCGTCGAATCGACGGAGNNGCAAATGTAATTGAAGACGGAAGCTGTATATCTCTTGGCATAGGACCTCTCTACGAAGCCCTGGCTGTGCAGCTGGCCACAAAAAAACATCTGGGAGTCCATTCTCCTTTTTTCACCGATGCTCTGATGGACCTTATAAAGAGCGGTGCTGTAACTAACCGCCGCAAGGGAGTATTTCGCGGCAAGAGTTCCGCTTCTTATCTGCTGGGCAGTGAAAAAATGATGCAGTGGCTGGATAANNCCGGCAAGGGGAATATGAATGCAGGTCCGGGAAACGTGCAGGAACTTTTTATGGGCGCGGCGCTGTCGAAAAAAGGCCGGACAATTTTCGGCCTTTCCAGCCGTAACCGTAAAGGCATTCCAAATATTGTCTTGTCTGTCGATAATCTGCCTTTTCAGTTTACCAATCGTGAATCAATGGATTTGGTCGTGACAGAATATGGAGTGGCTTATCTCATGGGTAAGACAATGCGGGAGCGCGCGCAGGCGCTAATTGATATCGCGCATCCCGATGATCGGGCCCAACTCGTCAGACAGGCCAAAGAAGCAAAATTGATTTACGCCGACCAGATTTATTTTCCCGAATCAGGATCTCTTTACCCATCTAAAGTATGCTGTTCCCATGAATTTAAAGATGGCCTGAAGGTTTGTTTCCGGCCAATTAAACCTTCCGATGAAGATTTGATGCGCGACCTGTTCTATCGCTTTTCGGATCAGGCGGTCTATTCCCGATACTTCACTTCTATAAAGACAATGCCTCATAAAAAGATGCAGGAATATGTTAATGTGAATTACCATTTGATCATGTCCATTGTAGGCATTGTCGAGGTTTCCGGCACCGAGAAAATAATCGCCGAGGCGCGTTACGCGAGGACGAAACAAGATACCTTCGCCGACACGGCATTTATTGTTGACGAAGAGTATCACAACAAAGGCATCGCTTCGTATCTTTTTGAATTATTGATTCGCACTGCTCGCGAGGAGGGTATTCAGGGCTTTACCGCCGATGTTCTGGCCACCAATAAAGCTATGTTGAAAGTGTATGAAAAGTCACCCTTCCCTGTCCGGACTATTTTATCCAGGGGAATTTATGAGTTAACAATACCCTTCTCTCCTTTATCGGAAATGAAAGAAAAAGATTAAAATTTATACTGTAACTTCCACCGGACATGCCCGGGAAAATTTGCGGTAAGACATTGTCGCTACAGCTTTGAAACCTATAGAGCCTGCTCTCTCGAACACTTTCATGAAACAACGGACAAAGTAATTCCCAAGGAATCATAGTCGTCTCTAGTAATAAATTGCCCGTGATTTGAATTCTTCCAGATTGTTTTGGGTGCTTTCGCAATCCTGTTTTCTTTGTTCAATTCGGGACTTCTTGGCGATGATTTCGTCGGGACGGAGTTGTTTGCCGGCGACGTTTTCATTCCAGTCCTTGATCAACTCATTGGCATCCCGGCATACCTCATTCGTTTTTTTCCGGAGAGAATCAAATCGTTTAATCTCGCCCGGATTATCAAATTCAATGCCTTTGAAATAGGCGGAAGCGTTATTCATTCCCGGTTTGATGACGACGCCCGCTGTTGTCTCGATGGCTACCTTCTCTGTTGGACTCAGTTTGGCAACCACCCAGGCGTGATTGCTTTCCCTCGCAAGTTGCCGGTAGTTCCAGGCGGTGATGTTTTCATTTATATTTCCTCCCATGATCTTTGCCTCGATGCCGTACGTTCTCAGTTGGTTCCAGACGTCGATGGCCATGTCCAGACAGACGAAGTCACCCTGCAGCGTATAGGTATGGGTTTTGTGAAATGCGGCGGCAATCAGTTCCACGATCTGCATTTTGTTCAGAGTCTGTGGTGCCGGTTGGGCGGCTTGGGGAGCGGGGGGAGCAGTGGCAGCGATTACTTGGGCAGGGGGCGGACTGGAATTGGGTGGCATTACCGCCGGAGGAGCGACGGTATTCGCCGTAGGCGGTGTCTTGTCGGCTGATGTAAAGAAATGGGTGGCGGTGAAAGCAGCCACAATTCCTAGAAGAATAAAAACAGGCACGAGGTATTTACCGATGGGGGCGGGCGGGGTGTTTTGCCGATGCTCGGGCAGAGGGGACGGGATCTTTTTTCCGCAGACAGGGCACTTGAAATGGCCCTTTTTCAGCGTGTGCACAATGTCATCCAATTTGAACTCAATATGGCAATGTGGACACTCGATATCCATACCGTCCTCCTTAGTACGTTTCCACCCTCATCATGTTAGTCGTTCCCGTGGTCCACAGCGGGTGGCCGAGCGTCATAACGATGCGATCACCGGACTCAAGTCCCTTCAGAGTCTTCAGGAGCGGATGGATGGAGGCCAACATTTCTGAAAGATGTCTTGCGCGGGGGATGGGCAGGCTCTCCACGCCCCGCAGAAGACCCATACGCCGGGCGTTTCCGATGTCCGTGGTGGCGCCGATGACGGGGATATTCGCCGCCAGCCGGGAGACCAGACGCGCGCTGCCGCCGCCCTCAGTGAAGACCACGATGAGCTTGGCGCCAATCTCCTCCGCGGTGCGGCAGGCCGCGAAGGCTACGGATACGTCCGTGCGGCCGGAGAGATCCTCCTCCAGGGTGTCCGCCAGGAGGCCGATACGGGGGTTGTAGTGCGCGTCCGCGTCAGCGGCGATGCTGTCGAGGTAGCGCACGGCTTCGAGAGGATGCTTGCCCACGGCGCTCTCCGCGGAGAGCATCACGGCGTCGGTGCCGTCCCAGATGGCGTTGGCGACGTCGCTCGCCTCGGCCCGGGTGGGTTGTGGATTCTCGATCATGCTCTCCAGCATCTGGGTCGCGGTGATGACTGGTTTCAAGGCCTGGCGCGCCTTCCGGATAATTTGCTTCTGGAGCGCGGGCACCTTCTCCACGCCGAACTCCACCCCCAGATCGCCCCGCGCCACCATGACGCCCCAGCTTACGTGCAGAATTTCCTCCAGATTGTCCAGAGCTTGTGGATGTTCGATCTTGGCGATAATGGTCTGGGGGCCGCCCAGTTCCTTGATGTGCAGACTAAGCGCCTCCACGTCGGAAGCACGGCGCACGAAACTCTGAGCGAAGAGATCCACGCCTTCCTCCACGCCCCAGCGGATGTCTTCCAGATCCTGGGGAGTCAGAGGATCAAAGGCCACATCCAATCCGATGGGATGGACGCCCTTGCGTGCCTTCAGCAGACCGCCCACCAGCACCTTCAGCAGAATCTGCTGATTGCGTATTTCCATGACCTCAAGTTTCAGCGCCCCGTCGTCCAGCACCCAGATCTGGCCGATTTTGGCGCCCGTGAACAACTCCGGGTGCGGCAGAGGCGCCGCCCACGGATGATCATTGGGCGCAGGTGTGCCGGCTGCGTAGAGGATGCCGATACTGTCCTTCTCCAAAATTATCGGCGCTTCCAATAGACCGATGCGCCACTTGGGTCCCTGGAGATCCAGAAAGACGGGNNGACTGCGTCGGCGAGTTTCAGGGCTTCCCGCAGGATTCTACTGTCTTGCAAGGCCGGTCCCATGGTGATTACCAGCTTTGTCTTACGTTTTTTGATAGGAGCTTCCTCTTTCATTTTGCAAATATATAAAGAAGTGTCTTGTAAGTCAACCACGGATATTATACCCCAAAGCAAGCTGCGGGGTATAATTCGACCTGCAAGCTTCAGTGCACTCTGTTTCTGAAACTTGGGTCTCATTAACTTACCAAGTTCCACATACTTCGTTATGGAACTTGGAGTTTCACTAATGCAATAGTGGAGCCCCTTAAGGAAGGAGCCGTAGGCTCTTTATAATAATGCGACCTCCCACGAGTGCAGCCTGCCCTCGACCTGATCGGGGGGCACATTCGTCCTCCGGAGTCGATTGCTTCCAAGTCGCGAGATTGGCCGCAAAATACGGAGCGTGGTGTCAATGGCGGAGGAAAGGCCGCGAGAATTAAAGTTCGAATTTTCTATCACACCATGTAGGTGCTGGTTCCGACGGCTATCAATACGCCCTCATCGTTGACAAATTCAGTGCGCGTTACAGCAATCTTCTTTATCATGGCCATGCTTTTTGTAAACTACTTTTATTTTCGATCAACAGCCGCATATAATCTAATTCCAACCTGATCATTTCCGTGTCCCTTCGGCGCAGCCACTCGGACAGCCAGGCAAAGCGAAGCGCAATAATAAATTCCACCAAATATCTCCAACTGATGTTAGAAATAATTTTAGCTCTCTTCATATCGGCAATGAAACTTTTAACGAGATCACCTGTGAGGCTTTGGGGATCTTCAACCCCGACGCAACCGATTAAGTTGGCCGCATCATAAATCTCACTTTTGTAGCCTGAAAATTCCCAATCGATTACGCATTTAATATCGTCAGCCGACCATATAATATTCATCGGATGATAATCGCCGTGACAAAAGGTCACAGGCAGTTTTTCATACGCGGGCATAAAATTTCTTTTCAGAAAAGCGTCAATATCTTTAATCTCATCCTTGATGTCTTTATTATAAAGATTAATTTCGCGGATCAATTTGTACAAATAGTCTTTGAGTGAGAATGCCTTTGAGGGATCAAGAAAAGGCAGATCAAGAGATTTTCGGCGCAGTTCGATGAGAAAATTGGCCAGCACAGGCCCGCGCCATTTTTCATACATGTATTTTCTCCGATCAAGTAAGACGCCCGGCACAAAAGGAATCATTTGCCAAAAACCATTTTTGTATTTGATGACATGTTTCCCTTTATCAGCGGCCAAATATGGCTGGATGCGCGCGAGATTTTTTCCCGATAAAAAATCAAGTGTCCCGGCAATTTTTCGCTTAAGGTCAAGAGATTTCGGCGGCACTTGCTCCAGCACAAAAAGTTTGCCATTTTCATTTTCAAGCACAACGCGAAAAACTGAACGCTCAGGACTGCCTTGGATGGAAATATCATGACGCAACTTTTTCAGGCGCACGTGCCAGCAATCTGCAACTACTTGCAAGGTTTCCTTGCTGAACAAAGGAGTTTCTTCTCTGGCGTGAATATGCGCTTTTTTCTCTTTACGAATGATGCGCGCCGCATAAACAATACCACGGGCGCATTTATTGCCGGCGATAAAAATATTTTCCGCGTTTTCCCATTCAAGAGTGAGATTACAACCGTTGGGACATTCCTGACAGATTAAATTTTTCGGAACCTCCTCTGTCATTGCGAGGCGCACCTTGTGCAAGCCTGCCCTCGACCTGATCGGGGGTGGCAATCCAATCCTTGCACTCATCCTTCTTCTATCTCTTCCGGCAGTTTTTTCTAGCGCGGCAATTTTCTTTGCTTTGGGCAGTTTTTTAATTTTGATTTCCAGACGCATCGCGTCGCTTCTTCCCATCTTCTCACTTGTTGTCAGTAATTTTACCGGTCGTCGGGATCTGGTATATTTTGCCGCTACTCCCTTATTATGAGCGGCAAAACGTCTTTCGATGTTGTTGGTCATTCCTGTATACAGACTGCAATCCGAACAACGCAAAATATACACAACCCATGCTTTGTTCTTTTGCTTATCTTTTATATTCATATTATGATTTCTCTACAATAGTGCAATTAACCTTGCCATTAAAATATGATCTTTACACAAATACGGCGCTTCTTCGATTTTATCCCATGATTCACTTCATCGTACTACCAAATTCTCAGAAGAAATGATATTCTAAGTGATATATGCAAAGAAGAATTATTCACATTGATATGGATGCCTTTTTCGCCGCTGTTGAGGAAAAGAAAAATCCGGCGCTGATCGGCAAGCCTGTTGTTATTGGAGGTGGCGGGAACCCCAATAAAAGAGGGGTTGTTTCGACAGCCAATTATGAAGCCAGAAAATACGGTATCCATTCCGCCATGCCGCTGAGGACTGCCCACAAACTCTGCCCTCATGCAATTTTTCTTCCCGTCGATTATGAATCTTATTTACAGACCTCTCAACAATTCAAAGCCGTTCTCTTTTCGATTACGCCGGTTATGGAAAATGCTGGTATTGATGAGGCCTTTCTGGATGCATCTGCCGTGCCGGAAACACCGGAAATTATCGCTGATAAAATTAAAACCGGGGTTAAAGAGAAAACTGGCTTAACCTGTTCTATAGGCATCGCGTCCAATAAACTTTTGGCCAAAATCGCCTCCGACATGCGCAAACCTGATGGCCTTACCATTCTCAATGAAAATGATATTGAGGATAAGCTCTGGCCGTTACCGATACGAAAATTATACGGAATAGGGCCGAAGACGGAAGCGCATCTGAAAAAAATTGAGATTGAAACTATCGGACAGCTGGCCTCATTAACGCTGGAAAACCTTATCGAACACTTTGGTAATTCCTATGGTCAATATCTATACGATGCCTCGCGGGGTATTGACGACAGCCCCTTGATTACCCACTGGGAGCCCAAATCCATAAGCCGTGAAACTACATTTCAGGAAGACGTTAAAAACTGGCAATCTATTGCTCGAACACTCGCAGAACTGGCCAGAGAAGTTGTTGCCGATATGCGAGACGATGGATATAGCGCGAAGACCGTTACCATTAAAATTCGCTTCAGCGATTTCCAGACTCTGACCAGAGCAAAAACAATGGCGGATTATACAAACTCCGAGGAAGAAATACGGAAAGCCGCCTTTGCCTGTCTGAAGAGAATTGAGCTTAACAAGCGGGTAAGGCTAATAGGTGTGAGGGCGACTAATCTAGCAAAAGACCAGAGACAATAAATCAGGATCGGGAAAATAATTGACAAATGATGTGCAAAACAATTAAATGAAATCGCCCTGATTTACGCCGGAAAGCTATCACCGGGCAAAACATTCGAGGAGAGAGAATTATGAAAATATCGATTAAAGAACTTGAGGAACTGACACGCAAGGCAGTNNNATCAACGGCAACAAAAACCACGCCATGCTGGTTGTCGATAAAGCGGTGGAAATAGTAAAAGAGAAGGCGAAGAAAAGTGGATTCGCTATTGCCGGAACATTCAACACCAACACATCATCCGGAGCTATTGGTTACTATGCCTCCCGTCTGGCAGCCGAAGGGCTGATAGGATTTGCTTTCGGCCGCTCACCACAGAGAGTTGCCGTTTACGGATCATACGAACCTGTATTCGGAACTAATCCTCTGGCTGTTGCTATTCCCAGCGAGCAGGATCCTATCATCCTCGATATGTCGACAGCCGCGACTTCCTATTTTGGACTGGTAGAAGCTCAGACAGCAGGCAGAAGCATCCCCGCCGATTTTGCCTATGATAACCAGGGCAATCCGACGACTGATCCGCAAAAAGCCATCGCGGGCGCTATCCGCTCCTTCGACCGGAGTTATAAAGGATCAGGTCTAGCACTGATCGGCGAGATACTGGCCGGGCCGCTGGTTGGCGCCGCCTTCTGCGGAATCGGTGACAGTAAGGGCAACTGGGGACATCTTATTTTTGCCATCGATCCGGAACTCTTAACTGACCGCGACAAGCTTGCAAGTAATGTTTCGGAGATTATCCGTAAGGTTAAGTCCACGAAGAAACTGCCCGGAGTGGGTGAAATATTCGTGCCGGGAGAAAGAGAAAGCCTTCTGGCTCGGCAGCGTCAGGAATCCGGCCTGATTGAAGTGGAGGATAACCTGCTTGCCGAACTGCGCAAAGTGGCTGGCGAGGCATGAACGGGCACGACATGATTATTGTAGAAGTTACATTAAGAGTAAAACCTAATCGAATAAATGACTTTATCAAGTACACAAAAGATAATGTTGAAAATAGTCTAAAAGAAGCTGGTATTCGTAGATTTGAGTTTTATAAAGAAAAAGAATCGAAGAATATTTTTGTTTTATTTGAAATTTATGAATCAACAGATGATCAGATTAAGCATAGAGAAACATTGCATTACAAGAACTGGAAAGCCAATATAATGTCTGTATTAGAGGAACCTTACATTGTAAAACAATATGAATCGGTAGTATCAGATCCTACTGAATTATAATTATAACTATGGGAAGGAAATAAACAATGATGGAATTCAAGGATGTAACAATTGTTAAAAAAGCAAATATTTATTTTGACGGCAAGGTTAACAGCCGTACTGTAATTTTTCCGGATGGTTCCAAAAAGACACTGGGCATCATGTTTCCCGGGGATTATGAATTCGGAACGACGGATAAGGAGATTATGGAGATTCTAGCCGGCAATCTCGATGTCCTGCTGCCTGGCGCTGCCGGATGGGTTACTTTTAAAGAAGGAGAAGTCTTTGAAGTGCCGGCTCAATCCAAATTCAGTTTAAAGGTCAAGAGCCTTACGGACTATTGTTGTTCCTACGTTAAGTAAAAGATTGATTCTGAAGCTATGATAAAGTGTCCTGACCTATTCTTGACTTGACAGATAGTGTCCAATCAAGATGTGCCTTGACAATTGTTACACCTACTTAGTATCAGTATTGGACAGTTTTGAGAATTGATGATTACTGGTTGAAAGAGAGCAATGCCAATTTTCAGCGGCGGCGCGGTTTCTCGAGATATGCTGCTAATAGCCGGATTGGTTTTTAGGGGGCAGGTTGCATTCCGTAATGCGCTCTTTGTGCTATCCCAGCGCGGACACATGAATAGAAAACCAGGCTTGTAATGGATGCGGAAAAAACTAATATTCTTTCCGCAGAAACAGTTGTTCAATATATTATTGTGACCACAACGGTGTCTTTGTAAACGCCAGGGGTGGCTTTTGTCTGTCGGGCCGGAATTCGGGCATAAACCGGCAGCACGACATTGACGTTTGATGGAGGCGAGGAATTCGAGTAGAATTGACTTCCACCTGTTCCGTCTCCCCATATCACTTGGCCCGCAGCATCCAGGAACAGGTTGTAAATAAGTTGGCTGGCGCCGCACATCATGCGCCGCGCCGCGACCGAACCTGACTCACCGGTGCCCAGCAGCACCGTAATTGGGCTGCTCTGGGTGCAATTAAAGATGACTGCTCCGTGCGTTTGAGTATCAAACGGTGTGAGAAGATTATAGGTCGGGAATATGACAGACGACACCTGCACGCTACAGCGGTTAGCCGCCAGGGCGAACTGTGGCGTAAGGACAATAGCAAAGCCGACAAAAAGCACCCAAACTAGCTTGCGCGCCGGCAACTTTATGGTAGTATGCATTTGACTGTCTCCATTTTGACAAATCTCTCTTGAGATGACGGAACGGCAAAGATGAACTTGCATTGACCGTCTTGATAATCAATAACCGCCGGCCAGTTCCCTGCCGGAATGTTCTCCAGATAGAACTCGCCGTGTTGACCGACCGGTGATTTGAACTCCTTGCTCTTTGCGCTTTCCGCTTCCTTGACTGTGACGGTTAATTCTCCGTAGGCCGGAATTACAATTTGTCTACTGCTAACTGGAGCTAAATCCTTATTGATGACAGCGGGTGCGGCAGCAATGGTCTGTTTTTCTTCGGAGACAGATTTATTTTCGATCTTCTCAGCGTTCTCGATCTCGAGTCTGCCGGTGATAGCCTGCAGCCGGTGTACCGGGAAGGTTACCACGCCGCCGCCGCGGTAGGGCGTCGCCACAATACTATTGGTAGACTCCACTGAGTAGTCCATGGGTATGTCGTGATCGTTGATGCTGAGATCGTTACCATAGTAGCTAAGCAGATCGGGTACCAACAGATTCCCGTTGGCGTCGGTTTTGCCCACGCTTTGATTGCTGTTGTAGCCTGTCACATCCTTAACTCCCGGCACTTTAATGAGAGCATAACTGTCCTGGACCGCGCGGGTGGCAAATATGTGCCCGTCTATTCCTACAAGCCCGCCGCTGATAGCTAAACTGGTTGAATCCTGCCCCATTGACCGGTTGTAGTCGAACTCGTACAGACCATACGGTCCCTGATATTGAATATTGGCGATTTCTTGCGCCTGTTCCCCTACTTGTCCTTGAAGCAGATAGCCGTAACCGGTGCCGACGGGCAACGATTTTTGCAATTGCACGGTGCCCAAGTCGCTGCTGCCATCGGACTGGCCGTTGCTCTGGTGGTCGTAGGAGACCGTACCCACCGTGTCTTTACCGAAGAAATAGTTGAGCGCCATGAAGATTTCGGTGTTTAGCGGCCCCGATCCCTCCGGACATGATCGCGTTACGGTCAGTTGGAGGTTAATCGAGTTGGAAAGACGATAGTTGTTGACGATGCTGGCCGAGTAAGTTCGCCCTGCATCACGAAAATCCGAATACCTGAACGTGGGAGAAACACCCAGGCGCCCTATCTGAAAGCTAAGGAAGGCATCGGCCTGAACCAGGGCGCGATCCTGCTCGGGCGGCAAGCTCAAGGTCGAGTAGCTCTTGCTTGTAAGCGTGATGTCGCCGCCAAAGCTGTATTTGGGGGTAATGTAACTGTAGGTAGCCGCGGCAGATCCACCTCCGGCCTGATCGCCGCCGCTCAATGCGCCCCACAGTCCGAGTTGGCCCAATGGCGTGCGGATCGCGAGCTGCGGCCCGCCTGTAATTACCTTGTCGTCCGCCTGGAAAAACGCCCCCGCAGTGAGCCAGTCCGTAAATCCATAGAGATGATTGGCGGCAAAAGCGAGCGGCCCGTAATCCCAGCTTTCCACTCCCATATTGTTCCTGATGAATCCTAAGTCATACGTGTATTGACTCAGTCCCTCCTTCAATACAAGCGTGCTCAGATAGTACGGAGCATTGATCTGTTGTTGCTGCCCAAACGCATTACGAATTATCACCTGGGTATTGCCGGCACCGGCCGCTACTGGTAGATTTTGGAGATTGAATTGGCCCGGCTGAAGGGTCATCGTCTTGACCAGCATGCCATTGACGTAAATATCAGCCGTTGACGGCATCGTTACCTGCCCCGAGAGCTGCTGCATCGGACTGGAAATAAAATAGGGATTGAGGGCGAAATTGCGCGAGAACCCGATTCCGCCGAGGTACACTGCGCCTCCCAAAAGCCCGGTATTGGCTTCCGTATCGCCCACCATCAGGCGTGTAAGCTGGCTAGGGTTGTCGATGGTGAGATTGGTAAGTCCGCGAACAAACTGACTCTGAGTGTTCAAGGAAAGGCTACTGTAGAGTAGATTACCGTCGATGCTGATGCCGCCTTCGGTGAAGAGGCTGTTGTTGTTGAAGTCGGTTAAGAGGCTATGACTGTTGACGTCCGTAGCGTTGAATGCGTAGTTAAAAAAAACACCCGGGCTTTTCAGGTAAGTCATTCCCGGCGGCTTGTTCGTGCCGCCGACGTTTATTGTGGTCGTGCCCAGCAGGGTGGGATCTGCGGTTATGCGCAGGGCAATCTCTTTCTCGTCGAACGTGTATGTGATCTTTGGCGCCAGAGAGGAAAGCGGCACATAGTACTTCCCATCCATGATCACGTGTTCGCCGTCCACGGCCTCCAAGCCTGCGCTCTTGAGGTCGTCAACCAACACCAGAATCTCCGGTTTCCGGAGAACAGCAATAATAACACCTTTGTCCACCCCATTGACGAAGAGGGCGAGTGAAACCCGCTTACCGGCGTCTGAACTTTCGGATTTATCCGGTGTCCATTCCATGGCTAAGGATTGAGCAAATACTCTTGCCGGGAAGAAGAGGAGGAAAACAACGGCAATGACAAGAGTGGCTCTCCGAAGCCACATGTCAGGATGGTGACGAGGAAAATGGTGCAGAATCATTAGCCAACCCATTTGTCTTTACGCACCCCGCATATGTTATTTAGTAATTACCGCCTGATGGCAGATCGAAATCATGCTTGAAGGTTCGCTCGGCAGTTTCGACTTCAACCAATAACCGTCGGCTCTGCCGGTAGTCGTTTTTGCTTACCGGCAATTGGTAATCACGTATGCCAGCCGCAAGGATGTACCAACCTTTGTTTGATTGGCTGAAGACCTGTTTGCCTGCTGTATCAAACCCCGTAATCCGGATCGTTTTGGCAATAAAGTGCCGGGTACCGGTGTTCCTTACAGTAAAGGAAAGCACGCCTTTAGTGAACGAAAGAGCTTCGATCCGCCCGGTTACAGGCGAGTCCGGCGGCGCAAGAAAGATCGGGATGCTCTGATTGACAAGAACCTGTACTTCAAAGCCTCGTTTGTTCTTGGCGAGGTTCGGCAGCTCCATTAGTTTCAGCCGGTACGTCTTCTCGATAGTTCCCGGCGGTACGACTGTCCCTACCCTGATATTACGGCTCCCGCCCGCGGGAATGCTCAGCAATTCGGGGAAGAAGACAACATCATAGGTCGGCGTCAGCACCATTTCGCCATTGGGCTTCTGGTTCCAGGCCGACACGATTACCTCCATTCGAACCTCCTCCTGCCCTTGATTTTGAATAGTAAGCAACGCCGTTGTGCTGCCGGATGCCATAGTAATCGTTGTCGGAATAACTTCCAGCGAGGCAGCAAAAGTGTTTACCGCGGCCCATCCCATAACAAATGTAACCAACAGCACGGCCAGCAATGACCGTAAAAGTTTTTTAAAAGACATATAGACTCTCCAATGACTGATACGACATATCCTGCAGCCACACTGTGGCCGCAGGATATGTTACTTCTCACCTAAAGAAATGCTCTCTGAGCGTTTCTGATAAAGACCGGACACGCTTCACACCCTCAGCACTCATTTATGAGCCTCACGGGTGGGGGGCTATTAGTAATTAATAGTAATAGCAACCGTATCTGTATAGTTACCAGGCGCAACAGACGTTTGGCCGGCAACGATCTGGCCGTAGATCGGAATATTCTGTTGCACGCCGGTACCCTGACCAAGACCACCAGTGATATCGGTTACATTCGGTACCACCCGACCTGTAATATTCGGTGTCGTGGAGAGGTTGTAAGCGAGCCAATTATTGAGGCCGTTACCCATGGCATAAGCGGCAACAGTCGTCTGGTTTCCATTGGCTTGTCCCGCGTCCAGCGTGATGCTATAAGGCGTACCGTTGGTGCAGGTCACATTGATAGCTCCCTTACCGTTCACAGCAGCATTAGAAGAGGACGTGTCGTAAAAGCCGAAGCTTAGCGAGCTGTTGCCGACCGCGCAACTTGACGCCACCGATACAGTTACCGTAAGACTACCTGTAGCCGTGTTAGCGAAGACTGATGGGCTGGACACAAAAAGTGCAACTCCCAAAACAAGAAACAAGACGACAAAATACTTACTGAATTTTTTCATTTCTAATCCTCCTTGTAAATTTGTTGATGTGACTTGTTCACTACTGACCATCCCTTAGGATTTGAAAAACGTGCCATTTTAGATTGGGAATAGGAGTTTTTAACAAGCCCTTAATGGGATACTAAATTTTCTTCTTAATTCTTCAGTTTTTTGTTTAATAATTCGTTTAAGCGTGAATTTCCAGACAGCAACATCCTCCTCCTTTAAGATTTTTGATTTGTATATACAAGTTAGAAGAAGAATTGTCTGTGACGGTCGTCACAAAAAATGCAACTTTTTTGAAAAATTGTCCTTGAGGAAGATTTTTTTATTAGCAAGAACCTCAATCTCGCCAGCTTTTGCTGCCATGCTGAGAAAACGGGTGACCGTTTCGCGCGATGTCGATGACAGGTTAGCGATATTCTGGTGGGTGATGTCTAAATCGATTATAACGCCTTGAGAATCCCGAAAGCCAAATTTTTCTCCGAGTTCCTGTAAAGCAAAGCATATTCGATGTTCGGCGTTTTCAAAGCTCATTGCACGAATTTGCAACCAGGATTGCCGGAGACGCATACAGAGCATGCCAATGATCCTATCTATCACCAGACTGTTCTTCATGATGATGTGAAGAAAGGGTGCCTTAGGGATAAGACCTATCCTACCATCCTTCAGTGCTACAATGGTTCCCGGTGACGTCTTGCCGTCTAGGAGAGCCATTTCTCCGAAAAAATCCCCCTTTTTGTGGATTACAAGTATATGTTCCTGTCCTTCAGCGCTTCGCTGAATAACTTTGAGTTTCCCCGAGAGTATTAGATATAAGCAATTTATCGAATCATCTTCATTCAAGACGATCTCATTTTGCTGAAAATTTCGGAGGATGATGTGCTTCCGGAGTTCAAACTTTTCAACTTCTGAAAGTCCGGCCAAGAAGGGGATCTTCAAGAACATGCTCTCAATATCTTTATCGCGTCGTTTGTCCATCATCGGATTACTCTCCGCGTGTTGATGATCTGTAGTGTTGGGAAGTTAACCAGTGACTGCCATGTCCATGTAAATTTATCTATTTGATATTAAGCACTTATATTTATATTATGTCAAGGAACCATTTCACTTCCGTATAAAGTGCAATGTTGCTATTTTTAGTAGGATTTAAATTGTGTTATTTATTACGGATTGTAATGTTGTATTTTAGTTATGGTTGACGGTTTAAGGACTACAGGAAGTTATCGATTATCTTGACACTCAACGTCAGGTCAAGTTCTGTTTAGGGCAGATAAAGCAAGCGCGCAATTGGCAGTATTGGTCTTATTAAAACGAAGACTATTTTAGCCCTTTGAAGGCGTCAATTTCTTTTTTCAACCAGTTGATCCAGCCTTCGATTCCGGAGCCTGTTTTGCAGGATACCTCCAGGATGACGATACGGGGATTCAAAGCCAGAACTCGTTTGCGCAAGGCTGACATATCAAAATCGCTGAGAGACAGATAATCAACTTTATTGATTAGCAGTAAATCGCAGATGGAGAACATCAGGGGGTACTTAAGAGGTTTGTCGTCCCCTTCGGGAACGCTCAGGATCATCACGTTTTTGTGGGCTCCGGTATCGAACTCGGCGGGACAGACCAGATTACCTACGTTTTCGATGATAACGAGATCCAGATCGCTCACAGCCAGAGCATTAATACCCTGAGTAACCATCGTGGCGTCGAGATGGCAGAATCCTCCGGTCCTGAGCTGAACGGCGGGGATGCCCCGGGCGGCGACCTTTTCCGCGTCAACCGTGGAATCAATATCCGCTTCGATCACACCGAGCCGCAAACTGTCTTTCAGGTTTGCAACTGTCTGAAGAATCAGGCTGGTTTTACCTGAGCCCGGTGAAGACATGAGGTTTAAAAGCATGGTCTTTGTCTTGCGGAGCCGTTCCCGAACCTCTGCGGCTACCTTGATATTGTCGGCTAGTATCTCTTCTTTAACTTCGATCAGTCTGACATCTTCCACTACTGCACCTCCATATCCTTGATGTAGTATTCCCTTCCGGAAAGAAGAGTGCTGTCCTTCTGTCCGCAGTTCGGGCAGACAATATCGCCCAATTTTGCCGCCTCGGCCTCATATGAAGTGGAACAGGCACTACACTGCAGCATGATCGGCATCCGCTCGATTTTGAGTTTTGCCCCTTCCGCTATGGTGCCCTTGCTCAGGTAATCAAAATAGCGTTGAATCCACTCATCTTCGAGATCGCTGAGTTTGCCGATCTGCAGATGAATAGTCACCACCTGCCGGACGTTGTTTGTCTCGGCGTGTTTTAAGACTATTTTTAAAATGCTTTCGGTTATTGGAAGTTCATGCATGTTATCATTTTATCCTTTGTCCGTTAGTTGTTGCGACAAAACAACTCGTACAGCTATGTATCTTCATCTCTTCTCCGACGCTTTAATGTTTTTAAAATATCCTGTCAAGTAGCTTTGGAATGCCCGAAATCTTCTTTGCTTTTAAAATCACGGGTATGAACCCCAAAGCAAGCTTTGGAAACAGATTCCGCAGCAAGCTGAGGGGTGTTATCCCCTCCGCTTTGCGGGATTGTTCAACTTACCAATTCCGCTGCGCTTCGCTTTCGGAATTGGAGTTTCAACAATAAAAATAGAACGAACCCTTGGGAATTTTCGCAGCCTGAAGAATCTTGGGAAATGATATAACATACACTTCACAGCGCAATTTGCAGTCTTACGGCGGTGTTGAAAATTAGTATATTAAATCAATCCCCTGTTTTTCGCGATCTGCATCATTTGTTCGCTGCTTGTCGCTGGGGGTATCCGCCTGCTAGCATCAGGCTTTGGAATGAGGACGATCGCCTCTGATGGACATTTGGTAACGCACAGACCACAGCCTATGCAGCGATCAAGGTCGACCTGCGCGACACCTTCTTTATTCATGGCGATCGCCTCCATCTGGCACCGATCCAGGCATATTTCACAGCCGGTGCAGTTTTCCCCGTTTATCGCGGATTGGTAATTAGAAAAAACGAGTTCTGCCGGTTTAGGAAATTTTTTCACCGCGCCGAGAACAACACAGCAATCGCCACAGCAATTGCACATCCCGCCAGGGTTTTGGGCCGTGCTGGGCTGGGTTACAAGCCCCGCGTCTTGCGCTTTTCTCAATATGCCGACCGCTTCTTCAACGTCTACGCGTCTTCCCAGGTTGCTTTCTATATAAAACCGTGCCATGGACCCGAACATAAAACAGGTTTCGATGGGTTTATCGCAACCTTTGCCCATGATTTTATTTCCCTTACGACAGAGGCATTCGGCGACGGCGATAGTATCATTTTTCTGAATGATCGCGAGCGCGTCATCGAATGCAGCCACGTGGTGTCCATGGACAATGGACTTCTCTACAGGGACGGTGCGGAGGAAAAGCCCGTCAATTCCCGCTATGGCCTGATTAAATCGCTGGTCTAAATACTGCTCAATCAGATCTCCCATTTCGCGATCAAGGCGTTTGATCTGAAACTCTATCAGGCCATGCATGAAGGGAATTGCCCCGTATTTGACCGATTCCCCCTTTCTGAGCCTGAAAAGAAGGCCGCGCTTCGTCATGTCTTCAAGCTGTCCGGCTACTTCTTCAACCGGACGTCCCAGCCGCTGCGCAACGGATTCCGGATCTTCCAGCATAGTCGACATGTTGAGGAACATCTCCGCGTTCTTTTGATTGAACAGCTTTTTCAGTATCGTTATTTCAATTCCCGTCTCTGTAGCGGGAAATCCCATGGAATACAAATCAAGCCTTTGCTGTAATTGGCGAAAAATATCTTCCGACATTGTCGTGTCCCTCCATTTAAATGTAATCACGGGTATGAACTCCAAAGCAAGCTTTGGAAACAGGTTCCGCAGCAAGCTGCGGGGTATTAAATACCTGCTTATGCGGTATAATTCGACTAACAAACTTCCATTCGCTTCGCTTTTGAAGTTTGAGTCTCATTACCCTCCGCTGCGCGGGATTGTTGAACTTACCAATTCCGCTACGCTTCGCTTTCGGAATTGGAGTTTCAACAATAAAATACCGTTTGGTATATATAAAAATTTCACGCTGTGGTCTCTGCCACAGCCTTCCCTTTAGGAAGGTTTGGAAACCTTAGGTTTCCAAGATTATAAAAAACTATTCCTTATTTCGCCCTGCGGTCTCTGCCGCAGGGGAATAAACTTAACTCAAAAAAAAATTATACTTTGTGACGCGTCATTTCATATCCCACTTGAGGAAAGCATAGGGCGCATAATCCATCGGCTCTACCTCAGCAACGACTTTTCCAGCGCTTGAATGTTTTTAAAATATCCTGTCAAGTAGCTTCGGAATGCCCGAAAAGGTTCGATGCTTTTTACAACCTTCATATGCAAAACAGCTCCTTCGAATCCATGAAAAATGAAGCGTGCGGTATCAGCCGTATTCAAACTGGCAGGTATTGATTTGTCACGCTTGGCTTCCTGAAGGCATAATTCTATTTGCGCGATGAGCGTTTCAATCACGCCTCCCAGATGCACGCGTAACCGTTCATTAGTGTCGGCAAGCTCCAGCGAAAGGTTTCCGATGGGACAGCCCAAAGCATAGCCGCTTTTTTGAAAGGCGGCTTCGAAATATTCAAATAATTTTTCCATCCGTCTCATGGGCGGTACTTTTTTGTCACTCAAGAAGCGCGTGAAGATTCCGCTGATTATTGCGTTGAAATAATTAATAATCTCCATCCCGAAATCTTCTTTGCTTTTAAAATAAAAATAGAACGAACCCTTGGGAATGCCAGCAGCCTGAAGGATCTGCTGAAGGCCTGTGGCCTTGAAGCCTTGCGCGTGAATAAGTTCAGCTCCCTTGCGGATGATTTCCTCACGGGTATTAGTTCGCGCCATTATTAATTCTCCTTATCACAATAAACGGACATGTCAACTTTGCATAATTTTCAGAAAAGCGTCAAGCCTTCCTTTTTCCTGAAGGACTTTAGCCCCCATTTCCTTGATCGTCGCCGGAATAGAGGGGATCTGTTTTCTTTCCGTAAGCTCAATAGCTCCGACCGGACAGCCGGTCACACACAGGCCGCAGCCGATACACTCTTGCACATTGACGACGGCAACATCATCCTTGATTTCAATAGCCTTCATCGGGCAGCGCTCATCTATACAAATAGCACAGCCGGTGCATTCATCACTCGTAACATGCGCTTCAAAACGGCTGGGTTCAAAGGCGTGAGGATGCTTTAACTGTGTTCTTCCCCGCAGAACAGTGCAGCAGCAGGGACAGCAGTTGCAGATCAGGTTAGCGCGGTCAGCGCTGTTATTGCTTGTATGAACCAGCCCAGACTCCTCTGCCAGATCCAGCACCTTCATCCCTTCTTCTTTGCTGATCTGGCGGGCAAAACCTCTCTCCACAAGGAAATCCGCCGTTTCACCAAAGATGAGACATGCTTCTTTAGGTTTGTCACATTTGCCCACGCTGACTCTGCAGGCGCATTTGGCCAGCGCGATGTAATTTGCATCGTTGATAAAATTTTTAACCTCTTCATAGGGATGGACACGGTCTTGTGCTGTAATAGATTTTTCCACAGCGACTACTCTCATCAGTGGCGTCGGTTGACCGGCAAATGAGGCGCCAAGCGCTTCATGATGATACTCTTCCCAGAGCTGGCCTAAGCGCTGGTGCATGGGTGTTCCGCCGCCCTTCATAAAGGGAAACTCAAACACACCGGGAATCAGCGGAAGCAAAGCATAGAATTTCTCTCCCTCTTTATTCCGGGAATGAATAATTCCTTTGTTGGCCATTGATTCCAGATTTTGTTTTGCCCTGCTTTCCGAAACTCCGGCCGCTTTCGCTATGCTGGATACGCTTTTGGTTTTATAACTCATATTGACGGCAAGAACCGCTTCCTCCGGCGTGAAAAGTATGCGCAGTATCTCATCGATCGACTTTGCTTTCGGCGCCGTTGTTGGATGTGCATCCAGAATTTCTCTTAATCGTTCGTAAATATCCATGAATTTCCCCCTTTGCTTTTGACTTGCCGCATACTATAATAGACCGGTCGTCTATAAGTCAAGTAATATTTACATTCAGAGCATAAATAAATTTGGGGAGTCTCTTTGCATGCCTCAGATTCAAGGTGCGCGCATGGTTAGGTCATTTCGATACGCATACGCCGCATCCCATGCACTTGTCCGGATCGACATACGATTTGCCGTGGACCATTTGAATGGCAGTATCCGGCATTGCTAATGAGCCAAGCAAAGATTTGACCCGTTCGCCCTACCATGGTCAGGCTCAAGCCTGACTTTTGCTTTCCCAAATCAATAGAGAAGTATTCCAGCAGGAAATCAATTATATTGATCAGATTCACCATTCGCACCTGATCATCCGTGAAAGTCCATGGCTAACTTCCACTATCGATTTGATACATCCATAAGTTGGGGGAAAGATAGCTTCCAGGATTATGAATTACCGATTTCCGGTTTTGGAAATTCGATATCGAAAGGCTAAACCTTCAGGGTTGCTAAAAGTTTGCATGCGCTGAAATCCGGAAACAGCTTGTCGTTGATTGATATCTTTTCGATATGCGCAAGTCTGCCTTTTCTCCTTTCATGAAAGCCATCTCCTTTTTTACGAATAAGTCTGTTCAATCCATATGACCATGTATGTTTATCTTTTGCCCTCTTGTCATCGGTGATGATCATATGCTCTTCAAATCTTGATTGATAAGACCTGGTTTGTTCATGCTTGAAATATAGGAATTTTGGTCTTGTATGTCAATTAAATATTGACCGCAAAATATGAGGAGTTCTCTATCAGTTTTTAATTTGTTTATTACGCATTGAAATGTTGTGTATATCTGGAAAATAAGAAAAACAAGACTTCAGGAAGAATGGGCGCATTATAGGTGAACGGAAAATAGGCTGTCACGGCTTTGCACCTTTCAAGCAGAAGTCAATGAATGTGCAGGGATGGTTGTGGTATTGACTTGTATTTGTTATACTCGACTCCAACCACATGCAATTTTCTTTTTTCCTTGACAGAATCCCTCCGTCCTTCTATCGTCACTGTCATTGGATTTCTCATATAGAGCAAAATGATGAACGGCCGTGTCCCGGTGCGGTTTGAGGTACAGAGAGCATGAACATGTATGATAGAAGCGTCGGAAACATCTCCGGAAACACTCCTGGGGACCATCACCGTAGCCGCAGAGCTGCCTTCGGCAGCAAGGGCGGGTTCTGTGTCCGAAGATTTTTGCTGATTCTGCTGCTGATCCTGCTGTTGCCCCTTTCCTCATCAGTGGCCGAAAACCTTACATGCAGCCGCCTGCCCCTGCTGATGGGAAGGTATTTGGCCAACCACTACGCGATGAAAAATATAACCGGAGAGATCGAGACTCACGCCGTCGACCAGATGATCAAGAGTCTTGACCCCTCTAAAACCCTGCTGTACGAGTCCGATGTGGAAAGGCTAAAGCCGGTTCTGCAAGACGTGTTTTCAATCGTGCAAGCGGGCAACTGTGCTTCGCTACAGCAGGTTTACGATGTGCTCGTCGTACGGGCGCGGGAGAACGAGGCCATAGTCAAAAAGATTCTGGGGCCGGACTACCATCTCGACGAGACAGTGGAGCTGGACATCGACGTGAAAAAACGCCCCTATGTGAAAACGGCGGCGGAAAAGCATGTGCTCCTGAGAAAGGTTGTGCAATTCCAGATCGAGAACGCCCTGCTGACAGGCATCGACTTGGCGGAGGCCAAGAAGCAGCAGATTCACCGCTACGAGCTGCAGACAAAGCGGGTGGTCAAGCGCAATCCCGCAAAACTCATTACGAACGTCGCCGAAGCCTTCGCCCAGGCTCTGGATCCGCACACAAGCTACCTGTCCCCCGAAGACTTTGAGGACTTCCGGATTCAGATGCAGCTTTCCCTAGAGGGGATCGGGGCCCTCCTCAGCAGCGACAACGGCTTTACCGTCATTGAGGAGTTGATCCCCGGGGGAGGCGCCGAGCGCTCGGGCCTGCTGAAGTCGAAGGACAAGATCATCGCCGTGGCTCAGGAAAACGAAAGACCCGTTAATGTCATCGATATGGACCTGCGCGACGTTGTCAAGATGATCCGCGGCAAGAAAGGCACGCAGGTAACCCTGACAATCCTGCGGCAGGTGGAACGCACGTACCGCTTTGACATCACTATCGCACGCGACAAGGTCGACATTAAGGAGCAGGAGGCCAAGATCACCTACGAGACACGGATGGTAGACGGCAGGCAGTACCGCTTCGGCGTTATCGATCTTCCTTCTTTCTACGGCGACGAGAAGGAAAAAAAATCCTGCTATGAAGACGTGAAAAGCCTCCTCGCGGAGGCCAGGCGGCAACATATCGATGGGATCGTGCTGGACCTGTCCCGCAACGGGGGCGGGCTGCTCGGGGAAGCGGTGCGTCTTGCCGGCCTTTTTCTTGACAAGGGCGGAATCGTGGCGACCAAGGACAGCCGCGAGCAGGTGACGATTCTCGCCAATGGCTCTGCCGCATCGGGGACGGGCGATAAGCGCAAAGTGATTACGTTCCCTGTGGAAGACCCCCGCGCGCTCTACACGGGCCCCCTCGTTGTGCTGACGAGCCGCCTGAGCGCATCGGCCAGCGAGATCGTGGCGGGTGCTCTCAAAGACTACCATCGCGCGGTAATCGTCGGGTCGGACCATACTTTCGGCAAGGGGTCCGTGCAGGCAGTGACGCCACTGCCCCAGGATCTGGGCGGCATGAAAGTCACCACGGCGCTGTACTTCCTGCCCGGCGGCAAGTCTACGCAGAAAATGGGCGTAGAGGCGGATGTGCGGCTACCTATCTTTTTCATTCTCGAAGATGTTGGTGAAACGGCGCTGGAATACCCGCTTCCGGCCCAGGCGATCACGCCCTTTCTCGGCGTGCAGGGAAACGCCGCTCCGCTCTGGAAACCTGTGGAACGGCCCATACTCGCGGAACTGGCGGCAAGGTCCCAGGCCAGGGTCGCCAAAGACGCTAAATTCGCCGAGATCATCAAGAACAACAAAGAAGCCGCCGAAAAGAAGGGCGTTATTCGGCTTGCCGACTTGCGCAAGGAGATGGAGAAGGAGAAGGAAGGCGGCGTCAAGAAGAAGGAGACGCCGACCGAGCTTAAACAGAAAGCTCGGGACCAGTATGCCCCGTTCGTGAATGAGAGTGTCAACGTTCTCCTCGATATGGTGATGCTGGGGTCGGCTCATTCTGTGCAGCAGTCTCTGCACGCCGGGGCGGGTGGTATGCCAGGACATTGAATAAGGCGGCGTACCGCCGGACACGGTTTGTTTCTAAAAGATGGATTCTCTTTCCCCTCCAGGAATCGCCGTAATAAGGAGGTCATGTCTCATGCATGACTATAGGATAAGCAGCTAAGAACCTGCGCGTTTTCAAACCGTATTCAAAAAATGAGCTGATACTTGCTACTGAAGACTTGTATTAAAATACGCAAATCCCCGCCAAGTGGCTTGACGTCATAGTTGAATACGGGGTAACATACACTTTACACTAACAAATTGTTGAGGAAACACCCGCCCAGATACTGATAAATAACCTGCTGAAGATTAGGCCGCCAGGATCCGTACTGACGTGAGAAATGTTCGCCATAGTTCCGGACAAATATTTCAAAATAATCCTCTACGCAGTGATAATAATCCGTATCTTGCGGACGGCGTGGCCGGTAAACGATTATGGCCTCTGCTTGAATTCGGCGAATTTGGGATAAGGCTTGACGAATCCGGCAGTTTCGCCCGCGGAACTGTTCGCCCGCACCTTGTATTGCATGATGAAAATATTCCTTTCGTAACTTTTGCGGTGGTGGCCGAATATGTTCAGGTAATAGATCCCCGGTTTCGGGAATTGGGCTTGAACCAAGGCATGGTCGTGGTTGTGATCGACCTTGACCAAGTAGGGGGAAAGAATGTGGTTGTTCAAATCCATCAGGTGGGCCATTATCTCCACGTCAGGGGGCGCTTTCAAAGTCAAACCCAGATCTGCCCCGGTGCTGATCGAGTAGGAATTGTGGCTTGACGGACGTACACCATAGGCATCTTGTTGATCGGTAGTGAGAGGGCCGCCGTCCTCCAAAGCCTTTTTGTGGATGCAAATGACACGGTAGGCTAGGGCGAAGTTAAACACGCGACTGCTTTTAAGAGAGGAATAAATCTCCAGTGCATAATCCCCCGGTTCAGGAATGGCGGCCTTGATCAGAGCCAAACCGTCCTTTCGTTCCACCTGGCATAGGATTTTCTTGTTTTCAGGGGTCCTGAGAAAACTGGAAACGTCAACGTCATCCGGGGCACGGAGAGAGATGACAACTTCCCCGTTGGCAAAAATGACGGAGTTGTGATGGCTCACCGCTTCCAGTTGGTTTTTGAAGAAAGGGGGCTTGACATATATCCGGTTGAAGAAATCTACGCGTGAAACCGGTTGGCTGAGCAATTGCCAGTATGGGTCGGCGGGAAAGTGGGAATAAATGAATTTCTCGGGTGGGGTGAGAAAATAGAAGTCGTCAAACTCTTTTTTGAAATGGAAGTTTTTCCAGAGCTTTCCAGCCCCCCAGGTCGAGTCGAGGAGGTGCCAGACGCCGTTGATTTTAACAGCGTTCCAAGCATGGTTATTCCTTTCCTGCATCTCTCCAAGAGTAAAGCTAATCCCCTTGGAGTAACCGCTGATAGAAACGACATCCAGCCCCATGGCCTTTCCGATGGCAACAAAAAGACTGGCGTAACCGGCACAGACTGATTGTCGGTTTCGCAATACCGCATCCACCTTCTGGTCCTCAGACCTAATATTGCCGCTCGCTAAGGACGTGCCGTCATAGGCGATATTGTCGGTCATCCATACAAAAAGCGCCCGGACCTTTTCCAGGTCATTGCGGGCCGGCTTTGCCAAGTAGGCGGCGAGCGCTTCGATTGAGGTTTCCGCGGACGCGGGAGTGGCCAGGGCATGGGCGTCGATCGAGGAGAAATCATACGTCCCTGGATCGTGGGCTTGGAGCGGGCAGAATGACCCTGACAAGACGACTGCCACCAGCGCCGCCAAGATTACATACATTCTGATCTCCTGCATCTTGTCCCCCAATCGGTTTGAACTGATTTGTCCGATCATCTCCTGAATTTCTTTAATTTAGTCTTAAAACATATTTAATCTAACCTCTTTAATTTCATTTTATATGCCAAATTCAGTATATGTGTATCCCTCCAGTTAAAATAAATGAAATTAGCGTGTAAAATCAAAGATAAATATTTATAAAACACTTGCGTAGCAATAAATATAGATAACCTCGCCTACTAGAAAAATGGTTATTTTCACCCAAAAAGCTCTTTTTCAACCGTAATCTAGGCAGTCCTATCCTCCCTGTATGCCTCCAATTCTCAAAGCGTTATTACCGTACATATGCACCCCAGGAGTATTCGGGATCCCGATAAAGGTGATCGTCATTCATTTTCGATTGAAATGATGTAGGCCTATCAAAATTACTGGATGCTTGACTTCAGGAAGAAGTCGATTATTTGTTTCACTTACTTATCTACAATCTCATGGAAAGAATAAATTGAAGATTACTAGTTGAAAGGTGTATCGATTCCACTGAGGCGTGCCATTACGCGTCGCCCCAGTGTTCGCCACGGATGAAGACACCGATAATTCAGAATCACGAACGCTTGACGGTTTGCCGAACAGATGTCCGCCAGGTCCTTCGGAGGTGCTAAGAATCTAAAATTGTATGTTTTGTACTATTGGATTACTTTTTTCTTTTGGCCGTTCTTTTAGCAGGTCATCTACTTTTTTGATGGTTTCCTGCATTTTTGTACTGAGGTCATTCAATTGGAATTGTATCGCTAGCATGAACACCAGTAGAAAAACAACAATCCCGACAAGAACATTATATTGCATAGCACACTCCTTTTGTTAAGTTGGAAATCCGCCATTTTTCAAACATTACCGTTTGTAATGTATCATAAAACGACAGAATTGAGAAACAAGAATTACAGGAAGTAATTATTAACTGGATGAACCTCAAAAAACCCTTAACAATCATAAGCCATTGGCTTATGTAATAACCATGACACCTAAAGATTTAAAAAAATGGCGTGAGGCTAACGGATACAGTCAAAACGGACTGGCAGAAGCTTTATCAGTCCATATAATGACTGTAAGCCGTTGGGAACGTGGAGTAAGGGGAATACCCCCTTTTCTGCATCTTGCTTTAACGTGTCTTGAAATGCAGGCAAAAGGGAAAACGAAAAAGAGAAAGGAGGAATGATATAATGTGAAGTATATACCGACGTGGTGCCGTGTATTGGATTCAGTATTATAGAAACGGCAAACCTTATCGAGGATCAGCAAAGACTGAAAAAGAAACGGAGGCAAAGAGATTTTTGAAATTTAGAGAGGGTGAAATTTCACAAGGCAAGATTTCGGGGATTCACTTTGACAAGGTAAGATTCAATGACCTTGCAGATGATTTTCTTTCCGACTATCGCATTAATGAAAAGAAGTCACTCAATCGTGCTGAACTTAGTGTCAGACAATTAAAAACTTTTTTTGACGGTTTCAGGGTGCCGGAAATTACTACGCCACGAATTCAGCGTTATATCGAAAAGCGATTAGAGGAAGGGAAACTCAATGCGACAGTCAATAGGGAATTATCAGCATTAAAGAGAATCCTGAATCTAGGATTAAGGTAAACTCCACCGAAGGTTGATAGAGTGCCATTTATTCCCATGCTTAAAGAGAACAATATCCGCAAAGGATTCTTTGAGCATTCAGACTTTATCGCATTGAGAGAGGCGTTGCCTTCTTATCTGAAAGGCTTTGTGACCTTTGCTTATAAATAAGGGTGGCGTGTTACTGAGATTAGAGATTTAATATGGTCGCAAGTTGACCTTGATAACAATATTGTTAGGATTGAATCAGGCGAAACGAAAAACAACGAAGCAAGGACAGTCTTTCTTGATAATGAACTGAAAGAAATCTTTTTGAATCAGAAATCAAGACAGAGGGAATTTGCCAAAATATCGAAGTATGTTTTTTTCAAATCCGACAGGAACCGACAAGATTAAATATTTCAGAAAGTATTGGGAAAGGGCTTGCACCGATGCTAAAATCGGAAAGAGGCTGTTCCACGATTTTTGCAGAACTGCTGTCCGCAATATGGTCAGAGCCGGGATTCCTGAGAGAGTTGCAATGATGATATCAGGGCATAAAACAAGGTCAGTATTTGAACGCTACAACGTTGTAAGTGAAACAGACCTGAAGATTGCCTCACAGAAACAAAAAGCCTATCTTCAAGCACAAACAAGCACAATTGCAGTTTTTCCTACCGAAACAAACCAGAATATTTCCCTAAATCCTTGATTTTAAAGTGCCCCTGGCGCGAGTCGAACGCGCGGCACACGGATTAGGAATCCGTTGCTCTATCCTTCTGAGCTACAGGGGCAGCCATTTTTTATAGAAGTTGCCGCGATTTAACATGCTTTCATATAGTCTGTCAATCATTAGAAAGATTGCCGCGGCGTATTCGCCGGGCAGGCTGTCCGCCACGGCGGAATCGCAATGACGAGAGATTTTTATTTATTGGGTTCAAACTGGTTTTTTGCCGACCAGAACGATGGCAGATGGCGCAGTAAATACATGAGGCTTTTGCGATGATGCCAGATACGTTTGCGGAATTTTTCGCGCCATCCTTTGTCGGAATAAAAACGCTTTACATGCTCGTTGTAAAGTTGATCGAGTCTTTCTTTGGTGGCAATTCCCTTGGGCACAAAAACAAAATTAAGGCAGTTCATCAGCCGCCAGTCTTCATTAAAAGTTCCTTCATCTTTTATTGTGTCCCAAAGCGGCGCGCCGGGGAAGGGCGTAAATTTCGCCATGTTCATATCGTCCAGCCCAAGCGTTATGATAAAGTCGGATGTGCGCTTGATTGATTCCTCAGTCTCGCCGGGCAAACCCATCATGAATAGCCCTTTGGCGCGCAATCCGGTCATCTGAATCCGCTGTACTGTATCGCTCACCTCTTCGAGTGAAACACCGGCCTTGTGTCTTTCGAGCATTTTGGGATCGGCGGATTCAATGCCCAATGAAACCATAAGGCATCCTGCATCCCTGAGCATTTTTAACAAATCATCATCCGTGTAGCCCACGCGTACAGCGCAGTTGAAATTTATTCCCAGAGGATAACGACTGAGTTTTTCGCAAAGCTCAACAATCCGCGGGCGGTTCATTGTAAACAAATCATCGTAAATGTTGACGTGACGCACGCCGAATTTTGTCCGCAAATATTTCATGTGTTCGTAAATATAAGCGGCGGAATTGTAACGGAAACCTTTTTTAAAAACGGAACGGTCACAGTAGGAGCACTGATAGACACAACCTCGCGAGGTGATCATCGTCGCCCCGGGTGTCTGGACATAGCTGAATAAAGGCAAATGGTAATCGCCGGGAAAACCTTTAAGCTTTTCGTAGGCGGGAAACGGCAGACTGTCTAAATCGGATATTTTCGGACGCGGATCATTGGTAATAACTTCTGATCCCCGGCGCCAGATCAATCCTTTAATTTCCGAGGGATCAAAACCGGCGGCAAGCTCAGACATGGTTATTTCGCCCTCGCCTGTAACAAGAAAATCAAAAGCCGGATAATCCAGCAGAAGCTTTTCTTTCAGCGCGGAAACATGGACTCCTCCGCATACTGTTATCGTATCAGGAAATTGCTCTTTGATTTTTTGCGCAAGGTTGGCGGCATCGGGAAACGATGATGTTGTTGCCGAAAAGCCTACAATCTGCGGTTGATAGGCTAAAATTGCCTGGACTTGTTTTTGCAGGTCAAACGGAACATCTGGGCCGAGGCAATCATAAACAAAAACATCATGTCCCCGTTCCATCAGATAGGCGGCGATGGAAAGCAATCCCTGCGGCACCATTCGATTGGCAATATCGGTAATGTCGCGCTTTCCGGGGAACCAGTTAAATCCCCGCGGATGAACAAGAACGATTCGTTTTTTTTGTTGAGAGGAAACCATTATTTTAAAATTCTTTCTTCCCTCTTTTGTCAGTTCCGCCAATTATAATGATTTTTTATCTTTAACCATTTTTCTTATACTAAAATTAATAAAGCGCAAAGCAAATTCTAATAAGACTCAAACTTCAAAAGCGGAGCGGGGTATAATGCAAAACATATCCAAATCGTACTTTAGAAGTCATACCATTGATTTCGACACCGCTATTCATTCTGATTGATTTTTTTACCCAAGAATGGCTCGAAATGATGCCATTCGAAAGGATGCTCGCGGGCAAACAGAGCCAGATCCGCGGCGTAGGCCTGGGCCGATTCCTGAACCGCTTTTTTTCTATCCGTGCGCGAGGCTGCCGAAACCTTTCGTCCTGGGGAAACTCTGATATGATATTTCCCGACAGCCTCCTGATAAACAAAAAAAGTCATCAGCGGCGCGCCGGTCATCAGGGCGAATAAATGCGGAGTATCCGGCAGACGTACTTCATGTCCAAGAAAATCCACGGTGACATAACTCTGCTCGCCCCAGAGACGGTCGCCCGTCATGGAAACAATGCCGCCTTCGCGTAAGAAATTGATTCCCTCGATTAAAGCGAAAGGGGATTTTTCATCTTCGGAAGTCGCCACGATTCTGATACCGCTTTTCGCCAAAATTTGTTTTTGAATATGTTCGATCTGCTCTTTGTGTTTTGCTCCCAGATAAAGCATAATCGGCAGCCCTTTGCGGTTGAGTGTTTGCGCGGCCAACTCCCAGTTGCCGATGTGCGACATCAGTAAAATAGCGCCTGTCTTTTTTTGCACCGCCTCTTCCAGATATTCCCATCCCTCTTTGACAAATTCGATATC
The DNA here is from genome assembly GCA_003141615.1 of Syntrophaceae bacterium. Taxonomy (GTDB): domain Bacteria; phylum Desulfobacterota; class Syntrophia; order Syntrophales; family Smithellaceae; genus Smithella. Next base: position 63,232 of record PLMV01000174.1, read on the forward strand.
TTCTTCGCCAAGCCGTATAAACCGGTGGATATAGACATCGGTAAAGTTATGATACTGCTTCCACGCGCAATAAAGATGATACAGCAAACCTCGTCCGGGAAACAAAGAGCGATAGAATTTGAAGCTGTTCGCCACGCGTGTGGGGAAAAGAAAAAAATAACCGGTGACAATACACCAGGAGAACGCGCGGAAAAACCACAATCCCAGCCTGCGGGAAAGATAAAGCAATATTTTGTAGGGAAACTTTTTCATAAACTATATAAAAAACCTTCAGCTTTAGCTTCCTGAATATTTTCCCTCTTTCTTCAGTCTGACGATCTCTTCTTTTTCCAGAACATTGAACGCCACTTTGCCGACCAAAGTTTTTGGGAGGTCGTTTCTAAACTCTATGGAACGGGGACAGCTCCATTTTATCAAATGCTCACGGCAATAATTAATCAATTCCTTCTCCGTTTCAGGATTTGCTTCATCCGCATTCTTGAGGACGACAAAACCTTTAACCGCCTGAACCTGTGCTTCATCCGGCACGCCGATAACACAGGCGTCACGCACCTTCGGATGCTTGTAGAGAATATCTTCCACCTGCGCGGGATAAACGTTCATGCCTGATGATTTTATCATTCTCTTCTGCCGCAGTTTGAAATAGAAGAATCCGTCTTGATCCATTGTTCCGATATCTCCGGTGTGCAGCCAGATTCTGCCATCCGCATGTTTTTTGAGCGTATCGGCAGTTTCTTGGGGCTCACCTAGATAGCCCATCATCACCGCAGGGCCGGAAATGCAGATTTCTCCTTCTTCGCCTATGGGAGCTTCATCGGTTGTTCCGAGCAGGACAATTTTTGCCAGCATATCCGGGAAAGGCACTCCAATACTTCCTTCCCGATAATGTCCGATGGGCATAGCCATAATTGCCGTTACCGCCTCGGTAAGGCCGTATCCTTCCAGGAGCTGTACATTGCCGCCCTGTTTTTTAACCATTTCTTCAAATCGCTCCTTGACCGTGCAGGGCAGAGAATCAGCGCCGCAAAAAGTAGCCCGCAGACAGCTCAAGTCCGCTTTCTGCATTTTGGGACTGCGGCTCAGAGCGTCAAAAAGGGTGGGAACACCGATGACAAAAGAAGGTTTCTGAGAACTGATAATGTCGGCAACCGTTTCCGGCGTAAACTGCGGCACAAGGATACTTTTGCCGCCTCCCATAAAACAGGCATTGACGCAAACACCCAGCCCGAAACCATGGAATATCGGAAGAATGGCCAGAATTGAATCCGCGCCGTTTAGCTTGCCCCATTCGGAGACCTGCATTCCTTCACTGATGAAATTCATATTGGAGAGCATGATGCCCTTGGGAACGCCGGTTGTGCCGCCACTGTAAAGAATAACGGCCAGATCATCGGTATCCATTTGTACCTGCGGCGCTTGGGCATACTTGCCTTTCATCAGTTCAGCCCACCATCTAACCATCGGGTCTTGCGGCACTTTGGGAATTTTGCGGCCTTTGGTCAAATTGAATCCGATTTTTTTGAAAAGATTCAGATAATCAGGAATCCTGGCCAGAATTAACGTCTCCAGTGGTGTGGAGTTTTTTACGTCTTTGAATTTGGCGTAGAAAGCGTCAAGAGTAAGGGCGAAACGGCTTTTGGCCACGTTAAGATAAAATTCAATTTCTTTGGTTGTAGAGAGAGGATGAATCATACTGCTGACGGCGCCTAATTTATTGGCGGCATAAAAACAGATGATACCTTGAGGCGAAGTCGGCATGGAAATGGTAATGCGATCATCTTTTTTAAGACCCAGCGCTGCCAGCGCATCAGCACATTGATCTATCTCCATCATGAATTGACGGTAATTTGATGTGTAACCAAGAAAATCATAGGCAATGGAGTCGGGATTTTGATCCGCCGTTTGCTTCAACGCCTCATACATGGTAACGCGAGGATAATCGATAGTATGTGGAACATGTTGGTAAAACTTCAACCATGGTTTTTGTTCGTACATTTTCGCACCTCCTTCATATGTTAAGCGTTAGGTGGCAAGTGTTATTTTTACTTTTTACACCTCACGTTTATTCCCCACAAACCATTTCTCTTCGATTCCTTTTGTGTCGGAAGCGGAAACGCTGACGGCAAAGCCCGCCTTTTTCATAGAATTTACAATTTCTTTTTCGCTACGAAAGCTACCTGTCGCGTGAATAATTTTTAACCCGGCTGTTTCTATCCAGCGCTTCCAGGGATTTTTTTTGTCCGAAGGAATTGTCGCTCGAACCACCAATGTTCCTCGTGGCGATAGTTTCTCATAAATACGTTGAAAAACAATTTGTACTTCTTCATCGGAAATTAAATGCAGCATGTCCAGCATAAGCACGTAATCAACAGCGCCATCAACTTCCGGCAGATCGGGGGCGCGTCCGGCTTCCACCCGGCCGCGATTGCCTATGGCATGTGATGCAATGAGCACGCGTATCTCGTCCGGCTCCAGCCCGTATACTTCAGCCTGCGGATAAATTTCCAGAAGCCACGTCGCGGGAATTCCATAGCCGCAGCCGATATCAATTATTCTGCGGGGGGTTTGCACGTATTTATCCAACTCTTTAAACATCGGATCAATCTTCATTTTCAAACGGGCAAAAACCCGCGGATATGCTTCCAGATGGCGGTAGCGCAACAAAGTGCGTTTCAAATGCTCTTTCGAGCCTGTCTCCAATGGCCCGGAAGGAAAATTAAACGGCGCGTATATTTTCTTCACCAGCGCCGGCAAAATAAGATAGGCTCCCATGATGGAGTAGCCGATGCCTAAAAGAGAGGTGATTCCTATACTGCGCAAAAGATTGTGTTTGGCGATCGCCAGTACGCCGAAACCAATGAGTGTGGTAAAAGATGCCAGAAACATTGCCAGCTTGACAATGTCCATGGCGGGATGGTTTTCATTGCGGTAGCGCTGGTAGAAACAGGCATAATAAATGGAATAATTGATTCCCATGCCCATAATGACAATCCAGAGCATGATGCTGGGAATGTCCAGCGGATGGCCGATAATCTTGAGTGTTCCCAGCGTGGCTACTAGAGCGAAAGTAATTGGAGCCAGCACCGCCAGTGACAGGAGCCAGTCGAGATAAAACGCAAAGACAATAATCACAATGCCTATCCCTGTAATCAACGCGATCTGGATGAAAATGCTTTTCAAGAAGTTTCCCAGTCTCTTGTTGAATAAACCAACATCAAATATTTTAGCAAGCCCCTGATTGGTAAGACGGGAAGTTAAATCTTCGGCATCGTAATTTTTACCGGTCGTGATTAAGCTCAACTGCGTGTACTCCGCTGGGCCTTTGGTAATTCCAAAAAATTCAAAATATTTTTCCGGTATCTCTTCGGAGTGTAAATTTTTATTATTGATTATTTTCCAAAAGGGCTCGAAGGCGGAAGGAGCAAAGCCATTTTCCCCGGCAGCCACAGCCACATCCCGCTTTAGTTTGGCCAGACGTTCCCTGCTCCAAAAGCTTTGCCATGCTTCCATATTTTTTTGGCTCATTACCGGTGATGGAAACAACAAAGATGGAAGAACAACGGAGGACAGTTTTTCCTTCTGAATATCGGCTGTCAATACCGGCATCAACTGATCGTTCTTCTGCTGCAGCTGCGCAATGCTTGGCGCTTGCAGAAAGACGTAGCACTTGCCGGAAAGATCGCCCCATCTTTGTAATTTCTTGTCAGCGGTTATCATGTCTTTGCTCACGGAATTCATGGCATTAATATTAGCATCAAATTCCGGATGCGCAAAAAACAGCATCACCGCCCCGAAAACAACCATCAGCAGCAATTTCCATTTAGCCGGAGCCGCAATCTTTTTAAGGGCATTGATAAGCAAGGGGTTGCTTTGACGGTTTGCCGGCGGCATGGATGGAAATATTTTCGGGAAAATAATAAGGACAAAAAGAAGCGCGAAAGTTACTCCCAGAGCGGAGAAGACGCCAATCTCCGCGAGAATCTTAAAATCACTGATCAGCAGAAGAAGAAAAGAACCGACAGTCGTAAGCACCGCCAGAAGTTCAGCTAACCAGACCTCCCGTGCCACCTGCCTGCCGTATGTTTCTTTCTTCTGATCCAGGAAAAGCAAATAGGTAATTCCCAGATCAACCGTAAAACCCATTATCGCGCCGCCAAAACCTACCGCCAGCATCGACATGGATTTAAAGAAAAAAGAACAAACAAACAAAGCGGCAATCGCTCCCACCGTCGAAGGCAGGAGTGCCAGAAGACCGATGAGCGGACGGGGAAAAGCGAAAAGAAGCAGCAAAGCGATTCCCAGCGTCGTTAAAATTATGGCCAGCCGGGTGTCCCGCTTGGCGATGGTTTCATTATCCAAAGCCGCGCGATAAACGCCGACGGACGTAAGAATATATTGATCTTTTAAATCCTGATTTGCCGCTAATTCCCGCCGGCAATCATCAAGGAGTTTTTCAATTTTAGCTGCAGTTGCCGTATCCGTGCCCGATCCGGCAATTTTGGCGATGATGAGCGCGCGTTTTCCATCTTCGGAAATAAGTTGTCCCTGATAAAATTGCGCTTTATTGGAGGGAAGCAAACCGGATAACTGCCGCAGGATTATGCCGGAAAATCCCAGCGGGTCCTTGGCGATCATTTCACTGCGGCCGATTCCTTCGAGTTGCTCCAGCGTCTGCCGGTTTTGGGCAAGAGCCTCTTTAATTTTCGCCGGTTCCAAAAGCGGTTTTATTTCTTTTTCTAACTGTTCCGCGCTAAAAAGAAGGGGCAAACTATCCGTTACATGCGCCATAAGCTCGGGAAAGTTTTTAGCTTCATCGCCTATGCCGACTTTGGCAAAAAGACCGCTTTTGCTTAATTTGTCTGTAATGAGAGATGCCGCGCTGACCAGTTTGTCACGATCCGAAGAGGCTTGTTCTAAATCAATAAATAACCTGTCCTGAACAGGTAAATGTCTGATGATCTGGCGCGCATCGGCCAGCACCGGGTCGTTGTGCGGCATTGATTCCAGAATATCCGTTTCGATTTTTAAGTTTTTGGATTCCCAGAAAAAAAGCGCTGCTACAATCAGGGTAACGATAAGAACAATAGACCATTTAATTTGATATTTACCTGATGACATGCAAACCTGTAGATTCGTTTATTTATCAGTATTTGACACGGATTTTATAAATCATATTTTACCGGTAGTGGCAAGACAAAAAGCCTTGAGGAAAAAGGTAAACTGACTAGATGCCTCCATATTATCTTTTTTGTCATTACCCGGCTTGACCGGGTAATCCAGTTTTATTTTTTCTGGATGCCGGATCAAGTCCGGCATGACAGTAGTAATTTCTTCGTTCTTTGTTTCAATCGTCATACCGGCGCAGGCCGGTATCCAGACATCGTCCAGGCGACAGCAGGAAAAAAGTTATAAAAATACTGGATTCCCGCCTCCGTACCCTGAAGGGCATCCACGACGGGAATGACACTATTTTGTTGCCGGAGGAATTATTATCGCGGTGGAAATATCCTGGTGAAAATCAAACGGGTAAAGGTTGAAGAATTGCGCAGAAAATCGACAAAGGGGCGAAAGTGAGAAATTCTTTCTCCGTTGGGATTATAGTTGACACGCACCGGAGTTTCAATAACCTGTACGCCTTTTCTTTTAGCCTGAACTAAAATTTCCACTTCAAATTGAAAACGCCGCGCTTTTGTTCCTAAGTTGAGCGCTTCGGGCAGAGGGTAGATACGCATGCCGCTTTGGGAATCCAAAAGAGCGGGGCCGCCGGAAATTCGTACCCAGAAATTGGAAAACTTCCGGCCGAATCTGCTTGTCCACGGAACATTTTCGCCAACCATGTTTGCTCTGGCTCCCACTACAATAGGCTGCGTTTTTTTAGGAATAGCTTTGATAAGTCTCATAGCGTCTTGGGGATAGTGTTGGCCGTCGGCATCTATGGTAATTGCCCAATCAGCTATGGCAGAGGCCGCGGCAAAGCCCGTCATAATGGCCGCGCCCTTGCCCTGGTTCTGTTGATGCCGTAGGATTTGAATACCTGCTATTTCTTTAATCTGATCATATGTGTTGTCGGTTGAACCGTCGTCAACAACAAAGACGGGAAAGCGCAAGGCCTGCGCATCTTTGACAACCTGCGCCACAGTCGCGGCATGGTTGTAAACGGGAATAATAAAAGCAAAACGATTTTTTTTATTTTCGATACTCATATTCATCTTACTGTATATCGCTTTCTAGGCCGCATCTGTCATCCAATGGACTATTATCTTTATTTTTATGACTGAACGATATAGTTGAACCGCACCGCCGATCTGCGCCCATCACTTCTTGGACATGCGAACTTGACTGACATTGCCAAACGTCCTCATAGGTGTCGGCGGCTCCAACGATTCATTAGATGGCTTTCATAATGCGAACCTCATTCGAGAGGAAACCATTTCCCTTCTCTTCTGTCAAATCTCCTATTAAATGGGACAGGGCTGTATCGCAACCGATTCTCTTTCCAAACGTTTGCCACGATCATTCTATCCTCATTGGACGCGAACACAATTAGGTAGTCTACCAAGGTGCTAACAAGCGCCTTTCTTTGTATGTCTGTCTCGATTTCTAAGAGCATAGAAGAGCGAATTGCGCCCGATATGTCCTCGAGGGAAAGAACGGTATCATACCCGAGTCTTTTGTATTTCGAAAATTTACCCAAACCATGTTCAATCGAAAACCACAGACTTTCCTTGGCTAGATCCTCTTGATCATTTGGTCCACTAGGAATTCTACCAATGGTACCATTAATCTTAGGATGTGATCCGCCGCACATCAAGAGTACGTCTTGTTCGGCATATTTGGTTGTTTTATGGTCATCGATCAACAATGTCTGGGCTGTTGTCACTATCCATGGCACAATAAATGAAATGAATTGTTTGCTTGCTTGCTTTCTTAGAGACTCTACTAGAATATGGGGCACTACCAAGCTGAAATACCTGTCGGGTGGTAGTTGACCTTGGCACTCAATATCTACTTCATGAACTATATCGTATGACCTGTTGACATACGTCATTTGTCCTCGGAAGGCCTCTACTCTCGTATGTTCAACGGCAAGGTTCGGCAGATCATTGGCATCGGGAGCTAGGATATAGTCCACATCTTTACATTGAGAATTGTCCTCATCCGGGGACCCGTTCTCCACATAGCGACCTCCAGCAAAGAACGGTAATATTTCCAGGAGGGCATTTATCGCGTTGATCTCATTCGGTCGTTTCATAGTCACCTCCGTGTCTAGAAAACTTCAGCGAGAGTTTTGAAGCCACCTAACAATGATTATACAGTCTATATAAATTGGGAAACACAGACTGTTGCTTTCAAGATAAGACGTTTCCGAGTCTTCCTAAACACAATTCTAAATCAAAGCGCTAT